>CAZETG010000022.1:0-18180 GCA_964514875.1 uncultured Candidatus Saccharibacteria bacterium | reverse complement strand
CCCGACGACCTGCCGCTTACAAGGCGGCTGCTCTACTAACTGAGCTAACACGGCGATACTTTCATTGTAGCAAATGTTGCAAAAAATTACAAGGTTTGATATAATCCTAATGAGGATGGCGTATCCTCATATGCCAACCTCCTTTCTGCTGGAATCGTCTAGTGGCAATGACAAGAGACTGTAAATCTCTCGGCTTCGGCCTTCGTAGGTTCGAGTCCTACTTCCAGCACCAAAGTAATCACTCTAGCTTAGGCTAGAGTTACTACTTTTTTACCATAGGACACGGACCGTTAAGGTTCGTCCTGCTGGAGTGGCGATAGGACAAAAAACTAGTTTTCTTTTTTGGACGCTACGACAGCAGCAAGAAAATTGCATAGCAATTTCCCGCCGTCCTATTTCCAGCACCATGATAATATTCTGAGCACTCGCTCAGAATATTATCATTTTGAGACATCAGTAAAGGAAGGCAAAGAACCGAAGCGTGTAGCGCTAGGTTCGTCCTCGATAGGAGTTGAGCGAAAGACAAAAACGACTTTGTCTTTCCGAAACGATGCCCCGAGGGTAGCGATTGCACAGCAATCGCGTTATCCTGCTTCCAAAAATCATCACGCTCCCTCCCATCTTATTTTCAAGACTCATGCTTTTCAATCTTTTAGTTACCGTCAATTTGTTTTATAATTAATCAAAACTCAGGAATCACACCATGCAATCGCCCAAAAGCGATATTATTGAAGAATTTTTGCACGGATCGATCATCGACCCATGCGATTACGACGCTTATTCACTCGAAAAGCTCAACGAATTCCTCGGTGACAACGAAGAAGAGTAATCTATTATAAAAATTATGCGTCACGTGTTGCAAATTTTTTATTTTGTCCTTGACAGTTGAATGCTTGCTCAACTATAATACAATCATGAGTAAATCTGAATTAATGTGTGACTGTAATATGATTCACCCCGAAATTGTCGCACGCGCACGTCATAATCAATCCCCCGAGATCGAAATTCTCGAATTATCCGATCTTTTTAAAGTTTTGAGCGATTCAACGCGTATCAAAATCCTGCAAACCCTCGACCGCAACGAAATGTGCGTTTGCGATATTGCCAATGTCCTCAATATGACCAAATCATCCATTTCACACCAACTGGCGATTCTACGCGACGCCCACGTCGTCAAATACCGCCGCGCCGGACGCGAGATTTATTACATGCTCGACGATGAACATATTACTAACATTTACGAACTTGGTCTAGAGCATATTAAGCATCTGAATTAATCGTCGCATTAAAACGCGAATAATTCTACAAAATAATTAATTCATAATTTATCCGAGGAATCATTATGAAATACAAATTTAATTTACAGAATCTCGACTGTGCTAATTGTGCACGCGAAATCGAAGAACATTTAACCAAAAATCCCGATCTTCAAAACGTCATAGTTAATTTCAGCACAATGAAATTATCTTTTGAAAGCAATACAAAAATTTCGCTCAAACAAATCAATCGTTTGATTCAAGAAGTCGAGCCGGAAACAACCGCCACGACTACTTCTGCAACTATTCCTACCAGCAACAAAACTTATTCACTTGCCACTATGCTCATTGGTTTCAGTCTCGGACTTCTGACCTACTTTTTGCCACTTTCAAACTCCATCAAATTCATTTTATATTTGCTAGCTTACGGAATTCTACTTTATCGCACCGCAATTATCGCCACGAAACTACTTATCAAAAGTCACACCGTCAACGAAAACGCGCTCATTACCATCTCATGTATTGGCGCCTTGATAATTGGCGAGCCACTTGAAGGCATGATGGTAATCGTTTTATATACGATCGGTAAAATTCTCGAAGAACGCGCGATTAATACGTCGCGAAAATCCATTCAAGATCTTATCAGCATTAAAGAACCGTATGCCACCGTCAAACAAGGTGATACACTCAAGCGCGTCAAAGCGGAAAATATCAAAATCGGCGACCAGCTCATTATTAAAAAAGGCGAATACATTCCCGTTGATAGTAAATTGATGCAATCTTCCGCCCTACTTGATATGTCCGCTTTGACCGGCGAAAGTTTACCAGTCGATATTATGCGCGGTCAAACTCTCATGTCTGGATCAATCAATCTCGGCAACACGATCAAAGCTCGTGCTACTAAAACTTATTCCAACTCTACCGTCGCCCGTATCCTCGATCTGCTCGAAGATGCCACTGAGCGCAAAGCCAAAACCGAAACTATCGTCAGTCGCATTAGTAAATTTTATACGCCCTGCATTCTAATTCTTGCTGTTATCGTTGCGGTAATTCTGCCACTCGTTTTTCACGTATCATTGAATGACGCAATTTATCGCAGTCTCACCTTTCTCGTCATTTCTTGTCCTTGCGCGATCGCAATTTCCGTCCCGCTCGCTTATTTTACTGGCATTGGCGTCGCAAGCAAATGCGGCATCCTCATCAAAGGCAGCAATTATCTTGACAATCTCAGCAATGCTAAACAAATTATTTTCGACAAAACCGGCACACTTACCGACGGTAAATTCGCCGTCAGCAAAATTCGTCTTTATGATCACAATTACACCGAAGATGAAATTATCAAACTCGTCGCCCAAGGCGAAGCTTTGTCGACCCACCCCATTGCCAAATCTATTCTCGCTTTGACATCAACAAAAATCGATACAGCCAAAGTCAAACATTTTCAAGAAACTTCTGGACAGGGAATTAGTTATCAAATCGGCAAAAACCAAATTATCGTCGGCAATCAACGCGCCTGCCAATGTCAAGAAAACGCCACTTTGCACGTCAATATTAATCACAAACACGTCGCTTCAATTTTTATCACTGACACAATCAAACCTAACGCGGCCGACACTATCCAAAAGTTAAAACAACTTGAATTCACGACCTACATGTTCACAGGCGACAAAAAACAAGTCGCCACGACCATCGGACAAAAACTAAATATTGATCAAATTTATTCTGACATGTTACCCGAAGATAAATTTCACACCTTCGAAACCATTCATCAACAAAACCATCTCGCAGTTTTTGTCGGCGACGGTATCAATGATGCGCCAGTTTTGCGACGCGCTGATATCGGCATTGCTATGGGCGGAATCGGAAGCGAAGCTGCTGTTGAAGCTGCTGATATCGTTATTATGAACGACAATCTTGCATCAATTATTCAAGCTATCCGGCTTTCCCGTTTCACTAAGAAAGTCATCATTCAAAATCTAATTTTCGCCATTAGTGTCAAAATCGCAATTCTCGCTTTTAGCCTCTTCGGTCTCGTCAATATGTGGTGGGCGGTTTTCGCCGACACTGGCGTCACATTGCTTACAATCATTAATACACTGCGCATTTTACGAAAATTTCATTAGGCTTCATTATAAATCAACTTATTTTGACAGCATCGCATGTCATTATTATCGCATTTTTCGTGCGGAGCGGATATGTCGACAGAACTGGTTGGTTTGGTAATGTTGGTCATGTGGGGTCGGCTTGGCCATTACGTACAATTTCAGATAATGGAGCGTCGGCATATGCAATTTCTTTTAACAATATCGGAGTTTATCCTAGAATAACATATGTGCGTTGGAGTGGTCGTCCCCTCCGCTGTCTAGTACGGTAGGGATAATGGTAGGAACTAGTGCCATGTTCCGCCAAAAATTTAAAAACTAATTTTAAATTAATTAAATTTATTTTCGAAAAACTTATTAGAAAATTATCCTAAAGAATATCAACCTACCAATTATACAATTTTCCATATTAAAAAATTATCCTAAAAATAATCAAGAGGGAATACTGCGCAAAATCAACTAGATAATAGTCAAACCTGATGAAATTATCTCGTTTATTAAAAATGCAACTCACCAATACCAACCATCTAAAAACACTTCTCAATTTTTCATTTTACGCTACAATATAAATAATCAAACAGGAAAAACAATATGCCAACTAGCAAACCTCAACTTGAAAATATAAAAACCAAACTTGACCAGCTCGGTGACTTCACATGCCGTCCCATGATGGGCGAATATTTGCTATATAGCAGAGGCGTTTATATTGGCGGAATTTATGATGCAAAAATCCTACTCAAGAATAATCCCGATTTAGCACAATACCATTTACCAGAAAAAGTCCCTTACCAAAATGCCAAACCAATGTACTTGCTCGAGGACCTCGACGGCCCATTGGCTTCAGAAATTCTAAATGCATCATATAACTATTTCGTCACGCACTCACCTAAGAAAAAATAGCCTAATGCAAAACATTCTTATTCTCGGCTCCGGGCGTACCGGTAAATCAACTTTAGCGCGCATGCTGAAACGCGAAATACCACAGTACAATCTCATTCATACCGACGCTTTGCGCGCCGCCATTATGCAGGATTTACCGCAGAAGTTCGCCGCCGAACTTCTGCATTATGAAGCCAGCGACTACTTTGTAAATTTATTATTAGGCTTTCTCGAACAACAAACACGCCAAAATTACAATCAACAAGGGTTTATCCTCGAAGGCACACCAATCTATCCACACCATCTCATCCAAAGAAAAGAAAAAAATCAAATACTTCCAATTTTTCTTGGGCATGGCGCACTCACGGCTGAACAAATACAAACTATGATTCGTCAACACGATACGGCACAGGATTGGAGCTATTACCTCAGCGACCAAGAATTACATGAACGAGCTCAACGTTTTTATCAACTTGATCAGATTTTTCAAGCCGAATGCAAAACATATAATTTTCCTTATTATAATACTTCTAAGCACCGTACTAATACGCTCAAACAAATTGCTCACCATATTATAAAAACACTAAATTCATAGTTTTATATTCCTACCATTATCCCTGCCGTACTAGACAGCGGAGGGGAAGACCGATATAGCGAACATCATTGTTCGTGGAATCGCCAACCAGTTCGTAGAAATACAGATCAAAAGCCCCAAAGTAATTGCTGTCATAAAATGCTTTATGCGACCAATTAAATCCAAGCGCTCCAGTACTAGTCGTGTTACCACCAGAAGCAGCATGTCCGCTCCGCACGACATATTAACGTTCCTTTCAATAAACAATCTGTCTATAGACACATAAAATCTAGCTCTTACGTATTTACACTACGTGATTTTTGTGATACAATACAAGATATTATGGCAAAGAAGAATAATACTAAACGCAAACTTGTTGGCTTAGTTTCTGAGGAATCTGGAATTCGTCAGTATTACACTAAAAAGAATACTATGAACACTCCTGACAAGTTGACGCTCCGCAAATATGATCCTATTCTGCGTAAGCACGTCATCTTCACAGAAACCAAGAAAAATCTTGGTCGCAACGAAGTCAAAGAGAAGAAGCGTTAGCACTACCCGCTATCCTCAACCTACCCTGGTTTTTCCAGGGTTTTGTTGAATAACTAACCAATTTTATACTTCGCGCGATCATCAACATTCTGAGGCAGAGTCCCAGGGAATTATGCCTGAACAATTATTCGAATGCTCCTTAAAAGACTTGCAACTTAGTTCTCGCACAAAAGCCATCGCTTCTCTTAACTACTTTTTCGTGCGGAGCAGCGGCGCACGAGCCAGGAGGGATGGGTTGACCGCGAAGCTGGCGCTTTTGGCTATGCTTGGTCTTCAAGGGCTGGATCTGATTTTCAGGCAGGCACAGAATTATATTTTGATACTACCGCCACTAATCAGTCGGGGCTTACACCACGTTGGTTCGCCATTCCCCTCCGCTGTCTAGTACGGCAGGGATAATGGTATGAATATGCTGTTACGCCGCCGCGCATCACCCCACTCTCTCAAACGGAGATCACTCTATTGTCAAACGTCGCAAAATACGCTTCTTAGGTTTTGACTTCTTGATAGAACCGGTTTTGACACTTTTCGCCACCGACTCCTGTACGATAATCTCCGCCTCAGTCAAATCATCATAGCTCCGACCCGAGTTCCGATTCTGAGCCAAACGCTGTGCCAAAACCTGCACTTCCGTCGCTACATCATCCACCTCATCTGTCTCTTCAACTTCAAAAGGGGCACCAATGCCATTCTCCTTATAGTCTAGAACATCCTGCGCATTAGCCATCCTGCTGCCCCAATCTTCTCCCGCCGCAACCGGTCCATGATCCACAATCTTACCGTATTCAACGCCCGGGTTCGAATCAGAGATATCCTGAGCTGTTTGGTTACGCTGCCGGAATGCGACATTTGTAGCTCGTCGGCGTGCTTTCGCTTGAGACCCTGCCGTAACGTCTCCTTTTTGCTGCACAATATTTATCCCAGATTTCGACATCTTAGGTTTACCACGATGGACTTTTACGGAAAAGTCAGACGACTGATCCACTTGCAAATCATCATTCTTTACAGTAGCATCGAAAATATTCTGTTGATCAGTACTCTCTGTTGCAGCTGCCAACTTCTGCGGTTGCGGCTGCTTCGAAATAATCTGTTGCATAAAATCATCCAGCACCGCTTCAAAATGCTCCAAATTAGACTGCGCTAAATCCTCGTGGCGCTTTCGCGCATAAGCATCACCCACTAATACAGGGCAAGCAGGATTAATCATCGCAATATAGTCTAGACACGTCAACCGTCCAAAATAATATCGTAGCACTTCATCGTTCGTCATCAAAACATTATCCCTCATGGCATAGACCCGCTCCGACAGCCGCTGTTGCATAGGCAGATTCAGCCATTCCGGCGGGCAAAACTGCGCTGCATCTAGCGCAATCAGTCCGTATCTTCTGCTACGTTCTTTCAAGCGCCAATCTATCGTCGTTGGCGCCGAAAGCGTCGCAGCGGGCTGCGACCCATCAATTAGCTCCGAAGCTCTTACAAAATGATTACCGGGCACCTTCAACCAATTCGAAATAAACTCATCGAAAAACCGCACAATACCATCAGAGCGAAAGCGACTGAAAATCTGAGTATCAAGACAAATACTGATCATATTACCACGTAAACATTCGATGTCCAATTCTTTCTGCAGTTTCTTTGCTGAAAACACCATTTGCCCAGTCGTCATACGAGCGATTTTTTTCGTTCGCGTTATGTCATTGACTTTCGTTTCTCCGCTATTATGCAACCCCCTGACAAATTCAGCAACCGTAGCCTTCTTGCGAGCTTTTGAAACAATCTCTTGCACATCTTCAGGCGACTCTGTAAATTCATTTGACGTTTTTACTCCTTCCACCATTACCAACTCATGACCTTGCATGATCGCATGGGAAAAACGAGAGTTTTGACATAATACACGCAAATTATCACACCCCTCCGCTTCAAACACTTGGTTAATGTTCTGCCATTGCAAAATCTGCTCCGCTCCGCCAGCTAAAATACCGCTAAACCCAGCCTCGTCCGCCCACTTCGCAATCTTGTCATTGTACATTAACTCTGGCATTGCTACAACCTGGCACTCTACACCAAATACGTATTCCATTTTCTTCTTGTGTAAAGACATCTGCGATTCAAATTCATCCGCATTATAGAATGACGCCAATGAATAGTAATACGGTTCAGCTAACAATTGTGCATGACCTAAATTCACTAGTTTCCGCAACCGACGTACAAGCTCCGGATCCCACTGTTCCGCCTGCTCTAACCAGACTCCAGAAATAGCCAGCGAAAAAACAAACTTTGGATATTTTTGTGTATTGCGCTCCAACAAGGCCAGAAAAGGCTGATATTCCGTCCGATTTGCTTCACGAAAAGCGGCTTCACCACCAAAAAGATCCGTTTCCACCCCATCGACGGGCTTTAGCTCATACGGCCGATGTAACCGAAAAAACAGGTGTAATGCGCGCATTGATTACCTCACTTTAATAGCATTACTCTCATTATATCATAAGCTTGCAGCTTCAGAAATAATTACGTCACCCTAGAGAAAATATCAATCACGTCCCTTCGTTCGAACTCTTTATTGTATCATATCTCTCTGGCTAGAACTAACTGCATCTCTTTAGAAAAGGCATTTAACAAAATTCTCACACCTAACTTCTTCATTGCATCATAAAACTCTATTTAGGAAATAGTTGTATTGTCTCAGAAGAAAATACTGCCAACATTACCACTCAGCTTCATGATATTAAATTGAAATACTCCAGCCGGGCAATTCAAGCATACGAAACCAAAACAAAAATTCACGATAGTATATAATATCCATAAAGGAGTGCTATGACTTTCGATTTTAAAAAGGAATATAAAGAGCTCTATCAACCTAAAGGATCTCCGAGCATTATTAAAGTCCCGCCCATCAATTATCTTGCTGTGCGCGGTCACGGCGATCCGAATAGTGAACACGGCGAGTATAAACAATCTATTGAGCTACTGTACGCTATTGCTTTTACACTCAAGATGAGCTACAAAACATCATATCAAATTGCTGGTTTCTACGAATATGTCGTCCCTCCGCTAGAAGGTTTTTGGTGGCAAAACGGACAGCAAGGTGCAATTGACTATACCAATAAACAAACTTTCAACTTCATTTCCGCCATTCGCCTGCCCGAGTTTATTGCACAGACCGATTTTGCATGGGCAATCAAAGAAGCTACCAACAAGAAACGCCGCGACTTCTCCCAAGTTGAATTTCTAAGTTACGAAGAAGGTCTATGTGTCCAATGCTTACATAAAGGCAGTTATGATAATGAACCTGCTACAATCAATCAAATGCATACCTATATCCAGCAAAACGGTTACATACTCGACATCGCCAATCCACGCTATCATCACGAAATCTATCTGAGTGATCCGCGTCGCACTGCCACCGAGAATCTCAAAACCGTCATCCGGCATCCCATTAAACGAGCTTCGTAAACCACGCGATTCAATGCTCTGCACTACATCTTCTTTAGCTTTTGTCGAATTTTTGGTATGATAATCGTCAACCCCACAAACAATAATGTGAAAAGTATCATCATACCAAAATCTACTGCTAACTTCCACGAAGCTTCCTCACCCAAACCCTCCATTTCCGCAATTGTATTATTAGCATCAATATAATAATATGTCGGCAAAAGATGCGCAAACGCTAAAACGCCGCCAGGAAGCCAAGCCTGCGGGACAAACGCGCCACACAAGAAGCTGCTACCTAATGCAATTACATTTACAATACCGTTAACTGCGTTTCGATTGCGCACTAACGTCCCTACTAAGAAGGCTAGCGATGTCGCACAAAGCATAAAAATAAATGAACTGAGCACAAACCAACAACCTTGCAGACTCATTAGCGTATCACCACCAAGTAGCACATAGCCCAAAACTAAATACAACAGCCATATTATATCAGCAAACAAAAAAATAGCTAACAGTAATATCCGACTTTGACGGCTCGATTTCATACTGCTCACCAATAATCGCCGATAGACTTTTGGCTCATTAAAGGCAATCATAATTATTGCAATAATAAATATCAGGGAATTAAGCAACGCATAACTTTCAAAATTAAAGAATATCGCCGCCCTTGACATACTCGCAGTGTCTACTTGAGAGGTTATGACTACACTCATGTCTGACTCCAAACTTCGCATGGCCGAATCATTAATCTTGCTGGTAAGCTCTGACAAGTTCATACCGTCTGAATTCGCGCCCGAATCGACCAGCGTATCTCGGTAAATTTCAATCACCTTTAAATAATTAGTCAAAATCATCTCTGCAAAGGCTGCCTGATAGTCTCCGGTGCTCTGGAATTGAATTTCAGGATTCTCGCCGTTCAAAAAGTCTGCATTATAGTTTTCAGGTATATAAATAATAAAATTCGTTTCACGATAAAATAATGCATCCTTGAGCTTCGCCTCATCATCTGTGATCTCTATTAAATTAGTTTTACTACCTAAGTACTCGATTAGGCCATGCGTTATACCTTCGTCTTGATCATGATTAATAATTGTCACATCAGGCTTATCATCAACAAATTCGCCAATATTGTTATCGGCAGCCATATTAAAACCACCAAATATCAATAGCATCAACGTCGAGATAATAACTACAACTATATTCTTCTGTAAGATCCTTAAAAATGTTTTAAATATTGTCATATCTCTGCCTCCGTAAGACAACGCTCGATACTAACAATAAGATAACTGCAAAAATGCCCAAGCTCGCCACATCAAACCAAAATCTCCCCAATGATCCATAATAGTACAAGGAGTAGAACCCATCTGTAATCATATTTGCAGGATTCACCAAATTGAGAATCGGCAAGTTTGTATCAACCACGTATTTCATAGTCACACCCATCATGCCAGCACAAAAACAACCAAACATTGTTACAGCTATAATTATGCCAGTTTTCGTGTTTTCACTCACCTTCAGTAATGCCGTCACAAACACCCCTAGCATTAAACCAGCAAAACTACCGATAAGTGAAAGCAAGAATACTAAACCAATGCGATCACCATAATCAACCTGTAAGATCAAAACCGTATATGCAAACAAAAGGCATAAACCAATTAGCTGTACAATATATCCAGCCAAAGCGCTCGATAAAACCACTGTCGACTTTTTTGCGGGAGAAACTGCCACTCTTTTTCCTACATTACTCATATTCGCTAGTTTTTGATTCAGCGCCGCCATACCTAACATACCACCATACAAACATGTCATCGCAATCAAAGTATAATACTCAATCATGATATAATCTAACTTACCGCTCTCTACTTCTCGCGCATTGCTGCTAACATTATTCACCAAATTCAGAGCCTTTTGGTACATCTTTTCACTATCAACTTGCCATCGCGACTGCAACTTGACCGATTCTATTTCTACCACACCTTCTACGATCTTGTATGTACTCGATATCTCTTCAACCGCATACTTAAATATCGTCTGATCAATACCATTTCTCGCAAAAACTAACTCAGGATTTTTACCCCGCATCACCAAATAACCTACAATTTTATTTTCTTTTAAAGCCTCCGACAACCCCGCCTCGTCATCAACCAACAATTCAAACAACCTCTGATCGTTATCTGGGTCGCTTAGCGTTTCGAGAGCAGACCGATAAATTTCCCCATCAGCACTATCATTTTGCACAATGCCGACATTAATAATACTAAGCTTCTCACTTTCACTAATTGACGAAAAAGCAAAATAAAACAGGGTCCCTAAAATCAACGGAAATGCAAACGTCCAAAAAATTAGAGCTCGATCACGCCATAAAGTCACCAGTGAAAATTTAAAATTATGCCAAAACATCAGTCGCGCAATCCCTTACCGGTTAGTTCCAAAAAGACATCATTCAAAGTTGGTCCAACCGCAACTGCGCACTCAGGCTTCTTCACGAGTTTCTTCAGCTCCTCAGAAGTACCTTCAGCCAAAAGTTTCCCGTGATCCAAAATAATAATTCGGTCGCACAGTATCTCTACCTCTTCCATGTAATGCGTCGTATATACAATTGTCGCACCTTGATCGCGCAATTTCTTAATATTATTCAAAATATGGTTACGACTTTGCGGATCAACTGCTACCGTAGGCTCATCAAAAAATATTAGCTTTGGCTTATGGGCAATTCCACAAGCAATATTAAGCCTTCTTAATAGACCGCCAGATAATTTCTTTGGATAAAATTTTGCAAAATCCGCCAACCCTACTAATTCAAGCGCTTCATTAACATACTCACGTCGTTTGCCCTTATCTTGAATATACAAACCACAGAAATACTCTACATTTTCACGTACAGTCAATTCATTAAATACCGACACCTCCTGAAAAACAACACCGATCTTCGCCTTCAAATCATAAGCATCCGGTTCCATATCTTTGCCAAACACCGTAATGCGCCCCTCATTAAAGTTCAAAAGCGACAATATGCAATTAATCGTCGTAGATTTGCCGCTACCATTCGGACCTAGTAGTCCTAAAATCTCGCCCTCATGCACATCGAAAGACAAATGATCTATCGCCCGCAACTCTTTATAGTCCTTCGTCAAATCTTGGACTTTTATAACATCTGACATTGTGCCTCCATTTTACGACCTTGATAGATATTCCATGTCGTCGAAACAATTAAATTTTTGATCTCCTCATCCGACATCTTCAGCGACCTTGTCGACAATAAGCATGCAATACCGTGCGTAAAAATCCATACACGCTTATGAAATTCTTTTAGCTCTCCTGCATTCATCGGAAATACCTTATCAATAGTATTCATTGTTGTTAAAGTCACTAAGTCTTTCGCTAGTAAATCATCTAGAGATATTTCATGCATTGATTGCAAGATAATCTTAAAATATTCCGGGTAGTCTCTCGCAAATCGCACATAGCTTAGACCCTTCGCCAAATACGGATGTTCCGGATCCTCAATAGCATTCATCGCACCCTCATAAAACCATTGGATCGACTGTCGCACTGAATTAATTAAATCATCCATAGTTTCAAAATTATGATAAATCAGCTGTACAGAACCACCTAACTCATAAGCAATGCGCCGAGCATTGAGCGCATCAAGTCCATCTTGCTTAACAATTTCACAGGAAACTTGGATGATTTGCTCTTTTGATACTTTGACATTCGGCATAACATCTCCTCCAATCTATAACGTAACAGCCGTTATATAACATCTGTTATCATCATAACTCAACACCCATAAAAACGTCAATATCCAAAATTGTTAAAACTCAGAATTTTACTATATAATTAGTCATAAGATGGCAAAAAGTAATTCCTATTTCAACTCAGGCAACAAAATATATATAATATTAGTTTTTATACTCATACCACTTATAATCTTGGCAATAGTCCTCATTCCTCAAATCATGGGCTCAGAAACAATCGAAGAAGTCGTCGAAGAAACACCCTACAAAACAGATACCAAATATACAAATCTACTCGCTGAAGGTACCGAATGTTACAAGCCAAAAGGACAAAAGGGCATAACCCTACAACAGTACCGCGTCACTTATCGTTTTGGTAAAGAAGTTTCACGTGACCTTATGTCGGAAACAATCAGCAGTATGCCAGTAGACGAGCTGCATATTATCGGCACAGCGCACAGATATAGCGGTTATTGCGCCATTGAAAAGCCAGGCAAGCTCTATCGCACTGAATGCTACGGAGATTACTCTCCCGAAGCCAATGCCAAAGCCCGAGAGCAAACGCTGATTTGCAATAACACTGAACGTGAACTCCCCGAGTGCCACAACACTTACTATTCGAGTGTCTGGAATAGCTACAAAAATTGTAACCAAATCAATCCTAATGATTTATAAGATCAGTAGACTAACAGCTTAATCCCCGGTTTTCATCTTGAATTAATTTGCAGTCCATGGTAAAATCAACAATAATATTAATTATAAAGGGGAAATATGAGTCGTATCGGAAAACAACCCATCAATATTCCGACGGGAGTGACAATCACGGTCGGCGACAAAGATATTACTGTCGCTGGACCGAAAGGTTCACTCACCGTTCCGTTACAAGAAAATGTCACCGTTGCGGTCGAAGACAACAATATTGTCGTCACGCGCAAAGATGACGAGCCAAAATCACGCGCATGGCACGGTCTGCAACGTGCTCTGCTTAATAATGCCGTTCAGGGCGTCACGAAAGGCTTTGAAAAAAAGCTCGAGATTAATGGCGTCGGCTTTCGCCTAAATGGCGGTCCAAAAGAAATCGAAATGGCCTTAGGTTTTTCTCATCCAGTCAAATACCAAGCGCCAGAAGGTATCGAGCTAAAAACTGAAAAAATGACCATTACTGTCAGTGGGATCGACAAACAAAAAGTCGGTCAAGTTGCTGCCGAAATTCGCGCCTTAAAGAAACCTGAACCATACAAAGGTAAAGGCATTAAATACGCTGACGAAGTTATTATTCGCAAAGCTGGAAAGGCAGGGAAGAAATAATGAATAATACATTCCGCGCAAAACGCACTCGCGCAAAAATTCACGGTACTGCTGAGCGCCCACGCCTTAGCGTACATATTAGTAATATGCATGTCACTGCACAAATTATCAATGATGACCTCAGCAAGACTCTTGTTTACGCAACCACCGTTGGTAAAAAAACTAGCGGTAGCAAAACTGAACTCGCCACCCAAATTGGTCAAGAAATTGCCACTAAAGCTAAAAAAGCTGGGATTAAAACTGTCGTCTTTGATCGTGGTGCAAAATTATATGCTGGCCGCATGTCTGCTCTTGCAGATGCTGCTCGCAAGGAAGGATTGGAATTCTAATGGCAGAATCTGATAAAACCGCGCAGGTCATTAATAAATCTGGCACGCTCAAAATGAACGATAACGTCGCCGCCAGCAAAACCCCACGCGACATCAATGGTAAGCCAATGCGCCGTGGTCGTCGCGATCGTGGACGTAACCAAGACAGTACTCCGAAAGAATTTGATACGGTTACTATTAATATTGATCGCGTTTCGCGTACTGTCAAAGGTGGACGTCGTATGCGCTTCAAAGCTCTTGTTGCTATTGGTAATCACAAAAATAAGATCGGTATCGGCATTGCCAAAGGTGGAGATGTCACAAGCGCCGTCCAGAAAGCCACTACCAAGGCTAAGAAAAACATGATCGAATTCAATATGGATGGCGAAACGATCTGCCACGAAGTCGAGACTCGCGCAACGGGCGCTGATGTCCTCATGAAGCCAGCCGCCCCAGGTACTGGAATTATCGCTGGTGGCGTCGTTCGAAATATCATTGGTCTAACCGGTATCAAAAACTTAATTTCTAAGAGTCTCGGTAGCACGAATAAAGTCAATATTGCCTATGCCGTGATCGAAGGCCTCCGCGAGCAAGTGCCACGCGACGAATGGGTCGGCAACGAGAATAAGCCTAACAAGGCTCAAGCTAAAAACAGCATCACCGATAAGGCGCCAAAATCCACAGCCAAGGCCAAAACAACCACAGCAAAACCTGCTGCCAAAAAATCCGCCAAGGAGGATAAGTAATGAAGTATAATGATTTAGAGGTCAATCGCAATACACGCCCAACTCGTTTTGGTCGCGGTATTGCCGCCGGCAAAGGTAAGACCGCTGGTCGTGGTACCAAAGGTCAAAAAGCGCGTACCGGTCATCGTAAGATGCCGGCCGGCTTCATGGGTGGTCAACGCGCAATCATGCAAGCTGTACCAAAACTAAAAGGTTTTAAGAGTCTCCATAACAAAGCAACCGTAGTTTATACAGATCGACTCAACGATCTTACCGGCAAAGTTGACAACTTCACCCTCGCCGACAAAGGGCTCATTGAAAATCCCTACGCGAAAGTTAAAGTAATTTCGCGCGGTGAATTGACCGCCAAGATTAATCTTGAAACACAATTCGCTAGTAAAACCGCGATTGAAGCTATCAAAAAAGCTGGCGGCAGTTTTACTAAAGTTGCTATTCCGCAACGGTTAGCAACCACACCAGCAGAATAAGCTTAAAATCTCCACAGAAACCAAAAATAGCTCTTCCAAAGAGCTATTTTTGTGGTAAAATAGACAAAGTAAGAGTTAGGGACTATGAATTTCAAGACTATTTTTAAATCTTTCAAGAATAAAGACATACTGAAGCGCTTCCTGATCGTCTGCGGACTTTTAGTAGCTTATCGCTTTATGGCGCACATTCCGGTGCCATTAGGCGAACCGACAACTTTTCAAGATGCTATTCAGAATCTGATTACAAAATCTGACTTTGGCAGTTTTTTAAATCTCATTTCAGGTGGTGGATTGACGAGCTTTTCTATCTTGCTTGTCGGTATTTCTCCCTATATTACTGCATCAATCGTTGTTCAGCTCATTACAAAAGCTATTCCTAGTCTCGAAGAATTATCCCAGGACGGCGAGACTGGTCGTCGCAAAATTAGCCAATGGACGCGTATTTTAGCCGTTCCGCTTGCAATTGTTCAATCCATTGCTTACATTTTCATCCTCTGGCAAAATGTCATTTCCTCTAACACGGCACTTGCCTATACGCCCACTACAACAGATTGGGTTCTTGCAGTCACTGCAATGGTCGCAGGCTCGATGATCCTGATGTGGTTTGGCGAGCTTATTACCGAACAGGGAATTGGCAATGGTATCTCCATCATCATCTTCACCAGTATCGTTTCGCAATTACCGACCACATTAACAAACCTCGGCGTCGCGCTCTTTGATACTTCCGCTGGTACTTTATCGCTTTTCGGTTGGCTCAACTTGCCAGTCAACCCAACTACCTTCTGGATTATTTTCGGCTTTGCCATTGCGTTACTTATCGTAATCTACTTCCTGGTCAAGATCAACGAAGCCCAAAGAATTATCACCGTCAACTACGCCAAGCGTGTCCATGGTAATAGCGCCTATGGCGGCATTCGCTCCATTCTACCGCTCAAGTTAGTCGCCGCCGGCGTTGTTCCAGTCATCTTCGCGACCTCATTCCTCTCGCTCCCAGGCATCATTGGCCAACTCATCCAAACAGTCGACCCTGGAAACAATTTCGGAGCAACATTATCTACTTTATTCACTGCGCCGTCTGCCAGCAACTTCAATGCCCTCTATCCTAATGGCATTACAGCACAATGGTTCTTCTATCCTGCGATGTACTTTATTTTGGTTGTACTCTTTACGTACTTCTATACAAGTATCATTTTCAACACGAAAGAAATTGCAGACAATCTTCAAAAACAAGGCGGCTTTATCGAAGGTATCCGTCCAGGAAATCAAACTGCTGAATATCTAGGCAAAACTATTAATCGTTTAAACTTATTTGGCGCCCTAGCCCTAGGCTTTATCGCAATGTTGCCATTCGTAACAGATTACATCTTCATCATCGTGTCAGGGAGACCACTAGGTCTATCAATTTCCGGGACAGGATTATTAATTGTCGTCACCGTAGCATTAGAAAATCTGCGACAACTCAACTCTCGCGCTCTAATGGTTACTTATGATGAATATAAATAAATATACGTCAAGGAATAAAGGGTAATGGGCATCAGCAAGACAACGCAAAAAAACAGCGCAGATACAAACAAGCAAACGCACGATTCTGGAGACAATAAGTCATCGTCTAAACGCGTAATACATAAACTAAAAGTCGTCGAAATCAAGGATCAGAATGACACAACTGATCAGAATAGTCCTTCTACAGACGATGAAACCGCTAGCAATCAGCAACCTCAACATGCAACAGTATCCGCAATCGCAGAACGCAGCAAAAAACGGCCAGCAAAAATTCTTGTTGCCAACTCCGACGCTAAAAGTATCCCTACCGACACAATAAAGCAAAAACCAATATCCTCATTTGTGAAATCCAAAATTAATACAATAAGTAAAAAGACTACTCCGCGAGTCACTGCAAACCATCAGGAGGTAACCAATAATCAAGATATGAAACTACCACTTCTTCGGCGCATCCATATCAAACCATGTTATATTGTTCTTGGCATCCTTCTACTCTTGTTGGCCGGATTTATTGCTAGAGTTGCAATATGGGAACACAATTACATTCTCGCCAAAGAAGGCTCCGAACGCGATACTACAACTTCAATCAATACCGGTGCTGATGTTTACGAAGGTGGTCAAGAAGTAGATAATACTAAACCTACCGAGAAAGAAATAGTTGAATATCATGTTGCCGCCGACAAACCACGCTACCTCACTATTCGCAGTATCGGTATATATAACGCACGCGTCGTGGAAATCGGCCTAAAAAACAATGGGGAAGTCGGAACACCATATAATATCTATGATGTGGGCTGGTATGTAGATTCTGCATTACCTGGTTCTAACGGCGTCTCCCTAATTGATGCTCATGGCGGAGATTTAGGGTACGGCATTTTCCGCAACTTACCCAAAATCAATATTGGTGATCAAATTATCATTGAAATGGGTGACGAAACCACAAAATATACTTACAATGTCGTTGATATTTCTTTTCAGGACCTAGGCGACGCCGCTAACGCTTATATGTCGACCGCTCTCACTTCCCCAGAACCCGGCAAACCATCGCTCACACTCATCACCTGTACCGGCGAATGGTGGGAACAAAGCCAAACATATTCACAAAGGCTATTCGTCCGCGCAGTGTTGCAGCAATGATCCGTCAAAAAGGTATTTACAACTAATATAAAGCGTGATAAAATGAAAGATGTAATTTATGGCTAGTCAAAAAGAAGTGATAAAACTCACTGGCAAGGTTGTTGAGGCGTTGCCAAACACCCAATTTCGGGTGGAACTTGAGAACGGTCATAATATCATTGCTCACATGAGTGGACGTA
>CAZETG010000021.1:0-18414 GCA_964514875.1 uncultured Candidatus Saccharibacteria bacterium | reverse complement strand
AGAACAACTATTCCACTACAAGCATAGACATCAACTTAAAAAGGGTATTAGACCGTAATTTAGATCACGCTAAAGTAAGAAATGCGTCTTATTCATACCATTATCCCTACCGTACTAGACAGCGGAGGGGATTGCCTATATTTTTTGAATTAGCAACATATGAAATATTGTTAGCTTCGGTAAAACCTAATCGGTATGCAAGATGATTCCCTGATTCCGTAGTAACTCTTGCGGACCAGTAATAACCACGGCTTCCACTTGCGTCGTTATGTGCGTTTACGATAAAGTGTCCGCTCCGCACGAATGAACAGGTTTTGACGTGATGTAATAAAGGAGCGTTATGAATCCGTTTTTTTATCGTAGTTCCCCGTCGCTGGATATATATGAAAAAAGAGAACTTTCGTTCCCTGTTAAAATGCTTTTTGCTTGTTCTTTGGACATCAAAAACTATCTCACAAAAACAAAGACATGTGAAATTATTTGACATTCGTAGCCCACCATTACACGTAAACGGTATGTACTAGCTAAAACTAGAAAACACAATTAGTTTGAGCTTCTCGAACCACCATGCCCACTTGGATAAATTCGTTATTTTTATTTTATCGTGAGCGATATGGTATGTCAAGGGTTTTCTTGAAAATTTATGAAAAATTTTTACAGATAGACTTTTTGATCTTCAGATGAAAAAAATGAAGATTATGTCGTATAAATTACAATGATTTTTTGTGTAGGGTTGTGGAATTTTGAGCAGGGAACTAGCAGATGAATTTTTTCTTGTTGAATTCTAACGGAGAAGAATGAAAAATGGGAAGTAATTTGATGAATTTGGAAATGCGGAAAATTGTGAGTGAGGGTTTGAATATGGAAGTGAAAGGGCAAAACATTATGTTATTTTTCTGTCAATGGTGATTTGGAATTACACAAGATCAAGATGAATTAAATTTGTTGTTTTGTAAAATATGTATCATAATTTTGTTTCTTACCATTATCCCTACCGTACTAGACAGCGGAGGGAAAAGACGCTATTGCGGCCAGCGCCATTGGACGATCCTATGGATGAACTATTGAAATTGAGCAAAAACGCACTTTGAAGCTCCGTATCAAAAAACGCACGAGACGACCAAATGACCGCATTTGCACCAGCATATGGGCTGACAAGTCCGTCACCCCAAATCGCATCGCTCCGCACGATTATACTCATTATCCCTACCGTACTAGACAGCGGAGGGGGATACCGTACCAGCGGCTATGGGCACGAGATGAGAAAATGTCTGCATCCAGCGTATAGAGACCAAGCGCCTGCTGAAAGGCCGCATTAGAATACGCATGAGATGACCAGACAACGGCACGAGCGCCTGTATATGGACCGACATGACCGGCGTTCCAGATAGCCTCGCTCCGCACGAACTTGTACGCGGCGTACAAGTTTAAACTCATTTTAACAGAGATAATTTAGCCTAGAAACTTGCTTAATTAATTATAATTTGTTGATGAGGAATGGTGATTGATGGGCGGGGAAGTTGATGGTATGGAAGGAAAGCTGGGGAATGGAGGTGGGATAGGGAATGTGTGGTATAATGGGAGTATGAAATTTACGAAGAGCTACGAACCAGGTGATTTTGAACCGCAGATTTATGCGGAGTGGGAGAAGGCGGGTGCGTTTCAGCCGAGAGAGCTGAAGAGGGAGTCGGATGTGCAGAATTGTTATTCGATTGTAATGCCGCCGCCGAATGCGAATGGGAATTTGCATATTGGGCATGGCTTGACGGTAGCGTTGGAGGATTCTTTGACGCGATATTATCGCTTGCGGGGGGATTCGACATGGTATGTGCCAGGGGCGGATCATGCGGGGTTTGAGACTTGGGTGGTCTATGAGCGTAATTTGGAGAAGGGTGGGCATACGCGGTTTGAGTTTTCGCGGGATGAGTTGTATTCGCGGGTGTGGAGTTTCGTGGAAGAGCAGCGGGGAAACATGGAGCTGCAATTGCGGGCGCTAGGGGCGTCTTGTGCGTGGCCGGATTTGACTTTTACACTGGATGATAAGGTTGTCTCGAGGGTGTATGCAACGTTTGAGAAAATGTGGAATGACGGTATGGTGTATCGGGGTGAGAAGCTGGTGAACTTTTGTCCGAAGCATCAGACGGCGTTTGCGGATATTGAGGTGGAGCATGAGGATGAGGATGGTTACCTCTGGGAAATTAGTTATAAGGTGCGGGACTCGTTATCTCCGTCTATTTCTTCGTTAGAGACTGCGAGTGCTCAGTCGACGCACGATAAGTGCGCTTCCTTCCGCTCCAACGCGACTAACGTTGCTACCAGTCGGGCGTCATCTCGAAAGAATAAACAAGTTTCTTCTTCACTCGATTCCTACGACTGGACGTCTTCGCCTTGTATTTCATCTCCGATAACTTCGTCCGAAAACAGTGATATAAAAAATACCTTGTCGGAGAAAGGTACGTCGTCTAAGAAAAGTGGCGGGGAAAAGTCGAGTGCTGAGGAAATTACGGAGATTATTGTGTCGACGACGCGGCCGGAGACGATTTTTGGGGATGTGGCGGTGGCGGTGAATCCAGCGGATGAGCGTTATCAGGGGATGATCGGCAAGATGTTGAAGCTGCCGTTGACAGATCGGCTGATTCCGATTATCGCGGATGAGCATGCGGACCCGGCTTATGGTACGGGTGCAGTGAAAATTACGCCGGCGCATGATTTTGATGATTTTGAGGTGGGGAATCGGCATAACTTGGAGCGGATTCAGGTGATTGGCGAGGATGGTCGGATGCTACCGACAGCGGGAGAAGCTTATGCTGGCTTGACGACGGAGGAATGTCGCGAGAAAGTTTTGCAAGATTTGGAAGAGCAAGGCTTGCTGAGAGGGAAGAAGAAAATTACGCACTCGGTAGCGCATTGTTATAAATGTGGGACGGTGATTGAGCCGATGCTGAAGTCGCAGTGGTTTATCGATGTGAAGCGGTTGGCGAAGACGGCGATTGAACATTTGGAAAATAACGAAATTAAATTCCATCCAGCGAATAAGAAAAAGGTTTTGATTAATTATTTGAAGAATTTGAAAGATTGGAATATATCGCGGCAGATTCCGTGGGGGATTCCTATTCCTGCCTTTAGAAAAGTGCAGGACTCGTCTTTTTCGCGAACTACGTCGTTAGGCTCTCCAGTGCGCGGAAGCAGTACCTTAAGTACAGCTTCCTTGCGCGCTTCGAGCCTGCCTAGTACTTCATCGAAAAATACGTCGTCCGAGGATCCTAACATTAGGGATAATGCCTTGAATTCTATCACTGCTGAGGGATTATCGGAAAAAGCAGAAAAACAAGCAACTAGCTCGAAGATAACGTCGTCCCAAAAGGATAGCTCGTCTAAAGAGAGCGCTGCAAGTAATGCTGATACGGCGCCGGAGTGGATTTTTGATACGCGGGCGGATCAGCAAGAGATTGAGGTAGACGGTGTTAAATATACCCGGGATGAAGATACGTTTGATACGTGGTTTTCGTCGTCACATTGGCCGATTGTGTGCACGGAATGGCAAGAAGGACATAATAACCCGTATTATCCCCTGAATGTGATGGAAACAGGGGCGGATATCTTGTTTGCGTGGGTGGCGCGGATGATTATGATGGGATTATATGTGACAGGTGAAGTTCCTTTTCGTGAAGTTTATTTGCATGGTCTTGTGCTTGACGAACACGGGCAGAAAATGTCAAAGTCGAAGGGCAATGTAATCAACCCGATGGACTTGGTGACAAAGTATGGTTCGGATGCGTTCCGTCTGGGGATTTTGCGTGGGCGTAGTGCGGGGATGAACCAAGCTTTCTCAGAAAATTCAGTGGTGGCAGGTCGTAATTTATGCAATAAATTATGGAACGTTGCAAGATTCGTGCAGAGTATGGTGGAGGAGGCGCATTCAGATAGTCCGGTGGCAGTGGAAATTGCTAATGCCGAAATGAATGCGGAAATCGTCAATGAAGGCGCGGTGGCGGCAGGGGCGCAGATGCCGTATTCGACGGATAATATGGGGGAAGATTGGATTTGTCGTGAGCTGACGGCGTGCAAGGAAAAGGTTGAGGATGATATGGCGAATTATCGCTTCTCGGAGGCGGTGGAGACTTTGTATTCGACAATTTGGGATAAATATGCTGATTGGTTCGTGGAAAGTCAGAAGATCTATAAGAATATTGCGCTCTTGAAAGTGACATTGGAGATGATTTTGAAGATGTTGCATCCGTTTGCGCCGTTTGTGACGGAGGCGATTTGGCAGAGTTTGAGCTGGACGGACGGGATGCTGATTCGGGAGAAATGGCCGGCGCGGTTGAAGTTTGATCCGATTTCGGCGGAGCAGTTTGAGAATTTGATTACGATTGTGGTGGAGGTGCGGAGTACGTTGCAGGGGCTGCCGGCGAAATATCGTGGTAAAAAGTACACATTATTATATGGTGAAGATTTGCTGGTAGATGATAATCAGCTTCTGACGGCGAAACTGGCTGGTTTGGGTTCGGTGATTAGTTGTGAGGGGCAGCCGCGTGGTTTGCGGTTGGCTTTGGCGAACCATGAGCTTTATTTGGATGTTTCGGCAGAGGTCGTGAAGGCTTATCAAGCTTCGCTAGAGGAGCGGATTTTGGCGGTGGGGCGTGAATTAGATACTCTGAATTTGCGCATGACGAATCCGAACTATGTCGATAAGGCGCCAGCGAAGTTGGTGAAGCAAACGCGCGATCAAATTGCCGAAAAGAGTGAACTGATTGAGCGCTTGAAGCGCGAGCTGAGCGTGATTGAATAGTCACTGAGATATTGAATTGAAGCTAGACTTCTCAAAAGCTGGGTTTTTGGTGGTTTGAGGAATGACGTGGTGTTTTTGTGGAGTTATTTTTGTATGGGAATTTGAACTTGTACACTGCGTACAAGTTGGACTGACGTATTACAGGGGTGAACTAATGGTTTTATGGTGTTAATTGAGCTTAGTCGTCTATTCTTATCATTATCCCTACCGTACTAGACAGCGGAGGGGAAAGCTACTAAAACGATATGTATTATAATCAGATGGACCAACCACTGTAGGACCCAAAGAGAGACGATACGTAAAGATAGTGCTCTTCACTGGTCCACTTCGCGATGACCAAATAGAAGTATGACTACCGGTCTCTTGGCCTACATGACCGTCCGTTCTAATATACCCGCTCCGCACGAAGCTCTTCGTATCAATTCATACTTATTATTCCTACCGTACTAGACAGCGAAGGGGCAGGTTAAGCCAATAATAAGTCGAGCTGGACGGATCGGTTTCTGGAGTATTAAAGCCAAGATTAAAAGCGCTTTGAAAATTTGCATTAGGATACGCTCGCGACGACCAATTAATTCCCCAAAAACCTGCATTATAAATCAGACCACTGGGGTTTATCGCATCGCTCCGCACGAAGGTCGTATTCATACCATTATTCCTACCGTACTAGACAGCGGAGGGGAAAACCATAGGAACGATAACCGCTACTGACGGGATTACCATAAGGACTGACAAAATGCAGAAAATTAACACTATGGAAGCTTGCTCCAGAACTAGCATGTGAAGACCAGGAATGTCCATCAGAGCCTGAATAATAAATGTAACCATCGAAAAAAATGTTGCCGCTCCGCACGAAAATGTCCAAAAGTACAGATTTTTTAGTGCAAAGCGACAAGAGAGTGGGCACAATTATTTTCGGTCGAGAAGCCAGTCGGCGATGTCGATGATGCGGATGCCTTCGTATTGGTGTTCGGGCTGACGGGTATGGGTGATGAGAAATTTTGGGTAAGCATCGCGAACGTCTAGAAGCGGTGTGACTTCTCGTTGGAAGGTGGCGGGGTTAGTAATGTCGTAGGAAACTTGAAAATCGAATTTTTCGTTGTGGCGCTTGGCGATAAAATTGATTTCTTTGCCGGAGATTATACTTTTACGTTGTAGCATATATTTCTCAAATTGTGAAAATTTTATGTTTTGAGAAATGAACACGTAATTTCGTTTCTCAAAAATGGTGAAATTGGGAGTTTGAGAAATGGACTTAGGAGACTCTTCTGTTATTTCTGATGTTTCATGTCGGAGATGTTTATTTTTTGGATGAATTCGTGCGGAGCGGTTGGGCGCCTGAACGTGGAGGTCTTAGTGATGCGACCGGTAGAGTAAACGTTAATTGGTCTTCTGCGGTCTCGAACGCTAATACTGCATATTATTTTGATTTCGGATCACAAAACATTAACCCACGTGCAAATATAGTTCGCTACTTCGGCTTTTCCCTCCGCTGTCTAGTACGGTAGGGATAATAAGTATGAATGGGGAATGAAACTCTCGTGCGGAGCAGTAATGTTTATTATCCTGGTTTTTTAGATTATTATCTTGGTGCGAATGTTAAATATTGGTCTTCTGGCGCTTATTCTGGTTACGAGCTTCAAGATGCATATGTCTTAGATATTACAGTTGTGGATAATTTTTCTGTTAGCCATAACTATCGTTTTTGGGGCAATCCCCTCCGCTGTCTAGTACGGTAGGGATAATGATATGAATCTTCTGTCGCTTCGCGCCAGAAAAGCCTGCGCATCTTCGTGCGGAGCGATACCATTAACTATGGTGGTCGTGTCAGTAATGGCACCGGCGTATTTGCCTATCTTTGGTCGTCTCATACCCACGCTACTAATGATTTCAAATACAGTTCCGATTTAGGCTGTGCAATTTCCGATGTTTACCCATCTTATGTCAATCTACGTTCCTGGGGCTTCCCCCTCCGCTGTCTAGTACGGTAGGGATGATGGTATGAAGTGGAATGCCGAGGTGAAGCAATTGTTATTATGCTTGCGGACCGAAGGAAGTTTTGTATAGCTATTGACAGAAATGATAATGTGTGCTAGTATAGAGGCAGAAGTGTAATTGACTAAGTGGATGCTTAGTTTGGGCTTAAGTGTGGAGCTTAAGTAAAAACAACAACAAACAACTAAAACAAATATAACGAGGTTTTGATGCCCAAAAATATGAATAGTTTGCCAAAAGATAATGGCGAAAATACCAGTTCACAAAACACTGGCTGGGAAAATATGGATGTACGAGCCGAAGACGCTCCTGCGGAGCAGGAAGCTGAGGTTGAAACAATCGAAAGCGAAGCAATCGAAGACGATCATAATATCGATGCCACATCCGACTCAACTGGCCAAGAAGCGCTTCATGAGGCGCCCACTAATTTTCCGCTTGGTCACCTTACGAACGGAAATAACGTAAGCGAAAGTAGTAGTGCCGACAAGCCCAATGGCGCCGGCGAAACTGAGGCAGAAACTCTTATGTTTGAACAATTAGACTCGCAAGATTCCGATCAGAATCGCACCGAACGCGCTGACAATTCTGAAGCAGCGACCATGGTGGAAACGAGTTTTATTAGCGATAAGCCTTATCAAGAATCCGCGCCTTCAGAACTGGTTCTTGAGGAGGAAGATCAGTCTTATGAAGTTGCCGATGAGCAGCCAGAAGCTGATCCAGGCAGAAAGGAGGCAGAAGAAGACCCCGATAAATCATAATCTCAAAGAAATTGTAACAGCTTTCGAGCTGCTTGGGTTGGTAACTCTGCCAGAGATGTTTGAGCTAAGTTGGATTATGGACTTGGCTACACTCTTACTTTGCTAGCCTAAATTAGAGAAATAATAGCCTTAATGTTTGTTTAGGGCTATTCTTCTTATCATGATCCTGGTAATTTAGCGATGATGTCTTAGGTTAAATCTCTATACCATTCTCTAGATTACGGTGAGCCTCTTGTCATCTAAAGATTCCAACCCGGCTCAGCCGTAAGAATAATCTTTCGAATGGTATAGAGATTTACAAAAAGCATAACTTACATTCAGAGCTATCCATACCATTATCCCTACCGTACTAGACAACGGAGGGGAAATGACCAATAACGATGGTGGCTAAGGTTAGGAAACGTCGTAGTTTTATAAATTGCTAACTGTATGGAATAATTTTCGTCTGTATTTCTGGAGTGTTTTGATGACCAGTAATAGCCCTTTTCGCCAACAGTATCGATATATCCGCCTCGAGGAAAAAATAAGCCGCTCCGCACGATCATACCATTATCCCTACCGTACTAGACAGCGGAGGGGAAAACCATTCCAACGATTAGGGCTACCAGACGGACCGACGTCTGAAGCAGTAAAGTAGAGATCGAAAGCGTCGTGAAAAACTATATTAGAGCTTGCGTGAGACGACCAGTCGCAGCCGTTGATGCCTGAGTAATTTGTATGACCGTAGCGGTCGTTCACGTCACCGCTCCGCACGAAGAGTTAAATGTCTGAGGGTGCGTAAGTATTTCTGTGTGAAGGGGTAAAGAACATTATAGTATAGGGGGGGTTGGGGAAATGAGTTGTGATTATCATAAAAAGTGCTTGCAAGAATAAAGTTTATGGTATAATAGAACAAATGCAAAAAAACAAAAATAGAAAAATCAAAATTTCAACTTATGATTCTAGTTTAGGAAAGCCGGATTTTTCGGTGAAGGTAAACTGGATGACGCTTGCTGGTACGCCAGAAAGGTTTTCTGATGATGGATACGATGGCGGTGATATGATGAGGCAGGACATAGATCCTTCGGTTGCGGAAGGGCCAAAGATGGTGGATTTTGACTTTGAGAATTCTAGTGACGGTGGGGAGCTTGCTTTGGTCGAGAAAATGCCAAGTCGTGTGAAATTGGCGAAGGTGGCTCTGGAGAATGTGCCGACGCAGACTGTGGTGACGGAAGATACCTCTGGAATGAAGAGTGGTGACGTTGGTCCAAAGAAGGGGTTTTTGAAAAAGATTGTTCCAGAGAAGAGTGTCGTGGCGGGGAGTGATGCGAATGGTAGCGCAAGTTTGCAGATGACGAAAGAGCGGATTTGGGGAAATATGCGAGTAAAACGAAAATCTCTGGATGGTTTTGGCTGGGGAAGTGACGTGCTCGGGCGCGGACGTATGGGTGAGGTTGCGTCTAGTAGTGCAAGTGTAAAGACTGATTCGCTAGGGTCGAATATGGGTTTGGCAAGTAGTATGGAGGGAAATACTATGGAGAAGCAAAAAACGAAGGCAAGGACTGGGGGCGTTAAGAGTTGGGAGCGGTGGATCGGAGATCTAGGCGCGAAATGTGAGGCGGTCGTGAAAGATAAGATAGCGGCAATGGAACAGTCGGTGCCGGAGGTAAAGGATGAGAGCGACGCCGTCTTGGAGGAGTATTTTGCGGATCAGGCAGCGATGGCGGAGTTTGATGCGGCGAGGGATTCTTTGAAACAAGCGAAAGAAATGAAAAAGGCGGAGGAAGACGCGCTGGACGATGAATTGTCGCTGGAGGCATTGTTTGACCAAGAGGCGCTCGAGGATGAGCCGGAAGAGAAGACTCTGGAGATGGTCGATGCGGAGATGGCGCAGCGACTGGATAAATTGGAGGCGGAAACAGGGGTAAATTTCGACTATTTGCGGAGCTTGTTGCTAGAGGATGAGGATAGTTGCGTAACGGCGCGACAACAGGACGATGCAACGTTGATCAAAATCGCTAATACTTATAACGTGATGAATATGGGGAGTATGTTGGCGAAAAACATGCTATCACAAGATCCGAATAATGTGGCGGCGTTCCACGATAACATCGTGAGCGCGTTGGCGACATACGGTAGTAGCATGTAGACGCTCTGTTGAGGTTTAGTCGGAAAGTTTGAGCTTTTCTTGCAGAGATTGCATTTCTTTGGGGGTGAGGGTTGGTTTGGTGGTGCCTTCAGGTACGTATGGTAAGATGTGGACATGAGCATGGGGAACGTCAACGCCGATGATTTTGACAATGATACGTTGACCGAGGATACTCTCGTAATGTTTGGCAAGTTTTTTGACAGTGGCCATGACGGCGGAATAATCTGCGTCGTTTAAATCATAGACTTTGTCGACTTCGACCTTCGGAACGACGAGAGTATGGCCAGGGGCTTCAGGCTCGATATCAAGGAAGGCCATGGTGCGTTCGTCTTCGTAGATTTTGTAACAGGGGATTTCGCCCTGAATGATTTTCGTAAAAATACTACTCATAATAACTCCAAATTAGGTTGGCTCTGAGGAAATGTCGGATTACTTAATAGCTTGATTATTTCCCAGAGGTTATAGGGTTATTATAGCATAGTTGGGGAGGGTTTAGGAAAAGTAAAAATTGTCATGGTTTGATGGGGTTGTAAAAAATTCATCCGAAAATGTGTAAAAATGACAGAAAAGTGGGTCGGAAAATGTGTAAAATTGGCAGTAAAGTCCATCGGAAAATGTGGATGAACGGCTGCGATGTGATATAATAGAGGTGGATGGATGTGACGGTAATTGTTGAAATAGACGGAATATGGTGTGGCAGGCGTTATATAGGAAGAATTTAAGATAGGGAGGAGAGAAAATGCAACGAGAATTATTGACGAAGTTGGTGGCGTGGAAGGAGAGCGAGGCGCGGAAGCCGTTGATTTTGGAAGGGGCGCGGCAAGTGGGAAAAACGTATTTACTGAAGGAGGAGTTTGGGGCGAAATTTTATGATAATGTGGCGTATTTGAACTTGCAGAACCCGGTGCCGGAGCTTCGGGAAGTGTTTGAGGAGACGTTGGAGCCGCGGAGAATTTTGGCGCGGCTAGAATTGCTACTACATACGGATATTGTGCCAGGGAAGACGCTACTGTTTTTCGACGAAGTTCAGGAGATGCCGCGGGCGCTGGAGAGTTTGAAATATTTTTATGAGGAAGTGCCGGAGTATCATGTGGTGGTGGCGGGGAGTTTGCTGGGCGTGTTTTTGCATCAGGGAACGTCGTTTCCGGTGGGAAAAGTGGACTTTTTGCGACTGGAGCCGATGAACTTTCGGGAATTTTTGCTGGCGAAAGGTGAGGAAAAGACAGTCAAGCATTTGCAGGAGAATGTGGAGGATCAGATTTTTCGAACGGTATTGTTGGATGCGTTTAGGGAATATTTGTTTGTGGGTGGAATGCCAGAGGTGGTTAAGCATTGGGTGAATCATCAAGATGTGGCGCGAGTGGATGAGATCCAGGAGCGAATTTTGCTGAGCTATCAGAGTGATTTTAGCAAATATCCGGATGAGCGGATGGCGGTGCGGATTAAGCAGGTATTTGATAGTTTGCCGAGTCAGTTTGCGAAAGATAATGAGAAGTTTACTTATGGAGCGGTGAAAAGTGGGGCGCGGGCGCGGGAATATGAGATGGCGATTGAGTGGTTGGTCGATGCAGGGCTGGTACGAAGGGTGTTTCGGGTGAAGCGAGGCGATCAATTACCGCTGAAGGCATACGTGGATCCGAGCGCGTTTAAGCTGTATTTTCTGGATATTGGGCTATTTCGGAGGTTGGCGGAGATTAATACGGCGGTAATTGTGCAGAAAAATGCAATTTTTGACCAGTTTAATGGACTGATGGCAGAGCAATTTGTATTACAGGAGTTATCGCAGAGGCATAAGTTGTATTATTGGGCGAGCGAGGCGCGGGCGGAGGTGGATTTCGTGGCGCAGATTGGGAGTCAAATTGTGCCGATTGAGGTGAAATCAGGGGAAAATGTGCAGGCGAAGAGTCTGAAAGTTTACCGAGAAAAGTATCAGCCAAAGTGGGCAGTGAGGTTTTCATTGAAGGATTTGCTGATTGATAGAGAAAATGGGCTGATTAATTTGCCGTTGTTTGAGACATTTTTGTTTGATGAGATCCTGCAAAGTTCATCCGAAAATGTGTAGAAATGACAGAAAAGTGGGTCGGAAAATGTGTAAAATTGGCAGTAAAGTCCATCGGAAAATGTGGATGATAGAGGTGAGTAGAGTTTTGTGGAGTGGGGAGTTATAGGCTAAGTGTGCATGATTTTTGCGCATGATTTTTGAGGTGACGGTTTTAGCGGATTTCCGAAGGAAAGACGCAAGCGCACGACTTTTTGCAATATCGGGGGTGGTGTGGTAGAATGGTGGTGGAAGCGTGGCCGAGTGGTTGAAGGCGCACGACTCGAAATCGTGTGGGCAGAAATGTCTCGGAGGTTCGAATCCTCTCGCTTCCGCCATTTCCAAAATATACAAACACATTTGTGTGTTTTGGAAATGTATGGAAGCGAGTAGGGAAATTCTGGAGAATTTCCCTAGTATTTTTCTGGTTGAAAAATACAGGATTCTCTTGGATGCGCGCCATTGCGCTTCGCGTTATGTGTGAACTAGGTAGAATTAATAGGCTAAATACAAATAAGCGATAATACGAAGTAGCCTTTTTATTCTTTTTACCCCTGTTTAATTACTGCATGAATGTTCTAAATACAAATAAGCGATAATAAAATGTCATATTGTTCTTTTGCACTTCTATTTATGACTCTATTTTTGATAAGTCCGTGTACTAAATCGGTAAAATCAATAGTTTCCATGTATTTATATTAAACATATCTTTATAAATATGAATAAAAACCAGATATTTTTTTAAAAAGTATGCAATCATTGCTTTTGATATGAAGTCTCTTTTCAGAACGCCGTGAGCGGAGTAGAATGAGAATATGAATTGGAATCCGTTGTATCCGAGTGATGAGGAAGTAGGAAGTTGGGAAGAGGCGATGCGTGAGGCGGAGTGGGAAGATAGTTTGCGAGAAATTGGGGAAGAGTGGCAAAAGAGCCATTGGGGTGATGACGAGGCGAATTGAGACGAAATGTCTGTGTATTCTCGTGCGGAGCGATGGTATTAGTCAAAATGGACAGATTCGTAGTTGGACTGGACGTGTAATTGATACATGGTCTTCTCGTGCCGATTTTACTGAAGGCTTCTATTATACATATGAATTGTTTTTTGACGATCAAACAGTTTTAGTATCTAACGCAAATAGTACTAGTCGTTGGTTCGCCTTCCCCCTCCGCTGTCTAGTACGGTAGGGATAATGAGTATGAAGGTGCGGCTGTAAAAAGTGTAGAAATATTATGGGTTTGCGATTTGAGTTTGGGAATTAAGGAGGAAATCATGAAAATTGTCGCGGTTGACGAAATTGGTGATTTGGGGTTGATAAGCGTCGTGAAATGTCTTGGGGAGGCGAGGATTGCGGTTGGCGTTCCATTTGATTTCGGTGGCGGAAATAATACCGTCGGTCTCGGAGATGTAGTCGATTTCTTGACGTTGGCTGGTGCGCCAGAAATATTGCTTGGGCTTGAAGGTGGATTTTTGGAGTTCGGCGATAATGAAATTTTCGAAAAGATGGTCGATGTCTTGGCGGAGCTCGATGGGGCGAAAATCGTCGATGACGGCGTTGCGGATGCCGGTGTCGTAAAAATAATATTTGTTAGAGGTTGATAACTCGTTGCGTAGGTTGCGTGCAAAGCTGGGGAGACGGAAAATGATGAAAGATTGCTCGAGCAGGGAAAGATATTTTTCAACGGTTTTGTTGTCTAGGCTGACGGTCTGAGCGAGTTCGTTGATACTGACCTGGGAGCCGATTTGGAAGGCGAGCGCTTGGAGGAGCTTTTCGAGCTTCGTGGGCTTATTAATGCCGTCGAGATTGAGAATATCCTTGTAGAGATTGTCACTGACGAGTTGCTGAAGGCGCTCTTTGGCGTCGGTAGGATGCGTGACGATGTCGGGGTAATAGCCATAAAGTAAACGATTTTCTAGATTGGAGCGCTCGGCGACGAGGCCGTGGTGAGCGACCATTTCGCTGAAAGAGATCGGATATATGCGATATTCCCATTTGCGTCCAGTCAGAGGTTCGTTGATCTGGTTCGCGAGGTCGAATGACGAACTGCCGGTGGCGATGATTTGGAGATTTTGGCCGTAAGCATCTTGGATGATCTTGAGCTTGAGGCCGATATCGGTAATGCGCTGAGCTTCGTCGATGATAAGCAGCTGGTGATGACCGATAATATTGGCGGCGGATGCGGCAGAAAGGTTGGCAAAAGCTGCGCGAACTTCTTCTTCGTCGCCGTTAAACCAAAGAGTCTGCGTGGAAGAGAATAGGCCTTTTAGTAGAGTAGTCTTGCCAACTTGGCGAGCACCAAAAAGGATAATGGCCTTACCTTGGTTTAGTTTAGCTTGAATTACTTGGCCTATATAACGGTTTATCATAATCGGATTATAGCACAAAATTTGGTAAAATCCAAGAATCTTATGATATTTTTGGAATTAAATCCAAAAAATTTATAAGAAATTTGGAATTTGTCGTTTTTTCGTGCGGAGCGATGCATTTAATCCGGCAGGTCATCTCAATTTTCCAGGAATGAATGGCATTTACTGGTCGGCACGCACCTATTCTCAAACTCAAACCGATAGCGCCTATAATCTCATTTTTCTAGATATGGTAGTATATCCTTCTCATCCATATAATAATGTTGATTATCGACGTTTCGGCCTTCCTCTCCGCTGTCTAGTACGGTAGGGATAATGGTAGGAATGAGGTAAAGATGATTGTTTTATTAGTATTTTTGGTTAATTAACACCAGAAGTCCTTAAATCTACCTCTGTAAAGTCCATTTTCAACTTGTACACAGCGTACAAGTTCAACTTGCGCGAAATACGATGTAGTTGGGGTTATTGTTGGCGTTCGGATTTTTGGGCCTGGCTGACGAGGGCGGCGTATTGTTGGATGAGGGGGATTTTGCTGAGGTAGTTGTTCCACATGCTGATGTAGTTGCCGGGGCGAGTGTCGCTGGCGTCGCCATAGCCGTCGGCGAGGCGGAGCTGCTCGTAGAGCGGAGTGGCGATGTCGGTGGTGAGGAGCCATTCGCGGCGACAGCCAGTAGAGGTAAGCGGGGCGACGGTCTCCATGTTGGCTACCCAGCAACGGCCGCGGTAATCGCTATAGAAGAGCCAGGTGGTTTGGTCGTCGGCGGAACGGAAGCCTTCGCCCATGACTTGACCAGCGAAAGCGGAATAGACGGAGTAGCGGGTGAGGAGATTTTGGAAATTGGGGGCGACACTGGCGTTGATGGATAATAATTGCGGGGCACTTTTGCGGCGACCGGGGGCGATAATGGCGCCAGAGTCGGCGTTGTAAGCGATTGAGGCGACTTCGTGATAAAAATCACCACGGAGGAGACCGCGCGAATAAGCATCGCGATATTCTTGGCGGGTGGCGTAAGCGGGGGCAGTGCCGGCAAAGAGGAAATCAGGATTGGTCGCGGAAAGGTCAAGAATGTTGCGGTCGCGTTCGATTTGGTTCAGGGCGGCCTGGAGGAGGATCGGAAGCGTGACAGACCTCTGATCGAACCCTTCGCCGAAGACGTCGATGCCTTCGCCGCTAATGTCGCGGATATAATCGGGAAGATAACGCCAGATGCCGACATTTTTGTCGCGGTAAAAACTGCGAACTTTGACGCCAGTCGGGGAAGGAATGTAGGCAATGGCGGCCATTTGTTCGCTGGTGAGCTGGAAGAGATTTGTCAGATAAACGGCTTGATTCTCAACCATGACTTCGAAATAGGGGATGAGGCCAGCGTTGACGAGACCGGGAATACTGAGGCGATAATCTTGACCGCCTTGATGCCAAGTGTCGCCTTCGATAATGGCGTGGCTAAGTAATTGTTCACGGCGTTCTTCGCCGATAACAGCGAGAGAAGTAATGAAGACGGAATCTTCGCTTAGATCTGGAATTGGATCGGTAATATTGGAAGTATCGGTGTCGAATTCGGGTGTAGTGGCGGCGACGGCGTCGATATTTTTGGCGAGAGATTGAGCGTCTTTGCGGAGGATTTCGAATTGGCGATAATAGTCGTAACGCTTGCCGTACATGTTTTGCTCGATACCGTTCATGGCTTTGATGTAATCGTCGATCTGGGTGTCGGTGGCTTTGTCTTGGATGTCAAGCAGGAAACGACGGCGTAAATCAGCAAAACCGACAGGCGTGCGGTAGTCGACTTTGCCGCGGCGTGGGGCGGAAAGGAAATCTTCGAGATCCTTGGCGAGGACGTCTTGCCAGTTTTCGCGATTATGGCCGGTGATGATGGCGAGAATTTGTTTTTGATGCAAATCGAAGACGATTTTGTCGTAGACTTGGCGGCTACCGATTTCTGAAATTGGGTCGGGGATAGTTTTGAGAAAAGTATCTTCTTCGGCAGAGGAAATGCGGTTTTCGCGTAAAGCTTGTAAGAATTGAGAGCGTTTCGCGGAATTGTCTTTCGGGTGGAGTGTGGTGGGGAGATCGGCGTTGAGGCGAGCGACGAAGTATTCGATGATTTCGCGCTGAATGCGCTCAGCCTCGGGGAGGTTAGCGGGAACAGGGGTCTGGACAGTGGAAGGATCCGGCGTAGGTGCAATTGAGCTAACTGGTTCTTGTGTTGTATTTTGGCTATTTTGAGCCCCATCCTTATTCCCAAACATAAGTATATTATAGCAAAGTTGGGAGTGAACGTCTAGGATTCGGACGAGTATTGGGAGGAATTTATTTCGTCGTAATCGTCTTGGGTATATTGGCCGGAAAGTTTTTCGCCTAAATCTAAATTATACATGTCGTTGTATTCGGAAAGAGCGCGGCGGATTATGGGCGAGGTAGCGTGGTAATTTTGCACGGCTTGAGGTATGGAATAGTCGTTGGCGGTAGGCGTTGAATCTGACGGGGAGACTTCGTTGGCGGAGGGGCGGAAAGTGAAATTGTGAACGAATTGTAGGATGTATTTAGCGGTGGCTTTGGGATGATTGGCGAACTCTGGCGGGATGAGATCCCATTCGGCTAGGTCTTGAGTAAATGTGCGTGCGACGGAGGCTCCGCGGCTGAGGGCTTTGTTGAGCATAAGGGCGATGTCGAAATCCCTGATGTTTTCTGGATCGATATCGATATCTTCGAGCAGGGGAATGGAATCGGTAACTTCTAGAAGAATGCTACGCATCATGAGAGCTTTGAGAAAAAGGCGGCTATTGAGAGGGGTGTCATAAGTTGGAAGTTCATAATATGTTGGACGGATGATGTTTTCTTGTAAATCATTGCAGGCGTAATCGGTGATAATCAACTCGCCATTGAGGATTAGGCTTTGATTAATGGTAAAATCGCGAGTTTTGAAATAATTGCTGAGCGTATCATTTTGCATGCCATGTCCGAAAGCGTAATCATCTGGCATGAAAGTGCGGGAAAGCAGATCGATTGTGTCAGTGTCGATTTGGCTGTGGCCGTCGTCATCGATGATATTGACGAGATCAATATCGCGAATGGGTTCATGATCGCCGGTGATGATTTCTCGGGCGATACTGCGTGCGACGCCGCCCATGACCCCGACGCAGCTTGGAAGCTTTTCGAGGAAAGTGTATTTTTCTAGGATTGATTTCGGTAGAGGAATATGCTGCAAAGACAAGTTGTCTTCTAGGAACTCGACACGTTCTTGAGCGTCGTAGTTGTTATCGTTTTCGTAGCCATAATCATCATCTTCATAATCTTCTTCATAATTTTCATCATTATAATCATTGTCATAATTCTCGTCATCTTCGTAGTTGTCTGCTTCGTCGGTTTCTGTATGGTTTTGAGAAAGATTACGTAAGGCAGTGGTCGCTAGGTCGTCGATTTCGAAATTATTGATGGAGCGAGAAGTTTCGGCGTCATTGTCATTGGTGGAGGGGAGTGGATATTTTTCAAACATAATTATTAGTATTTTAGCATATGGAGAAAGATGAGGCTAGGTAGTGGGAAGTATTGCGAGATGATTTGTTTGATGGGTGATTTCGGCGAGTATATTATGTGAAATGTTTTGTTATAATGAGAATAATTTGGAGGAAAATTATGAAAAAAGAAGAAGTAAAGGAAGCGGAGACTGAGCAGAGTCTGTATGAAAATGCTGTGATTAATGCAAGCAGCAAGTTTGAAGCAAATGATAAAGAGACGGCGTTACTTTTGGCGACGAATTATCGGTATTTTGTGCGGAGGGCGATTGTGACGATTGGGGGATTGATTGCGTTAGCGGCAGCGTTTGTTTTGTGTGTAGTGCTCTTAGGTATTCTTCATGAAGTAATTCCGGATCATTCTTGTAATAATCGGTTATGGTATTATGATGGAATAACTTGCTCCTCGAATAAAGTAGGGGAATTTATAGCGTGGCTATATGCGGCGATGCCTGGCATACTAGCAAGTGTTTATTTCGTCGTGGTGATTGTGCAGGTGGTGAGATTATTCTTGTTGCATAAGCGAGTGACGGCGATGGAGGATGTGGTGGCGTACAAAATTAATGAGACGTTGGTGCCGTCTGCGCATCAGGAAATAATGAGGAAGAAAAAATTAGGTTTGATTAGTAGGAAATAATAAGCCGTGTCATTGCGCTTCGCGCTGGGCGTCTAACGAACCTAATATCTTCCAAACCTAACACCGTTAAACAGTGGAAAAACTCGTCATAAAGACGAGTTCTTCCACTGGTACACTCGGTAGGATTATGGGTCTAATACCCTTTTTAAGTTGATGTCTATGCTTGTAGTGGAATAGTTGTTCTG
>CAZETG010000020.1:0-18502 GCA_964514875.1 uncultured Candidatus Saccharibacteria bacterium | reverse complement strand
AGGAGTCGATGATAACCATGGTAAGGATGAGGTCCCGGGTTCAAATCCCGGTCGCAGCTCCAGAGTAAGATCACTATAGATGTTGTAGGCGCTCCAGAAATGGAGTTGTTTTTGTTGAAATTAATGGTTAAGAGTTACCAATCTATCGTGTTATCTTGATGCTGTTAGAAAAATGAGCTATGCTCCAGAAAAGATGTTATAATAGGATCAAATCTTCAGAAGGTGGTGTGTACCTTGAAAAATTATTTGTGTTATAGTGCGGGACCGAGATTGTTTCCGCGCGATTTGCCGGACGGCCGGCGCGAGAGCTGGGAAGAAGCGCAGGCGCGCGTGCGTGCGCAAGATACGGTTATCGCCAAAGTGCCGTTCTTCGACGTGATTACGCCAACGAATGCGTCGCTGGAGCCATTCGAAGTTGCCGATCGTCCGAAAGTATGTATGCAAAAAGATTTGCTGTTCGCGACGAAATCCGACATTGTTTTTGCTGACATGACGCCGTTTGGTGGACGCGAGCCAGATTCGGGCACGGTAGTCGAAGCGACGGCTTGCGCGTTGGCGGGTGGACTGCTGGTTTTGTGGGCGGATCCGCTGACGACTTTTGCTGAAAAGTATGCTGACGCCGACGTGCATCCGGATTCGGAGCTGGATCTGCATTACAATTTAATGATTGAGCAGCTCTATTATTGGAGCTGGCAGAGGCATTTCGGCATGACATTACCGGTTTTCGACGGTTTGACGAAGGCAGTCGACGTCACGCAACACGCCTGCGCAATACATGGCCTGACACGGATTAGTTTGCTGGATAAGATCCTCGAGACAGGCGAGAGGTTCAATCTTGACGCCTCTGCGACGACAATACTGCCGATTCCCTGACGCACAAATTTCGCCCCGCTGATATGGCGGGGTGTTTGATTATTATGACCATAAAAAATTGCCTCCATCACGAAAGGCATACTAATAATATTTTGGTGGAGCAGATCGGACTCGAACCGACCACCTCAGCAATGCGAATGCTGCGCTCTACCAGATGAGCTACTGCCCCGATAGGTGTATTATAACACAGTTTTTGAAAAACTGACAAAATCTCATACAACTATTTTGAATATAGTTGTGTAGCGACAGAGATTATATCGAAATATTTGAAAAGCCTAAAATAATCTAGTATACTATAATGAGCCACCGTGACAAATCTGATGATTATCACGAAATGCGCACATATTGTATATGGCGTAGGAAGTTTAGACGGCGGAGTGGTCGCGCCGGCTAAAAGCATTTTAACAAGGAGGTTCATTGTGATGAAAAACCGCAAACGTTGGGCGCTCTCGCTGATCTTGGCGATGATTTTGTTGTCATCGCCGCTGGCGAAGGCCACAGCAGAGATCGATGACGTGGCTCCGGACGATTTGCCCGAGCCGACGCTCTCTGATCCGCCTGCTCCTAATGCAGACGATGAGACGGCTGAGACGGAGGAAACAAGCGATACCGAGACAGCTGCGACAGCAGATGATGCCGAAGTGGCCAAGGCGGAGACGACGAATACGACCGAAATGGCGAATGAGTCCACCCAAGCCGAGGAATCGACTGAAGCTGAAAGTCCGGTGACGCAAATTGCGTCGGACGAAACTGCAACCGTCACAAATTCTGCAGAAGCAACGACGGCAACGGATGCTGTCGAAAATGCTGAAGCGGTTGCCAGCTTGGGTGATAGCGAGAATATTGCGATGGAAGCGCCGTCTGATGCGACTACAGAGGTTTCAAGCCAAGAAGTTGCAGCCGAAGCTGAAGCTGGCGAAGTCGATCCTGCGACAGCAGAAGTAGCAGCGATAGAAAATGCAGAGCCGGAAATTACGGCTGAAGAAGCTGCCGACATCGAAGAAATGGTCGACGAGTGGCTAGAGGTGCGTACAAATGCGACCGTAATGAGTGCAATCAGCGCGACAATTCCGACGACTTATGACGAAGCCTACGATCGCATGGCAGCGCTGGAGACGGAATATCCGGAAGGCAAGGATTGGACTAACTTCACGCCTTACGGCAAGGATGGTCCGCTGGCTGACACTTATTGGTGGAGTGGTGGCAAAATCAAAGGCGCGAGCGGCGGCGTAGGCTGCGCAGCCTTTGCGTTCATTTTGAGCGACCATGCTTTTGGTGATTTACCGGCGCGGACGCTTGATCATGGCACGTTTAGCTACGATGATGTAAAGGTTGGCGATATTTTACGCGTCAACGACAGCCATTTTGTCGTGGTAATGCAGAAAAGTGCCGCTGGCGTCACGGTCGCGGAAGCGAATTACAACAAAAGCGTGCACTGGGGACGTGCGCTGAGCGTAGACGACGTGATGGCGTCGAATTTTATCGTGACGCGCTATCCCGAGAATTTCGTTCCGGCTGATTCCGAAGACGTCGATACAATCGTGCAAAGTGGCAAAGAAGATCTGCTCGATTGGTCGCTGACAAAGGGTGGCGTTTTGACCGTGAGTGGTACAGGTGCGTTGCCGGATTATTCGCCGAACGACAGTCTGATGCCCTCTTGGCATTCGTTCAACGATTCAATCACGAGCATTATTTTGCAAAATGGCATTACCGGTATTGGCAATTACGCGTTCTATCAGAGCAAAGCATTGTCGGCTTATCTGGCGGATACGATTTTGCGCATTGGCCAAAGTGCGTTCCGCGGGTCGAATCTCGTCGCTATTACAATTCCGAAATCTGTGAACACGATCGAAGATGACGCGTTTCGCGATTGCAAGAATTTAACTTCGGCGACGATTCCGGAAGGTGTTGAGACGATCGGCGAGCGCGCTTTTCAGGGCGATACAGCGCTCAAATACGTCGATTTCCCATCCAGTACGACTTCGGTCGGATCGGGAGCATTTGCGAGTTGCGAAAATCTGGTGCGCGTGAGGTTTGCGCCAGGTACCGAAAGGGCGATCATGGGCGATAATCTCTTCACGCAATGCTGGCGTCTACAAAGCGTCACGCTACCGCAAGGTCTCGCGGCGATTACGCCAGGCATGTTCTCGTCCTGCAAAAGTCTGCTGGCGCTCTACATTCCCCAAAGTGTGCAAAATCTGACCGCATCGGGCGAAGACAGCCCGTTTATGTCGTCTGGCATCCGGCTGATTGAGTTTGGCGGTACCGAGGCGGAGTGGGAAGCGATGTTGCAGGCGAATCCTTATCTCAGGGCGACTCTGCAAGGCGTCCAGGTGTTATTTAACGTGGAGTTTGACGATCCGTTTGCGCCAATTCCGGGCGATCCGGGCGATATTAAGTTTGAAGAAACGACCGATCCGGGTGGCAATACCAATCCAGATGATCCGAACGATCCTTCAAAGCCGGGGGATAATAATCCCGACAATCCGGATAAGCCAAATCAGCCTGATAATCCTGACCAGCCGGTCAATCCGAATCCCGGCACGCCATCCGAGCCCACAGAGCCGAGCCGGCCGTCCAGACCGACTACGCCGACGCAGCCGGATACTTCCGGCAATGCATCGGCAAAACATGAAGCTGATAATTCCAGCCAATCACAGGATGATTATGTAAATCTTCCAGCGAGCACTTCCAGCGAAACTTTGGCGGACGGTAGCATGGCTACCACGACCATTTTCGCCGATGGCTCAGAAGAGCTGGAGATTCAGCTGGCGGATACAGCAATCGCGGGCGCCGATCGGGCTGGTACGCCAGTCTTTCTGGCGATTCCGCAGGTAAAAGTGGCCACTGATCTCCGATCGGCGCCCGCCCTGGCAATCCGTACAGGCAGCAGAAATCCGGTCAAGGTTGCGATTCCGGTGGCCGAACCGACGGCGAGCACCGTGCTGGCGTTGATGCAGCCCGACGGGACAGCCAAAATTATTGCCAAATCGGTTTTGCAAGATGACCATCTGATTACTACGCTGCAGAATGGCGACAAAGTTAAAATTATTGACAATCGGCAGACCTTCAGCGATGTTAAGCCCGGCAGCCAATTTGAGGCTGCGATTAATTTCATGACGGCGCGCGAATTGCTGACCGGTACGGCTATTAGCACTTTCTCGCCAGATGCGCCAATGAAGCAGGTAACTTTGCTGACAGCTCTGGCGCATCTTGATGACGTGGCCGAGGCCGACGTGCGCGATTGGACGCTGGAGCATTTTCATACTGAAATTACCGATCTTGACACAAAACTGACCGTCGGTCAATTATTTGATCTACTTTGGCAATATTATCAAGGTACACATCCGGACAGTGCATCGGAAAACGGTGATGTAGGTACTCAGAATGGCGAAAGCGCGGATCGGGCGCTGACCTGGGCGGTCAATAATCGTCTTACTACTCAGAATTCTGAACTTCTTGTCAACCCGCAACGCGAAGTGACGCGTGCCGAGACCGCCGAAGTTCTGATGAGTTTCATCATAAACATCTCCGCTGAGTTTTGATTTCTAGATTCTTTTTTAGTTTTACGCTGAGAAAGTTGGATTTCTATGCTTCAAAACCACACCTTATACCGCCTGCCTCGTGTAGGCGGTTTTCAATTGTTCTATGATATTGGGCGATCTATTCGTGCGGAGCGGGTACATAAACGATTATTCTGCAATTACGGTGTCTGGCCTTGCAGCAGATTATTTATCAATCATTGCTCACGATCAGACAGAAGTGTATTATATGAATGTATCTACCTTTCAAACAGTAAGCTCAAACCTAAGCTATCGTAGCTGGGGCTATTCCCTCCGCTGTCTAGTACGGTAGGGATGATGGTATGGAGTAGAAAAACGCTCAAAAGAATCATAAATAATTTCACCTAAGCTACAAAAACCTGTACGAGACTAACTCGCATGATATTATCATTCTATCATGCTTATGTTAAATTGTCAAGAGGGGAGGGTGATGAATCTGCTATTATGCTGAAACTTGCATACGGCGTACAAGTTGGATATGAGTTTTTGCTAAGGTAGTGCATTAAGATTTTGTTGTTAATTAGCTATTTTGTTGATAAAATAATGCTCTTCGCCATATTTATATTTATTATTATCCCTACCGTACTAGACAGCGGAGAGGAAAACCGTACCAACGGGTACTATAACTGCCCAACGCATGCATAGTGTCTTCGTACAGCGCTAAATTATAAGCTTCTTGATATTCAGTAACTCGTCGCGCACGAGACGACCAATAAGCGCCGATACGACCAGTGTTTGCAAAAATATTACCTTCAATTCTAGTACCGCCGCTCCGCACGAGAGTTTAGCAGAATTCCATATTCTTACCATTATCCCTACCGTACTAGACAGCGGAGGGGAAAGCTCCAACGTCGATCGTCTGAGTTAGAAGCATAAACTGCACCGGATGTATTAAAGCCGATAGTGTATGTACTGAATGTTTGCTCCGCTAAGGACGCTTGACTGCTCCAAGCGTAACCAGTGGCACCAGGAGCATTTAGGTAACCATCATACCAAATAAATCCGCTCCGCACGAAGAAAATCGCCAAATCGCAAAGACTTATGGTACAATGAGAATAATTATGGGAAAGTTAGAAGATATTGTGAGTTTGTGCAAGCGGCGCGGGTTTATTTTTCCGGGGTCGGATGTTTATGGTGGCATGGCCGGGACGTGGGATTTTGGTCCGCTAGGCGTGGCATTGAAAAATAAGTTGTTACAGATTTGGTGGAATTATTGGGTAGATAAGCGCGACGATATGTACGGCGTGGACGCGGCGATTTTGATGAACCAGAAGACTTGGGTGGCTTCGGGGCACGTGGCGACTTTTGCCGATCCGCTGGTTGAATGTAAGGAATGCCATGGGCGTTTTCGCGCGGATAAGCTAGTCGACGGCGCGAGCGAGAGCATCACGACGGAGGAATTTCTGAAGGCGGACGTGAAGTGCCCGACTTGCGGCAAGAAAAATTGGGGTGAGATTAAGAAATTCAACATGATGTTCCAGACGCACGTCGGGCCAGTGGAAGACGATTCGAGTATCGCCTACCTGCGGCCAGAGACAGCGCAAGGGATTTTTACGAACTTTCGGAATGTTGTTGACACGATTTATCCAGATATGCCGTTTGGAATTGCGCAGCAGGGTAAGGCATTTCGGAATGAGATTTCGCCACGCGATTTTATCTTGCGCGACCGCGAGTGTAGCCAAATGGAGATTGAATATTTTGTGCACCCAGGGAATTGGCAGGAGAGTTTCGAGAGTCTATTGAAAGAATATCACTATTTCTTGGAAGAAGTTTTGTCCTTGCCAAAAGATCTGATCCACGAGTACGAAGTTCCGGCGGATGACCGCGCACATTATTCGCAGCGCACGGTCGATATTGAGTTTGATTATCCGAACGGTCGCGAGGAGTTAATGGGGATTGCTTACCGGACGGATTTTGATCTGAAAAATATCGAACGCGAATCCGGTAAGAGTATGCTTTATCGCGATAAAAACACTGGCGAAGCTTTCGTACCACATGTGATCGAGCCAAGTATCGGTGTTGAGCGGTTGATTTTGGCAATTTTGAGTTCGGCTTACGCCGAAGAGGAAGGTCGCGTGATTTTGAAGTTGCCAGAAAATTTAGCGCCATATAGATTCTGTGTGAGTCCGTTATTGAAGAATAAGCCGGAATTAGTCAAAAAGGCGCGAGAAGTTTATAAGTTATTGAAGGATAAATATACTTTTGTGACTTGGGATGATTCGGGTAACATCGGCAAGCGCTACAAGAAACAAGACGAAATCGGTACGCCGCAGTGTGTCGTAGTAGATTTTGATAGCTTGGAAGACGATTCAGTGACGATCCGCGATCGCGATACGACCGAGCAAGTGCGCGCGAAGATTAGCGAGCTTTAGGTGTGAAATTGACGCAAAATTGGGGTTGTTGCGGCATCTATTCTGATATATACTAGAGAAGTATGCCAGAGAAAGAGGAAAAGAAATCGAATACGGTTCGGCGGACGTTGCGTTATTATTGGCGCGAAGTCGTAAAGTATAAATGGTACGCTTTGGGTTGCGCGATTTTGACGCCGATCGTCGTGTTTATCCGGGGAGTTTTGGCGCCGTTGATTTTTGCCGACTTAATCGAGAAAGCTTCTCTAGATCTGCCACTAGAAGAATTAGTCGCGATCGCGCTGAGTGAGGTAATAGTTTTCGTATTATTATATATTGTCAGTAAAGTAGTTTTCGAGGAGGTACGGCTATATTTGTGTTGGAAAATGGAAATGAAAGTAATGTACGACCTCGCTCTGCAATGTTTTGATACGGTCTCTGAGCAGTCGATGCAGTTTCATAATGATCGGTTTTCTGGTTCCCTAGTTTCGCAGTCGAATAAGTTTGTCGGCGCGTTTGAGCGACTTTTCGATACGGTAATCTGGAATATTTTGCCGACGGTTGCATTCATTATTATGATTGTGGCGATTTTACTGCCGCAAGTTCCCTGGTTTGCGGTAGGGTTGATTATTTTGACGTTTGTATATGCGCTGATTTGCTGGTTTTCGTTCCGGAAAATTGCCAATCTGAACGATGAATGGGCGGCCGCGGACTCGAAGCAAACTGGTCAGCTGTCAGATTCGATTTCAAATATTATTTCGGTGAAATCTTACGCGCGCGAAAATCATGAGCGCGAGCGCTATGCGAAGTTTTCTAAAAAATCGTACGACGCTGGCGTGAAGTCGATGCGCGCCACAATCGGTCGCGATATCTTGTTTAATACGGTGCAGATCGGCATCACTTGTCTGATTTTGGCGTTTTTGCTGTGCGGGCGAGCTTGGCTGGGGATCTCAGTGGCTACTTTGGTCTTGATTGTGAATTACGCACAGACCGTTCAGGGTGAGTTATGGGAAATTAATTCGATCCTGAAGAATTTGAATCGCGTATTCGGCGACGCGCGAGAGATGACCTTGATTCTGGACATGAAAGACGACGTGGTAGATGCGCCGGACGCGCAGACTTTGGTAATGGGGCACGCTGAGGTTGATTTTAATCATGTGGATTTTCAGCACATCGACGCAAAGTCGGCGATTTTTGAAGATTTTAACTTGAAGATTAAAGATGGCGAGCGCGTAGGGTTGGTCGGAGTTTCTGGCTCCGGGAAGACAACCTTAACGAAATTATTATTGCGTTTTGCCGATGTGAACCAAGGTGAGATTCTGATTTCAGGGCAAGATATTCGAAAGATCACCCAGCAATCTCTGCGTGAGAATATCGCTTATGTACCACAGGAAACTTCATTGTTTCACCGTTCGATCGCCGAAAATATCGCTTATGGCAAGCCCGGAGCGACTCCCGAAGAAATTAAACGCGCGGCGAAGCTGGCCAATGCGGATGAGTTTATTATGAGTTTGCCGGAGGGTTATGATACTTTGGTAGGCGAGCGTGGCGTGAAACTGTCTGGTGGTCAGCGTCAGCGCGTGGCGATTGCGCGAGCGATTTTGAAAGATGCGCCGATCCTTGTGCTCGACGAGGCAACATCGGCACTTGACTCTGAGTCAGAAGCCTTGATTCAAGAGGCGCTCGAAAAGCTAATGGCTGGCCGGACGAGTATCGTGATTGCGCACCGCTTATCAACGGTGGCGAGCATGGATCGGATTATCGTGATGGAAAACGGCAAGATTGTCGAGCAGGGTTCGCATCAAAAGTTGCTCGAGCGTCCGCACGGAGTTTATCATCATCTCTGGGATCGCCAAAGCGGAGCGTTTATGGAGGAGACGTAGGATATAGGGCTCGAATAGGGTGTTTATGCTATTTGGAGATTGCTACCAGAAAAAGAAAGACCCACCGTTTGCACAGAGGGTCCGAAGGAACAAAGATGATGAAGAGAATATCAGTAGTTAGTTACGTCATCAATGATAGTCTGCTACTATATGGATCGTAAACTTCGTCGATGTAAGACTGGGTTGAGACGATGATACTAGTGAGACGTCTTTGGCACCACTGTCAGTAGAATCAAGATAGAGATTGTACGCAATGAAATACTGGCCTTTTAAGAAGTATAAAAGACGCTTTGGCGACCTTTCAGGGTCAAGCTGTTCCAGCGATAAAGTAATGGGTTGATCCACCGATAGATATATATACGAATCCTGGTGAATGTAATTAGATCCGGGTGTACTATACCCATCTAAGGCTATTGATGTAGGTCCTTCTATGCGTAGGGCCAAAAAATTCACCGTCAAGTGGCCTGGAGTGATACAAGTCTCGGTAATAGACTCTCCGGTCATGACGTCCGTAAGCGTTATAGTACAATTAGTAGTATGAGCAAACACTGATGCTAATGCCACAAAATAGATAACTGTTGCCGCACCGAGCGCAATAAGAGCACTACGCAGACGTGAGCGCCAAATTTCGGAATAATTCATATTCATAATGTACCTCCGTCCATCGGTCTTCATTTTGCACGCAATAATAAATGGTTCTCTAGCTAGACGTACGACACTTCTTCATCATTTTAAGAAACGGTAAACACCATGGTCTACTGTCTCTATAGTATCACAGATTTTATTATTTGTCAATAGTTTTTATGGTTTTATTGCGGTTTTGGCAAGAAAATTGTACAAAATTGGCGTTTTATAGAGAAAATTAGCGTTTTTTATCCAAAAATGATTAGTTTTGCCCTGATTAGTTAGTATTTTTGTCATTATGGTTATAATTAGACTCCTGGCCGAAGATTTTTTCATGCTTGACGGCGTCGGGCAGATAGGATTTATCAAGATGGAAGCCGGCAGTCCACTGCTGGCCTTGGCCAAAACCGAGATCTTTCATTAGGCGCGTCGGGGCATTGCGGAGCCAAGTCGGCACGGGGGCACCCATGGATTTGTTGGCGACTTCTAGGGCGCGCGCCCAGCCGTCGTAAGTCTCGCGGGACTTCTTCGCCTTAGCTAGAACGACGGCGACATGACTCAAAATAATCGCGCTTTCGGGCATACCGACCCGCTCGACCGCCTCGAAACAGCTGACGGCAAGATTCAGCGCGCCATTCCCTGCCAAACCGATATCTTCGGACGCAAAAATCACCATGCGGCGAGCGATAAATTTCGGATCTTCCCCACCCTTGACCATGCGCGCCAAATAGTATAAAGTCGCGTCGACATCTGAGCCGCGCATCGACTTAATAAAGGCTGAGATATTGTCATAATGATAGTCGCCAGACTTGTCATAGGGCATCATTTTCTTGCCGACGGCGGTTTCGACGACGGACGGATCGACTTTTTGCGCGAGATTGAGCGAAAGCTCGAGATCACCCAGCGCTGAACGAGCATCGCCGCCGGAAAGCTCCGCGAGATAATCAATCGCTTCGTCGGTCACACGATCTTCGGCATTTTCCGCCTTCAGAGCGCGACGTAGCACGGCAATAATATCTGGTTTTTTTAAGGCCGAGACGATCACGACGCGCGAACGCGAAAGCAGTGGCGAAATCACCTCGAAACTCGGGTTCTCGGTCGTAGCGCCGATCAGAATAATCAAGCCGGATTCGACATGTGGCAAAAAGGCATCCTGCTGCGCCTTGTTGAAGCGGTGAATCTCATCCACGAATAAAACCGTGCGAATCTTGAGGTTCCAATTTGTCCGCGCGCGCTCCACCACGGTCTCAATGTCAGCCTTTTTCGCCGTCACCGCCGAGAGCTCGACAAAGTCCGCCTTGTATTCGTGCGCCAAAATGCGCGCCAGAGTAGTCTTGCCAGTACCGGGCGGCCCCCAAAAAATCAGGTTGACCGGCTCGGCCTTCCGGACAATTTCGGTTAAGATTTTCCCTTCACCAATAATTGCATCTTGCCCAATCACCTCGTCCAAAGCCTGCGGGCGCATCCGCTCCGCCAATGGCACTCTGTTCATATAATGAATTATACCATGGAACTGATGTTCTAGAAATAATTGCACCACTCTGGAAGCAAAGCCAGGCGTTTTCTTCGCTCGGATTCCTTGTTATAATCGAAAACTCGGTCGCACCCTCAATATTCCTACCATTATCCCTACCGTACTAGACAGCGGAGAGGAAAGGCGTACCAACGTTGAGCGTTAGGAGATGAGTTTACGGCCTGGTCGTAAAAGCTGAAATTAAGAGAACGCTGAAAATCGTTATCAGAATGCGTATGTGCAGACCAAAAGTTCGCTGCGTAACCGGTCCAATTTCCTAAATGCGCTAAATTACTAATGTCCCCGCTCTGCACGAAGACTTTGCAACTTTTCCATTTTCTACCATTATCCCTACCGTACTAGACAGCGGAGGGGATAGCCATAGAATCTATCAGAATTTACCTTTCTTCCAATTTCGACCATCGAAGCACCGACGCGGACATAATAAGTTCCTATCGTTTCCTGAGAATGAAGAACGCTTGAACCTCTGAAATAACTAACTTCACCGCTATTATCCAATCTCCCCAGGAAGTTAAGACTTCCGCTCCGCACGAAATGATAGACATTTAAAAGAGGTGGGAGTTTTACTCCCTATTCCCAGGTGAATACCTGTAAGCTTTTGAAGATCCAGCAAGCTTCGTGCGGAGCGGGATCATTCAACATTACGGACATGTCAGCCAGACTGCTGGCGCAGTTGCAATTTTCTGGTCGCCTCGAACATATTCTGGCGTCGGTTTTCAGGGCACGTTTTTCCTGAGTTTGAGTGGCTCTAATGTTTACCCGTTTGCTTATGATCATCGTTATTCTGGCATCCTCCTCCGCTGTCTAGTACGGTAGGGATAATGGCAGTGAATATAGATTATCCGTGTCGACAAATTGGCCGTAGTTGCGGTAGCACTAAATCAATATGGGAAATATTTGCAATAGTACGCAGCTTGCTAGTTAATAGCAGTCGCGCTAATTTAATTTCAGCGGCGCCAATATTGCCGCGCTGGTCTGGGCGCAGGGCTTTTTCCAGCGGGTCCCAAAAATACCGCAGCTCTGGAGACAAGTCCTGGCCGTCGGCATCGCGATATAGATTTATTTCCTCGCCAGTAGCGCGTAAAAAGTTGAAATCAAACCAGGTCGCAACAGTTTTTTCTGGAATATTTGCATCTAGACCAGACAAGGCTTGATTTAAAAGACTAAAATACTCCGGATTGTCGGTTTGTTCGGAAGCACGTTCGAGCTTCTTAAGGAAACTTGACGCAAGCTCAACTTTAGTGATATTGCTTAAAATATTTCCATAAAATTTCAACATCTTGGCACTAGTGAGTGTCGCGAGTGACGCCCGGCCGTTATGAACGACAATATCAGCAACCGAAAATAGCTCAATACCACCAGCAAGACGCGACTTTTCCTTGCGTGCACCGCGCGCCAACGCGGAAATTTTGCCTTCGGGCGTCAAAAAATTAAGAATCCGATCTGATTCACCATAATTCGTGCGACGCAAAACGATGGCATGGGTGCGTAGGTCGGAAGCCATTTAGAGTAGCTCCCGCACCGCTGATTGAATATCATTCGGCTTCATGACTTCTTTATTTAGGATACATTGCACGCCATAAGGTCGCAGATCATCTACTAAAAATCCTAGAGAAGAAATGACAATTATCGGAATACGCGTAGTATCTTGATAGGTCGCCAGCTCATTCAGCAAGGTAAACCCGTTGGGACCGTTTAACAGGATGTCTAACGCAATTAGGTCCGGTATACGCTCACTAATGGCCGTCATAGCACTGAGGGCATCGGAGAAGGTTTCGACTATACATCCAGTGACCATATCTTTGCTACTTCGTATAGCGAGACTAATGCACTCTGACATAATAGCATCATCTTCAATGATATAAATTAGTTTTTCTTTCATCGTCAGTTAGGACCTTAAAATAGAGTTGCTTGCTGGGAAATTGGTAGATCTACAAAGAAACTCGTGCCGTCATGGTGTCGCACGGCGCCAACTTGTGCATGCATATGCTGGGCAAACTGAGCTGCAATATAGAGGCCAAGACCAGAACTCCCGGGACGCATTGTGATCGCGGTAGGCCGATTAAGTTGTGCATGATTAAGGTCGCGCCAAACTTGTGTTGGCAAAGCTGGACCAAAATCTCGCACGCCAACACGAATATGACTGCGTACGTCAGAGATCGTGAGCAGACTAGTAGACTCACGGGTAGAGTAGTGCATTGCATTGGTACAGAAATTATAAATGACACTATATAATAACTCGCGGTTAGCAATCGCTAGGCGCGAACGGTTCATATAATTAATTCTCAGTTGGCGTGACTCAAATTTGAAAAGCGGTTTCAGCTCCCGATATATTTCATCACAAACTCCACGCACACTAACCGGTTCCATTTCGAAGAGACCGTCTTCGAGCCGCGCAATCTTTGCTAGATCATTGACTTGTCGCATCGCACGCTCAGAAACATCGATAATTTGCGTCTGAATTCGCTTACGCAATTGTTCCTCAGAAGTCAGCTCTAAGGACAACGCTAATTGCCGTAACAAACTAAGTGGTGCTTTTAGATCGTGCGCAGCCACCAAAATACCATTTACCTCACTCCCCATGCTACTATTATAGCATAGAACTTCGTTCTAGAAATAATTGCGTTGCCTTGGTTAGTTATTCCATGATATTTCTGCGCTCGGCCCATTCATTATATCATGGAGCTTCTAGAAATAGTAATACACTCTAGATTTTTCATAGCCTGCAGCAGAATATGGTTATAGAAGTCACCAGACGCCCAATGTGAGAGACTACTGGTTCATTTTGACCGTATCAAGAATTGCATAAAACTGACTGATATGTATTTCAGCGTCGGTCTGAAGCAGGACGGTCTTGTCGCGGAGCTTGAAGGCGACCAGAGCGCCACGGATATTATTTGGAAGCTCACCGATATATAAATTGGCAGAGACGCCACCAACTTTTCGAACTTCAAATTGTAGACGACCATTCTTTACTCGGCTATCGTAATTACGGACGACATTATCAAATGCTTCATCACGGATCGTCACACGCAAGGCATTAATAGTCTGCGAGCTGACCGGCTCGACTTCGCCAGGATTAAGATAAGCACGAAAGTCGCCGCCATCAAGGGCATCGTCTGCGATATATACGCTCCAGGTCTTTGGATATTGAAAGGATAAGCTACCGTAATCGGCTGGGCCGAGAAATTCATTATAGGGATACTTCTCGCGCTCAAAAAACTCTTCTTCCATCTTGGTAGTATTCTCAGCCACCGCCATTGCGACCGCCGCGTCAATCTGACCATCGACATCCGTCACAGCTGCTTCATAATCAACATACTTCTGTACATAAAGCCAAATAAAAACAATTGCAATCACAGTCGCAATCAGCAGCAGTAGAGTTTCGATAATATTATGGCTTTTCTTCTCAGTTACCGGCAAGTGTTGTGAGCTTAGAGAATTACCGGTCTGATATGGAGCCTTACCTGGCGCGGCCGGACCAAAAGGCGTCTCTGGAGCTGGCGCAATAATACTTCCACTAGGCATCGGCGATTGATTTTGCATATTTTTATTATAGTCAAGGTTTCTTACTTTGTAAAGTCTTCTAGCACTTCAACTTGATTTTTTAACTCTGTCAAATCCTTTTCAATTTCCACGGCCAATTTTTCAGCATTTTGATACTTTTGCAGAGCCTGGTCTAGCGAAAACTCATCGCCATAGAACCATTCTACGGCAGCATCCAGCTCGTTGATCTTCTTAGTAAGGGATTTAGTGGTTGCGGTTTTGGGCATCTTGCACCTCCATAGTTAATTCTTGGGTAAATGTTGTAATTTTTACAACGTCTCCAGGTCGATGAGTGTCCTGTGTGCCCCCGGCGAGAATTGCGTAGCCACGTTTTAGGATACCTTCGGGACTGAGGCTAGTCAACACTTTGCGAGTTTCCTGGACGTGATGTAGCTGGAGCTCAATTTGGCGCGAAATGAAATCTCGCAAATCTTGAATTTTCTCGAGATTTTCGTGACGTGCCTGCGTGATTTTATAGGCTAAAATTCTACGCGCATCTTGCAGACGAAAAATAATCTGACGCTCGATTGCTGCTCGATCTGGAGTCAAGCGCTCGGCGGCATTCGATGGAGTCGAAGCACGCACGTCCGCAGCTAGATCAGCTAAAGTCTCATCGATTTCATGGCCGATCCCCGTGATGATCGGAATTTTACTGGCGGCGATCGCGCGAGCTAGCTGCTCATCGTTAAATGCTGCCAGATCATCGGCACTACCGCCACCGCGTAAAATTGCAATAACATCAAAACCGCCGCGCTCGTTCAGATATTGTAGGGCACGGATGATTTGCTCTGGCGCCGCCATACCTTGAACTTGAGTATTAACAGTCTTAATTTCTAAGCCGCCCCAACGATTATCAAGAATTTTTAGAAAATCGATATAGCCGGCTGCACCTGTCGAGGAAATCACGGCGATTTTTGTAATCTGATCTGGGAGTGGACGTTTACGGGCCGGATCGAATAGCCCTTCGGCTGTGAGTTTCTTTTTGAGCAATTCAAAGCTCTTCTTGATATTTCCCTCGCCGACTGGCATAATTTGCTGGACAGTGAGAGAGAATTTGCCCCAGCGAGTCACCTTTGGAATAGCACGCACACGCACCTTCATGCCGTCCACTAGCGCCACGGAAAGTTGCCGCAGCACCATAAAACAGCTGACGCTCGCATCCCCCTCTTTTAGATCGAAGAAAACCCATTTTCCTTGGTTAACTTTAAAACTTGCAACTTCGCCCTCGATGAAAACGCCAGCAAAAGAATATTCCAATGACTGATTACAGACTTCGATAAATTCGCTGACAGTAAAATTAACTTCACTCGACATGGTCTTTTTGGGCTTTTTCCTGACGACCAATACGCGAAATCGAGTGTTGATAGAAACCATAGCCGCTAACAACTGTGCTAGCGAGGACGATCACGCGCGTCATCAAGACCACAGTCGTCGCTAGTGAAATCGGTACGCCCAATGTCACCATGACGCCAGCCATGCCGAGTTCGTATAGACCGTATGGCACAATCGCACCCATGACTGAACCAATCGCTTCGCCAATCATGATTTGCGGCAAAATTTCGGGATGACCAAGACTGGCGGCAACAATCCAATAGGTAGCAATCTCTAGAAAGCTGTACAATATACCCCAGCCAATCGGGCGCGTGAGAATTTTCTTATTCTTGCGAGCCTGCATAAGGTCGTCGTGGATATCATAAAGATATTTATCGACAGTGACACGTTGCAGAATTTCTGGACGCTTGCCAAATGTAACGGTTTTAACGACGGAATTAGCAATTTTAGTAATATGCTTAGCGAACCATTTGATCCGATTTTTACCGCTAGCAATTATAACAATGAACGCAATCGCCGCAATTACACCGACGCTAATCAGAGCAGTCAAGAGCACGATCCAAAAACCCGACTCCGGAATTGAACTAAAGATGAGTAGTGCGAGAATCGCAATAATAGTCTGAATTTGATTAGCGCACACCGTGATTGCATAGCGCAGGGCATACATAAAACTGGACTGACCTGCGGTCGCGCCAAATGGCTTCAAACGCCAGGTAATATAGCCTAGTCCGCCTAAACCACCAGCTGGCACGGCGTGATTGACGAAATTTAGCTCCAAAGATACTCGCATTAAAGTCCACGGAGAGACGGGCTTCGCATCCTTCTTGGCGGCCATATAAGAAAAGAAGATTTGTCCGCAACAGTAGTACATAAATAGTTGCTCTGGAATCAAGAGCATTAATATCAGGATATTAGTTTCACCAAGATGATTAACTGCCTCGATAATATCATTCCAGTTTTGGTAAATCACTACCAGCAATAAGATAAGTGTAAGCACCGTCAAAACTGTACGAAACGAAAGCTTTGGCGTTTTCTTGGGCGTAGTATTTGCATTAGACATGGGTTCATTATAACACATATTCAAAACGTACAAGTTAAACTTTTATAAAATCGGTACCTGGATAATATGCCTCGCTGGCGCTACGGTTGTGTTATAATCATAAGATGAAGCGATATGTGTCAGTTCTCGGGAGGCAGCCGTTGATTTCGGTGGCGGAGTTGGAATGCTTGTTTTCTAATGTTAAAATGATTGCGCCAGGGCTGGCGGAGTTTTCTAGTGAAACAATTCCGGACATTTCTCGCCTGGGCGGTACGCAGAAGATTGCTGTGTCAGTCGAAGAGCGATGGTCGGATTTTTTTACATGCTTACCCGAGAACGGTAAAATCACAATCGGGGTATCGGATTTTTCGCGCGGAGCTTCGGCATTTCTAGCACAGAAAGAAGCCTTACACTTGAAGCGCTTGCTTGCGAAGACCGGTCGCAGCGTACGTGTTGTGCCAAACAAAGCTCCAGTCTTGTCGAGTGCGACGAGCTTGCATAATCATCTGTTTTCGGAGACGAAAATTGAGTTCTTGAAGCTCGGGAGACAGTTTTATCGCGTGATTCAGCTGCAGGATATTGAAAATTATGCTAGGCGCGACCGGGAGCGGCCGGCGCGTGATGCCAAAGTAGGGATGCTACCACCAAAATTAGCACAGATTTTAATAAATTTGTGCGGTAATCTACCGGCAGGGGCGCGCCTGCTGGATCCGTTTTGTGGCACAGGCGTAGTCCTACAAGAGGCGGCGCTCATGGGTTATGTTCCCTATGGGACGGATTTGAATGAGCGTATGATAGAATACTCTCAGAAGAACCTCCAGTGGCTGAAGACTCAAGAGCGCCGTCTGACCAAGGTTTTAGTGAAAAATGCTCTAAGGGGACCACTAAAGGGCAAAAATGGCATGTTTTCAGGCAAAAATGTTGTAAATCTTACAACATTGATTGATCGGGCAGTACTGGCCGTTGGCGACGCGCAAAATTATCAATGGCAAACGCCAATTAATGCTGTGGCTTGCGAGACTTATCTGGGGCCGCCAATGTCATTACCGCCGGTCGATATTAAGCTGAAGCAGGCAAAACAGGAGTGCAGTAGTATTATTTTGCATTTTTTGCGAAATTTGGCAGGGCAGATTACCTCTGGGACGCCGGTCGTGATTGCGGTACCAGCTTGGCTGCGGCCGGACGGGCATTACGAGCGGCTGAATATTCTTGACGAAATAGCTGAACTGCGCTATAATGTATATAGTTTTAAGAACTTGGGTCAAGATAAGCTCCTGTATCATCGGGAAGGTCAGGTTGTTACCCGAGAAATAATAGTTTTAAGGAAGAAATGATATGTCACATGTGAAAGCTGGCGGTACCGCCAAAAATATCCACAACAATGCTGGTCAGCGTTTGGGCGTGAAGCGCTTTGGTGGCCAGAAAGTTCGCAATGGCGAGGTCTTGGTTCGCCAGACTGGCAGTACAAAGATCGCCGGTGAGGGCACTTATATGAGCCGGAATTTTACGATTCATGCCGCTAAAGATGGCGTGGTGACTTTCGTCAAGACGAAGAAATCCCATTTTTCTGGTAAAAATGTACCACGCGTACGTGTTGAAGTGCGTTAGGATTGATTAGCAATTCTGGAGAGCGTCACAGTAGTGACGCTTTTTGGATAGGAATTGCGACTTGATGACACCGCTAAAGCACAGATGCAAACGGTCTTCGTGCGGAGCGGTAGTTTGATGTTGCGCCTTGGTTTCCTAATACCTTTTCTGTA
>CAZETG010000019.1:0-18825 GCA_964514875.1 uncultured Candidatus Saccharibacteria bacterium | reverse complement strand
GTGACAGGCCCTTATAGGGCAGAGCAAACCACCCCTTGAAGGGGTGGTTTTGATTTGTACAACTTGCTAACGTGATTGATGATAATTAAGCTAATTCGACGGTTGCGCCGGCATCTTCTAAGGTCTTCTTCATGGTTTCGGCGTCAGCCTTAGCGACTTTTTCCTTGACGGTGGCTGGAGCGCCATCGACGATTGCCTTAGCTTCACCGAGGCCGAGACCGGTGATTTCCTTGACCGCCTTGATGACGGCAATCTTCTGAGCGCCAGCGTCTTTCAAAACGACGTTGAATTCAGATTTGCCTTCGTCGGCAGCAGCGCCACCTTCAGCAGGAGCAGCGGCAACAGCGACAGCTGCAGCAGCTGGCTCGATACCGTATTCATCTTTGAGGACGTTCTTGAGCTCGTTGACTTCAAGAATTGTCATATTAACCAATTGTTCGGCTAATGCTTTAATATCTGTAGCCATGTTAATTCCTTTCTAAAATTTGAGAAGCCCATATAGTGAGCATTCGTCTATTGATAACTTTCCTTTGATTGCTATTTTTTCGCAGCTTCGAGGCCAGAGACGATGCCGGTAAGAATGCCAGTTGTAGCAGAAACGGTATCGTTGAGCGGCGAAAGTAGCTGTGCCACGACCTGAGCGATAAGCTCGTTCTTGGATGGCATCTTGGACAATGTGGTGATCTCGGCCTGATCAAGCGATTTGCCGGAATCGTTAAAACCGCCAGCGAGTTCGAGCGCTGGATGCGTCTTGGCAAACTCGGCAAGAATCTTCGCCGGAGCGACTTCATCGCTGTCGGAAATCGCGTAGATGAGCTGGCCGGTCAAGCCGGTTGTATCAGTGTCTTTGTAGACGGCGACTTCGTTCATGGCGACGCGCACAAGACGATTTTTAACCACTTTGATTTTGACGCCAGCTTCGCGAGCTAATTTGCGTAACTCTTGAAGATCGGCAACAGTCAAGCCCTGGTAGCGTGCGTAAGCAGTTAGTTTCGCATCGCTGAGCAAGGTGGTCAAATCAGCAACCAAAGTATCTTTTTTTGCTTTTGAAATTGCCATAAAAAGTTCCTTAGGTATATTTAGTATGTCGTTAGCAAGTTGTTAAACAACGTTACCCACAAGACGATAGAGATAATTCTTCGGTGGCATCATTAAGAAACGTTTGCGAAGTACAATTCAGAAAAAGCAACTGATGTTGTAAAAACTACAACAATATCTGATAATTTCCTGTTTGGTACATTCCCTGGCGCTTCCGCCACTGTCTTTAGAATAACTGTTTCTATTATAGCAAATTTTGCAAGATTGGCAAGAGGTGATTTTGGCTATGATTTTGGTTTGTTCGGGTAATGAAAAATGCGCGTTCGGGTAGCGTTTCAACGTGTTCGGGTGGTGACTTGTGGTGTTCGGTTTTTTGTAAACTTGATGTTTGTTGACAAGAATGTAGCGTTCGTAGTGGCAGAACGCATTATAGCAAAAAGGCTGCGAAATTGCAGCCTTTGGGGAGTTAATTGAGGTAAGTGCCAGATGAGGTAATACGACGCTGTCGCCAGTAGTTGGTAACTGAGGTAAGGGATGGATGGTCGTCGGTGAATGCGTTAAGCGGCGAATGGTGGATAATAATAGGCTGGTCGTCGCGGGCAGCATAAGCTTTATGCTGCGCTTCCCTGCGCTGGTCTAGACTTGTGAATAACATTCTGTTACCTCCTCAGTGATAGAATTGCACGCAAATATTGCGATGAAACGAGTTTACCATAAATTGGATGGTTGGTCAATGAGAATCGCTTATTCGAGGGTTTGGCTGAGGATTTCACTGCCACCCCATTCGACGACAGTGAAACCTTGACGAGTAGCGGGCGTGAGAATCTGCTCGCGGACGGTGAACTGATCCGGAGAATCTAGGTGCGCGAAAGTCATCATGACGCGAATGGTTGTGTCGGGCTGCGGAGAAATCGTGAGTGGCATGGTGGAGTTGATTTCGGCGGCGGTTTCGAAGCGAATATAATTATAGGCGGACTCGCGTAGGCGCGGTAGCCAATAAACGATGAACTCTTCAGCTTCGCGTTCGTTGAGGCCGAGTAGAGCAAGTTTTTCCTCGAGAAAATCAGTAGTATCGGCGCGCGTGACAATGAAGCCGTCTGCTTTGATCGTGGCTAGATGTGCTTGGTCGCGAAGACCTTCCCAGTAGAGTGCATAAAGTTCGCGGCCGGTATCGAGATCAGTTAACTTGCCAGATGGTTCGGCGAGGACACGCCAGCCGTTCATATATTCCGGATAAGTAGTCGTAAGTAACTCAGGGCGACCAAGCGTGACAGAAATTTCGGTCTCAGTCTCAGGATAGAGGTAGATGATGGGCTTGGCTAAATAAGGCAGAGGTCTCTTTTCTCCGTTCTCATCGTAGTAGTCATCTATGTAATGAGAAGATGAGTCGGGGTAATCGAGTTCCGCTTGATTGTTGGCATGATTAATAATCAAAAGCGTTACACCGATAATGATAGCTGAGACACCCAAAATGGAAAGAATGACAATCAGAATAGTCTTTTTGGTATTTTTCGGTTTGGGTGATGCCATGCGCCTCCTTAGTTGATAGTTTTATTGTAGCATAAAGTGAGGATGCGCGGTGATTTAGTGAAAATGCAGAAAAATAAATGAAAAATAATTTTCGGCGGTAAGTATGGTAAAATAGTTTTGAAAGAATAAGTATTATGAATAATGTAAATAACGAAAAAATAGCACAACCAGCATCAACCAAGCCAAAAAAGGCGGCAAAGATTAAGAAACCGCGTGATAATTCGCAGTGGCTAAAGAAACTGAAAATATCGCGATTGATCGGTGCATCGACGCTGATTACGATGTTGTATGCGGTGGTGTGGTTGGTCTATATGGTTATTTGTTCGGTGAATAGCGGTAGTGTATTTGCTTCTTATAATGCGGATTGTATGACGGTGGCGTGTGGCGCGTGGCAGGCGGATGGTATTGCGTTTGCGCTGCTGCCGATTTGGTTGGTGGGGTTGATTTTGTCAATTCCGATTTTCGTGCTGGATTTGTTGGCGCTACTGAAGCTGGAAGATGAATTGGCAGCGGAGCGGCGTCGCGTGGAGATTGTCTGTGGTTGTCAGGCGGTGATGGCGGTTGTGCTAGTGTTGTGTGCGTTTCTGGATTTGCGTTCGTTTTTGCTGGCGTATTGGTTGCAGACGGTGATGCTCTTGGTTGGCTCGGTGATTATGGGGCTGGTAGTTTTTCTGCGATCAAGGAAGAAACAAACTGCATCTAATGCGTAAAAGCTAGATATTTGAGCATGACGTAGCATGCGATGATTTTGTGACGATTTGTACGAAAGTGGTAGCATAATGTAAATCAAAGTTGCTGGTGTGCTTTTGGTATTTTTGCTAGGGTGATGTCAAAAAGGAATAATAATTATGACATTAGAGCAAAAGTTAAGATAAATTAGAAAAAGATTCGACTTGTCGCAGGAGTAGCTGATAGAAATGCTTGAGGTCTCGCGACGGTCGTTGACGAAATAGGAAAATGATAGCGCTTTGTCGGATACTAAACATTTGCAGCAGCTCGTGGAGCTTTTTGGAATTACGGTTGATTATTTTCTGAATAACGAGCGGGAATTGTCGCTGTTGGTGCCGTAAAAGGTGTTTGTTCGAGATAAATATGGGAATAAAATTTTTTCTATCTGCCGATTTTTAAAGAATATTATCTTGAGTCGTGTGGATATATCTCGCTTGTTTGTCTGACGAACAAGCAAAGTATTGTGGGCGGTTTGGAGCTTTGCTCTGGGAATGTTGATTTTACTGAATAGTCGCAAAAAGAGATAAATGTGTAAGATGATGGCGTGTCTATAAGAATCTTACCTCTCTTATCCGAGAATACATAGATGTTTTTAATTATAAGCGAAGAAGAATCTGCTTTCATACCATTATCCCTACCGTACTAGACAGCGGAGGGGAAAACCGCCCCAGCGGTAATTGCTGCGGGACGGGGTGACGCCTGAAGCATTAAAGTAGAGGTAGAAGGCGACCTGAAAGTTCGCATTAGAGTACGCGCGAGATGACCAGAAGACTGCGCCAGTGCCCGTGTTCGAACCAACACGACCATCAACCCACACCGAATCGCTCCGCACGAAGACATTAGGCACTTAGGTAATCATACCTTCTGGTTAAATCTCTATACCATTCTCTAGATTACGGTGAGCCTCTTGTCATCTAAAGATTCCAACCCGGCTCAGCCGTAAAAATAATCTTTCGAATGGTATAGAGATTTACAAAAAGCATAACTTGCATTCAGAGCTATTCCTACCATTATCCCTACCGTACTAGACAGCGGAGGGGAAAGACGCCATTGCGGCCAGCGCCATTGGACGATCCTATGGATGAACTATTGAAATTGAGCAAGAACGCACTTTGAAGCTCTGTATCAAAATACGTGCGAGATGACCAAATGACCGCATTTGCACCAGCATATGGGCTGACAAGTCCGTCGCCCCAAATCGCATCGCTCCGCACGAAGGTTGTATTCATACCATTATCCCTACCGTACTAGACAGCGGAGGGGATAGCCGTTGTAACGGTTAGTACTGTTGGAGGGGCCGACGCCCGAAGCGGAAAAACCAAGGAAAAAAGTGGTCTGAAAGATCATACTAGAGTATGCGTGTGATGACCAGCCGTAGTTATCGGTACCTGAGCGGTCGGTATGTCCGTAGATGTTGATAAGGCCGCTCCGCACGAAAAAAACTTCACCTTATTACTAAGGCGAAGTTTTCGCTCTACTATGAGAAATTAGTTATAGATATTCTCGACTGGAATCGAAGGACCTTGAGAAGTGGTGATGAAGACGGATTTAACATAACTGCCCTTCAGCGAGGCTGGACGGTGACTTTTGAGTGATTCGAAGAAAGTTTCGGCGTTTTCGAGGAGCTTAGCTTGGTCGAAACTGGTCTTGCCGAGACCGATGTGAATGATTGCCTGCTTGTCGACGCGATATTCGACTTTACCAGCTTTTGATTCCTTGACGGCTTTCTCGATGTCGGTTGTGACGGTGCCAGCTTTTGGATTTGGCATTAGGCCTTTTGGACCGAGCAGACGAGCGAATTTACCGAGCTTTGGCATGTATTGAGGAGTAGAAATGAGGACGTCGAAGTCGATTTCGCCCTTTTCGAGACGTTTCAAGAATTCTTCATCTTCGGCGATGTCGGCGCCAGCAGCGGCGGCCTTTTTGGCTTCGTCGAGCGGAGCAAAAACGGCGACACGGACGGTCTTGCCGTTGCCGTTTGGCAGGACGACGGTTGCGCGAATGTTCTGGTCGGCTTGGCGAGGGTCGACGCCGAGGCGGACGTGAGCCTCAATCGTAGCGTCAAACTTAGCTGGATTGGTCTTAGCGGCAAGCTCGAGCGCATCTTTGAGCGTGTAAAGTTTGTCCTTTTCGACGAGCTTAGCTTTCTCCTGATATTTCTTACCGCGACGCTCGATCAATGGGCGTGTAATAGGAGCGGCGCCACGAGGCTTCTCACCGGCTTCCTCAAGAGCCTTAGTCTCAGCCTTGCGAGCTTGGCGCTCTTCTTCAGCTTTCACTTCTTCGATATGCTTTTTAGATTTTTTGCCGGATTTGGCGAATTTCTCCTCCTGTGCTTCTTCAATCGCGACACCGGCTTGAATTTCGTCTTTCGTGTCTGCAGTTTTGTCTTCTGCCATATAGATTCCTTTCCGTGGTAATAGCGAGGTCGCCCTCTCCCAGCTTTTATTATTGGTATAATTATAGCAGAGAGTCTCGGAAATGGCAAGATCGGTCTTAAAGATTGATCATATCCCATATTTATATCATTATCCCTACCGTACTAGACAGCGGAGGGGAAAGGCGCTAAAACGATAGCTAGCATGATTAGTATTCACGGAATCATTTTGAATTAATAAACTACGAGCAAAGGTATTGGATATCGATATAAAAGTAAAAGCCCTACTATTTAACCCTGACTCATCGTTGTAACCGTGCGCGCCAATTGCCCCGCTCCGCACGAAGAATTGAGCATTCTTCGATGAGTTTGATGATGTTGGGATCGTCGAAAACGTGGATGCCGTCGATTTGCTCTTGGTCGCGAACGGGGAGAAAGATAGTGAGCTTGACGAGTTTTTTCTGACATTTGGGGCATTGATAGAGATGTGCGCCGCAAGCATAGACGCCAACGGGAATATCGGCCTTTTTGCTGACTTTGGTGAGGTGAGTGGTGTAATAATGCGGATCTTCGTAATCGGTAAAATGACCAACGGTCATTGGTAGGCAGAAGAGCTGCTTTTTGCGCAGATTCATCTGTGTGACGCATTCTGTACACCAATCGTCGAGCAACCAAGCTTTGGCTTTTTTGAAAATACTCATTATTTTGTGGATTTCTCGGCTGTTTTCTTGGATTTAGAGGTCTCGGAAGTGCTAGACTTGGTATTATCCTTGGTGCTAGCGGATTCGTTTTTTGGCGCTGTAGCTTTTGTGCCGGATCTAGAATTTTTCTTAGCGTCTTCGATACACTTGACCATCATGTCAGCCTTGGAAATACCCGTCAGGATACGCTTGTCATCCATACGGAAGCGCTGGTTAGAAGTAAAAGTATTTACGCGGACGGTAACATCGTCGATAATGAAAACGAAGCTGACTTGCTGGCTGCCTTCCATGAAGCCGGAGCCTCGTTTGCCGTCGTCGGTCCAGGCTTTGGTGACGCGCGCCGCAGGTAGAATATAGCTTTTCCAAGGGTTCCAATAGAAACAGATGCCAAGCATGCCTTGGTCGACGTCGAGGATGACGGTTTTGCCGCGACCATAAAAGGTGTTGTTGCGTTTGTATCCGGCGGCGCTGAATTCTTTTTCGAAGGCTCGAGTATGCTTGCGAAAGATGAAGCTGCCAGCAAAAATCCACCAGATGGCAGCTAAAATTGGAAAGACCATGAAAGTAATAACTGCACCGGTGCCACCGTGGCTAAAGCATAATAAGCCGGTTTCGATACTGATTGTGCAGATTAAAAGTGGTATAAAAATGTAGCCCAATAGATAGACCAAATCGATTTTTTGAACTTTTTCGTGCTGCATGTTCCCTCTTCTTTAATTTCTCTATTAAATTTACTTATATTCTAATACAGATTTCTGAAAATGTCACTCCCATTCTGATTTCTTTTCGAGCTCGGATTTCTTGCGGGTATAAAAGGCCGGAAATAGACCGATTTTGGAGCCGGCAAGGTGAACGGTAGCAAAGACAATGGCGATTGTCGCGAGCTGCAACATTAAGACGGGCGTTTCAATATAGGATTCCTCGCTCTGAATGGCGGCGTCTCCGACCATGTCGATGTAAAAGTCAATGCGATCGAGCGGATAAGCATATTCGATTTGACTCAGAAAAGTTGGGTGGTTTGAGAGGTCGGCTCGTACGACATGCCCGACTGGTAAAATGGAATCGCTGGAATAAATCGAGTCTCCGGTGCTCTGGACGGACTCGCCATTAATACGCGCGGCAACGCGTTCGCCAGAGGGGAGTTCGAGTAATTGTAGATAGAAATTATCATAGAAACCGCCGCCGTCATTGCGCCATTTAATGCCTGGTGAAATCACAGTAAAAGTATCGTGACTTAAGAGGTCACTAACATCTTGCGCGCGAAAAATTTCGTCAGTGGCTGGGCCGCCAATTTGGCCAGCTTCGATGATGTGCTCGGTTTTGTAAGTTTCGTATTGAGTAGTGAGCGAGGCAGTGGCAAGTTTCTCGACGCCAATACTGGCAAGAAAACCCAGAGCCAAACAAATCCAAAGATCGTAGCGTAAAATATATCGTCTAGCCATACAGTGTTTTTCGGGTTAATGTGCTTTAATGATATCATGCCGAGGAGCAAAGTGCAATCTTGGTATTTGCATGTTTCCCTACCATTATCCTTACCGTACTAGACAGCGGAGGGGATCTCTAGCTAAGCGATTATCACCTCCTGACGTTCCGAGATTTGAAGGATCAAAATTAAGAACGAAAGTATATTGAAAAATTACACCAGATCCTACGCGCGACGACCAGAATGATGCATGGCTACCTACATATGGGCTAATACGGCCATCGTCCCAAATATTTCCGCTCCGCACGAAATATTCACTACCATTATCCCTACCGTACTAGACAGCGGAGGGGAAGACCGTGCCAGCGGTAAGTGCCATTGGACGAGTTAACGTCCGAAGCAGCGAAGAGGAGATAGAAAGTGTACTGAAAATCTTCGTCAGTGTGCGCACGAGAAGACCAAAAACCTGCATAAACGCCAGTAATAGGACTAACGTGACCCTTTGAATATATTGCATTGCTCCGCACGAGGAGCATTTGTTTTTCGAGAAGCGGAAGGGCTGGAGAAGAAACCCCGTCAAACGACGGGGCTACAGGGATTATGGACGGCACTTTGTGCGCCGATAGATGCTTGTTGGAGGTCGAGATCGCCGATAAAAGTACAGAGTGCTTGAATGCCAGCCAGCGAATACGTGAAGGAGCCAAGCTGTATGGCGCGTAGTTCGGCGGTATTTTGCTGGTGGCGGAAGAGTTTGGCGGCGTCGAGATCGTATTGGAGCTCAAGATGGCGATCCTTGATCAGGGGTGTGAGCTTCGTAAACTCTTCGATCCAGAGGTGATGCTGAATTCGAGCGATGTCATTGAGAGCTTCAGTGACGCGATCGAGCGCGTCGGGTCCAGAAAAATGCTGAAGGTGATTGATGCCGTTCGTCTGAAAGGTAACCAGAGTTAAACGCTTGGGCTGATACAGGAGCTGACGTCCAAAGAGTCGAGCTCGAGCCACAGTATGCTGTAAACGCGATAATTGCGGATACTGTTGCTCTGGCGGTATTGCGGGAGTCGTAGCTGTGGTAATGGGTATGGTTACGCACGAGCGGCTGACGGACGATAAGGGTACGCTACGCTTTGGACTAGAATAGGTGGCATTGTTGTCCATAATTTTTCTCCTTTTCGTCTAGAAAGACTGAATTTGCCATTTTTAACAGCATTAAGGCCACTGTGATGCTTTTCAAGAAATGATATCGAGCAAGATAAAGCTTCGAATAATTCAAATCCACGTAAAATGCGAATTTATATGTAATTTTTACAACATTAAGATATAAAGTAGGCTTAACGCGGCTAAAAAGAGCGCGGAGAGACGTAAAATACTAGAGAAAATCCCTCTATTTCTATTGTATCATAAAATCTTTATTTTGTAAATAGCATAAACGGTATAATCTGTGTTATTATATAGGTATGGATTATATCAATAGGCTGAGCGACGAGCAAAAGCGCAATAATTTAATTCGAAAAGTTATGCGAATTTTAGTGAAAATTGTCGTGGTTTTGCTAATTGTATATTTGTTTGTGAGTGCTTTTTATATTTGGCAGTTTGTGGATTTTGGTGAACCGATGGTGGGGACGGAGTTATTGGGACAAGGTTATGCGAACTCGGAAAATCGTTGGCGTGTATTTATGGGGTTGCCGCCGATTACGACGACATATCGCGGCGTACCGCCAGCGTATTTACTTTCGGTGGCGGCGCGGTTGATCGCGGCGGTAGCATTGTTGGTGTGGCTGGTGATTGAGATTGTGAAGTGGTGGAAAGAGCGGGAAGAGGCTCAGCGGTGGACTGGTAGATCGATGGTTTGATGACGGTGCGATGTGTGATTCGCGTTAGTAATTGAGGTATCGGTAATGTTACTTATATGGTGGCAGTTTTGTTGGCGATTATTTTGGGCAGGAGATATGTGTAAGTCGGGTTTTATGTGAGATGTTGTTGTTGTTTTTATTGAATACAAAAGAACCCCTGAGCGGGGTCTTTTGATGAGCGGCATCTTAGACTAGTCTTCGACAGTGACACCCATTGAACGAGCGGTGCCGGCGATGATTTTGACGGCACCTTCTAGGTCGATTGCGTTGAGCTGACCCATTTTGGTCTTCGCAATATCTTCGAGGTCGGCGCGAGAAATTTTGCCGACTTTTTCGAGGTTTGGCTTGCCGCTGCCTTTCTCGATTTTGATCTTTTCACGAATAAGGTCATCGACTGGCTGGCCAAGACATGTCCAATCGAAGGTGCGATCATCGTAAACTTTAATATGGACGATGACGTTCTTGCCGTTGTATTCCTTGGTCTTCTCGTTAAACGGGTTAATGAATTCCATCATATTGAGACCCCATTGACCAAGAGTCGAACCGACTGGAGGTCCGGCCGTAGCCTTTCCGCCAGGGATGCGCAACTTTAAGTTGCCAATAACAGTTTTTGCCATAAATTCCCTTTTCTTCGGGTGAAGCTCCCGAAACGATTAATAATAACCGTGCGTAACTCTTTGATTGTATCATATCTATCCGAAAAAGTCTAGGCCGATATAGAATACGATTTAATACTTGACAATAATGCACGAGGATGGCTGTGAGGTGTGATTTGGAGTAGAAAACGTCTTGCGGGTATTGTGGTGGTGAGTGCCACTGCCTTGGCGGCCTTTTCAATATTATTATTCCTACCGTACTAGACAGCGGAGGGGAAAGCCGTACCAACGTCGAAAATTAGCAGATGGACTGACGCTTGGATCGAGAGAATAAAGATAAAATGAATTTTGATAGTTTATATCATTCCCAGATCGTGAGGACCAGTAATTGAATAGACTTCCAGTGCGATTATCAAAACGTCCAGCATAAAATGTGTCCCCGCTCCGCACGAAATGAGAGTAGGTGATATGTTATAATGAAGGAAGTGGTCTGGAGGAGGTGAAATGGCCATGAACATTGATTATGATAGGTTGCAGGTGGGAGCTTTGTGGTGCCAACAAGAAGATGATGCGGAAAAGTGTTCATATCGAGTTGAGTTTCGCGATAGTGAGCGGCGGCATCGGTTGACGATTAGGTATTTGGATCAGTATGGGATGGAGTTACGGCCAGCGCGGCGCAAAAGTTGTATTGAAGGGTTGATGTATTTTATTGAGCCGTTGGTGATTGAGGGCGCGGAGCTGAAGGATGCGCCGCGCGGAGTGAACTTGCATGCGGATAAGACTCTGCGTTTTCATTATTATCGTAAGAGTAGTAAAAGTAAATAAGATAAAAGATAATGTGGACGGGGCGAGGTAAATTGGAGTCACGCTTTTATCTTGGCTTGCCTATCATGTGTAACCGGGGTCTCAAAAGAGACCCCGACTTTTCTAGCATGATTAAGATGGGAGGAAGACGTTTTGCTTCCCTGCGTTTAGCTTTTGGTAATATTATTTAAACCAGAGCCAGCCTGCTTGGTCCTATTGTAATTTTTTGACTTGCAGAGCGTCGAGTTCGACGGGAGTCTCACGACCGAACATTGAGACCATGACTTTCATCTTGCCTTTGCTGGTGTCGATTTCGGAAACGATACCCTCGAAACCTTTGAACGGACCGTCAATGATGGAGATGACTTCGCCGATTTCATAATTAACTGAGTACTTCGGGTCTTCGACACCCATGCGTTTTTTAATCTTCTGGATTTCCTTCTCGGAAACTGGAGTTGGCTGGGTGCCATTGCCGATGAAGCCAGTGACGCCAGGAGTGTTACGAACGATGTACCAAGTTTCGTCGGAGAGACACATTTCGACTAACACGTAGCCTTGAAAAATCTTACGGTCGACAACTTTGCGTTTGCCGTTTTTGATTTCGATACGTTTTTCTTTCGGCACGATTGCATCGAAAATTTTGCCATCGAGTTCGTGGCTCTCGACGCGTTCTTTCAGGCCGGTGGCAACTTTGTCTTCGAAGCCACTATAAGTGCTGATCGCGTACCATGCTCGTGTATCATCATAACGATTAACTGCCATTTTTTATCTCCTCTTGTGTTAAAAGTTATTTGCTAATAAATAAATTAAATAAGAACGTAAAGAAAGTGTCTAGTAGTAGAATAAAAATCATGAAAATAGCGCAATATACGAGTACGGCGAGAGTCATTTTCCAGGTAGCGGCGCGGTTGGGCCAGCGGACCTGGCGGAGTTCGCGCCAAGAATCGCGAATATAGCGACCGAGTGCCACAAACGGACGCGCTAAGATAAAAACTTCTTTGAGCGGCTTCTTTTCGCCCTTGACGCGTTTAGTTCTAGGTTTTTTTGCGGGGGTGTTGGCCGAGGTCTTAGTAATGGCTTTTGAAGTTGTTTTATTAGAGAGGACTTCGGACGATTGCTCTGTAGGTGTTGAGTCGGCGGATTTGGCGGAAATTTTCGTAATGTGTTTGTTGGATTTGTCACTCTTGCCAATGGCGGATTTGAGCTTATCGGTAGAGTTGGACTTCTGCGACATATGACTCCTTTCTCTCTGGTAAAGCTTCCTTGCGGCGCATATTCTATAGCATCCAACAAAAAAAGTCTGATACCAGACTTGTCAATAGTATTGTAGCATAGTTTGTCAATCTTGAGAAGATTTTTTGGAGGAAAATACGGAAAATTGCCGATGTGCGGCATGATATTGTTTAAACGTAACGGGGAGTGGAGGCGATAGCTCATGAAAAAACCGCAGAGTGAACTGCGGCTTAGTGCGGGGTTAGTAGATGCGAAGCTCTCCCAGTTTAGAGCTGTAGGCCTGAGTTTGGATGCCGGTGCCAAGGGTGACGTAGTCGATGTCGTTATCTTGAATTGTGACACAATCAGCGACGTTTCGCCAGCGGATCCAAAGCGAGAAATTGCCCTCAACTATGACCCTGCGCCCGTACTTGAGACGTAACATTGTAGCGGCTTGAGCGATCTGTTCTTCGAGATCTACCCAGAGCGGATTAGCGCTAACCTCGTGTTCGAATGGCGCGCGATGAGTGCGGGCGGCGAGCTGGTCAATGTCGCGAAAAGCGTCTTTTAGATTGCGATGCTTTCTGAAGGAATCGCTGATGCCGTTCATGGCGATTTGGGCGTCCTTGTATAGGTCGGAAGCATTGATCGGCATAAATTCCAGATACAGTCTACTGGGTGTCGTGTCAACGGTTTTTTCGACCCAGGAGCTAATGAGGTGCCATGAGCTTGGGATGTTGTCGAGGGCGCTAGCGAGGGTGGGATGTGCTGAGCTGATAGTAAAATTTGGCGGATCTGCGGGCGATTGGACGTGGCAAGGGATTTGTACGTAGAAATTAGCATCGGGAGCGTTGCTAGTCAAGGTTACTTCCGGAGCATCAACCATACTCAAAGCGGCTAACTCTCGTGGAGAGTATTTGCGTTGACTCGTCTGCGGCTGGTAGATGCGACTAGACATAGGTTGAATCTCGATTGATGATGGGGTGCATGCTTGCATTTTTTTGGTAATATCATGGCGACTTAAAGTCTTCAGTTCTTTCATTAGTTCCTCTCAATCTTTTGTAAAATGGTTTTACTCTTTAGAATATGCAATAACGGATGCTATTGTGAGCGGATGTTGGCGATGATCGATCTCCCCTTTCTTAAGGTGCTATATTAAAAACTTATCTTGGTATTGTACTACAGATTGGCGTTTTTGTCAAAAGAGGCGCGAGAAGAATGAATAATGTTGTGATTATAGACGCATCAGCATTGACCGATTCATCAAGGTATAGTACGATTGAGGCAGCGCAATTATATTGAGGTGCAGTGGAACTTCGTATGGGGCGTGTACTTTGTATTTTGTTGGAGGTGTCAAGATGTCTGGGATAAATTGTAAAAATAACCTCGGGGATCTATATTGTCGTGATATTAGGGATGTTCAAGAGACTCTGTTTGATTTTCGGTTGCTGCAGCAGGCTTTGCGTGACGGTACGGCGGAAGAGTTGTACCCGGTTGGCTGTTGGCTGGCGGATACTTTCGAAGGGCAATATAATCCTCTGCGGATCGTAGACTATCGAGAAGTGCTTTTGCCGGGTGGCGCACGTAAGCAAGCGGCGATTCTGTTGCGGGCGTTTGCGATTCGCCATCGAATGGCTTTTGGTGATCGATTAGAGCCTAATATAGGGTCGAAGTGGTGTAGTGATTATGCTCATTCCGCGGTGCGCCAGTATCTGAATTATACCGGTGATGATAAGGAATGGTATCGACCCTATTTCAAGAACTGGTTTGCGGAGTTGGAGTATTATACATCTGTGCGACCGTACGGATACTTACACGGTTGTTCGGCGAGCTTGCGGGAGGCGATTAGTCCGATTATTATCACTACGCCAACGTTTGATGAACATGGGCGGAAAGACGGAGTGAGTAAAACTGACGATTTAACTTTTTTGCTAAGCTGCGAAAACATGGGCTATGACCTCGGTAATAACGTCGATCTTGAGCGGATGACCCTGCAATGGTTTTCGAAACAGCAGCAGAGAGCACGAGAGTATGAAGCTAATGCTAAGCCGTGTCGGAGCGCTCGTACGGGGAGGATGGTACAGCCTGCTTATCGTTATGAAGCTTATTTTGAGCCGAATGGCGATAGAAGAGAACATACAATATGTTGGACGCGGAGTTCGATCCCGGTTTTCGGGGCACCGTATTTTGGTGCGAGTAAGCAATACCGGTATACTGGAGTATATGCGGTGAACCGTAAGCGCGAAATCGTGGCATATGAACCTGATGCGAGACTTTGTATTCTTCCAGCGCATGCGATAGTTGGCTGAGACGAAATGGTTTTAGATATGATTGTAAGTGTTCAGCGTGTTTCATCTCCTAACTCAAGCCCCTCTTCGGAGGGGCTTTTGTGGCTGGGTAGCGTGAGGTCGATTATAGCCCAAAGCTATCACGTGATAGCTTTGGATAGCGGCTTAACAGGGGTGAGAAGTCGATGAAAGTTATCATATGATAGCCTTATGGTTTTTGAGGAGAGAGCCATTAGCTATGATCTATATCAAAATATCTCCCATGGCTGGGAGATATTTTGCGGTTTTTGACTAACGGGGATTTTCTCTACGAGAAAATCCCCGCAGCTTTCCTTAGGCTAGTAGACCTTGACTAGAATTTCACCGCCAAGATGTTGCTTTTTGGCTTCGCGACCGGTCATAATTCCCTTGCTGGTGGAAATGAGGACCATACCACGGCCGGATTTGACTACTGGAATCTCGCTGGCGCCAGCATAAACGCGACGGCCAGGCTTGGAGATCTTGGTGATCTCGGTGATGCGAGCAGGCTTGCCGGCTTCGGCAATCGTGACGTGCAAGATGTCGCGCGGCGTGGCTTTTTCGATGTCGTAGCTGTAGAGGTAGCCGGCGTCTTTGAGGCCTTCGACAACGGCGACTTTGAGCTTGCTAGTCGGGACGCGGATTTCGGTCTTGCCAACCATGATAGCATTGCGAATGCGAGTGATAAGATCGGCGATTTGATCGGTTGATTGTAATGACATATAATCTCCTTTCTTACCAGCTACTCTTAGTTACGCCTGGGATTTCACCCTTGGAGGCTTTTTCACGGAAATTGATACGGCTGAGACCGAAGTAGCGCATGTAACCACGCGGACGGCCATCGAGCATATCGCGGTTCTTGAGACGAGTTGGGCTAGCGTTGCGTGGAAGTTTTTGTAAGCCTTCCAGATCGCCGGCGGCTTTGAGCTCGGCGCGTTTAGCCTTGTATTTTTCGTTCATTTTGCGTCGTTTTTCGTCGCGGAGGACAGCAGATTTCTTCGCCATATTATTTGCCTCCCTTCTCAAACGGCATACCAAATGCTTCTAACAATTTGGTGCTCCCTTCTTTCGAACCGTTTTTAATAATAAATGTAATTTCTAGACCGTGCAAGACTGCAGAATCCTCGAAAGTAATCTCCGGGAAAACAGTCTGCTCTTTGAGGCCGAGGTTATAATTGCCCTGGGTGTCAAAGGCTTTACGAGAAACGCCATGGAAATCATGAACGTGCGGTAAAGCGACATTAATTAAGCGGTCAACGAATTCGTACATTTTGTCGTTGCGTAAGGTCGTGAGGTAGCCAACTGGCGCACCCATGCCCTTACGGATTTTGAATGTAGCGATAGATTTCTTAGCTAGACGTGAAGTCGGCTCTTGACCAGTAATCTTACGGAGTGTAAGCTCAACAGTCTCGGTAAAACGCTTATCTTCACGCTTTTTGCCAACGCCGCTGGAAATTACAACTTTTTCGAGCTTTGGCACTTGATTGATATTGGCAAGACCGAGCTCTTTTTGGAGGTTCTTAGCGATCTCGTCGTCGTAGAGCTTTTTTAAGCGTGGGGTGATTTTAGTATCAGCCATTACTTATCCTCCTTTTTCAGGTTAGAGAAATCAATGCCGACATGGATTGATTTCTTGCCGCCTTTAGGGTTGAACTGCGTGCGGCGCATATGGCGCTCGCGGATGTTGAGGTCTTTGAGCATAGCCTTGCCGGCTTTTTTGTCAACTTTGACGATACTTGCAACTTCACCTTTGAGGTCACCAGCGATAACTTTGACGCGATCGCCGACTTTGAGACATTTAGCCATATTAGAGTACCTCCGGCGCAAGGCTGATAATTTTATTGAATCCAAGTTCGCGAAGTTCACGTGGAACTGGACCGAAGACACGAGTGCCTTTCGGAGTCTTGTCATCGTTGACGAGGACGGCGGCATTATCATCGAAACGGATTGTGCTACCATCGGGGCGACGGATTTGTTGCTTGGTTCGGACGATGACGGCTTTGACGACAGCTTTCTTCTTGACGTTGCCGGTCGGACTGGCGTCTTTGACGCTACAGGTGACGATATCACCGACCCGAGCGTAACGAGCGCGTGTGCCGCCGAGGACGCGGATTACCCCAAGTTCCTTGGCGCCACTGTTGTCAGCAACTTTGAGCCGAGTTTCTTGTTGAATCATATTATTTCTCCTCCCCCTCACCAAGTACTTCGTCTTTGAGCTCGACGAGATCATGCGACTTCTCGAGAACTTTGACTAACTTGTAGCACTTTGTCTTCGAGAATGGACGGCAGGCGACGATTTCGACTTTGTCGCCGAGACCAGCCTCGTTGTTTTCATCATGAGCGGTGTACTTACGAGTCTTGGTGTACTGTTTACGATAGAGCGGATGAGTTTCGCGGCTAGCGATTGATACGGTGATAGTTTTGTCACGCTTTGCGGAACTCACAATGCCCTGTAATTCTCCAGCCATTAGAACTCCTCCTTCTTAATAATTTTAACGCGGACTGGTAATTTGTGACCAGCAAGGCGGAAAGCTTCTTTCGCTTGTTCTTCGGTGACGTCAGCGATTTCAAACATAACTGTGCCAGCTTTGACCTTGGCGACATAGAATTGGGGCTCGCCTTTACCGCTACCCATTTTGACGTCGAGTGGTTTCTTCGTTACCGGTGTATGCGGGAAAATGCGAATCCAGATTTTACCACCACGCTTGACGTAACGCGTGATCGCCTGGCGAGCGGCTTCGATTTGGCGACTGGTGACGCGCTCGTTGTCGAGTGACATCAAGCCCCAATCGCCGAAGGCGACGGTATTACAACGTGAAGCGGTACCGCGGTTCTTGCCCTTACGGACCTTACGATGGGCTTCTCTTCGAGGTGTTAGAATAGCCATACTATTTCTCCCCCTTATAGATCCAAACTTTTACGCCAACGATACCAGCAATGGTCTTAGCGTGACAGACATAGAAATCAACGTCAGCACGCAAAGTGTGTAGAGGAACTGACCCTTCGATAAACTTCTCGCGACGAGACATTTCGGCGCCATTGAGACGACCGGAAACTTCGACGCGGATACCTTTAGCGCCAGCATTCATGGTCGATTGGCAGGCCATCTTGACGGCACGACGGAAGTTCATGCGTTTGCCGAGCTGGAAGCCGATATTCTCGGCAACGAGCTTAGCGGATAGCTCTGGTTTCTTTACTTCTTCGACGTTAATGCGGATAGGACCACTCACAATCTTTTCGAGTTCTTTTTTGAGCTCGTTGATGCCTGCACCCTGCTTGCCGATGACGGCACCGGCTTTGGTGGTCAAGATTGTAATGGTGGTCAAGTTTGCGCTGCGCTCAATATTGATGCGCGCAATGGTCGGGCGACTTTCGAAGCGCTTTTCGATAAGTTCCCGAATTTTCGTATCTTCTACCAGCCAGTTGCGGAAGTCAGCCTTGCGGGTAAACCACTTCGATGACCAATCCTTGCTGATCTGGAGACGATAAGAAACTGGGTTGACTTTCTGACCCATTACTTCTCCTCCTTCTTAGCAGCTTTTGTAGCTGACTCTTTATTATCCGAGCTGCTGGAGGTCTTTTTGACTTTTTCCTCTCCAGCAACTTCGACAAAAATGTTACTAGAAATTTTTTCGTATGGTAAGGCGCGGCCACGAGAAGCTGGAACATATCGACGCATTCGAGTACCAGCAGTGACGCTGATACGGGCAATGCGAATGCTCTTTGGATCAATGCTAATTCCGCTATTGTTGAGCAAGTTAGCAGTGGCACTTTCGATGGCCTTGCGGACGGCGCGAGCAGCCCGGCGTGGGGTATTTTCGAGAATTACCACAGCATCACTGACGTAGCGATCCCTTACTAAGCTAGCGACAATACCGGTTTTGCGGGGTTGACTGTCAACTCCCTTAATAACTGCGCGTGCAAAGACAGTAGACATTACTTACCTCCTTTCGCAGCTTCGGCAGCTTTTTTGCCGCCGTGGCGTTTGAATTTGCGGGTTGGGGCAAATTCGCCGAGTTTGTGTCCAACCATATTCTCGCTGATGAAGACAGGAACGTGCACGCGGCCGTTGTGAACGGCGATAGTGCGTCCGACCATTTCTGGAGAAATAGTGGATTGGCGAGCCCAAGTCTTAATCACAGTGCGATCCTCGGCAGAGAGAGCGGCAACTTTCTTCGCGAGTTTGTAGTCCACGAATGGACCTTTCTTTAGACTCCGAGACATTATTTCCTCTTTCCTTCGTGGCGACTGCGCACGAT
>CAZETG010000018.1:0-19181 GCA_964514875.1 uncultured Candidatus Saccharibacteria bacterium | reverse complement strand
CTCCACACTCTACAGAAGACCGGTTTTCCTCGCAGTTACCGGTCTTCTTCTTTTTAGTTGTTGGATAATTACAACATTTTTTAAGCAACTGCAATGCAGTTGCTTTTTGTGAGATGAGGCTTCGGATCAATGATAGACGGGAATAACAAATGAGTGCTATGTCAAAAACTTTTGTAACTATCGTTGTTTGTATTATGGGGTGATCGAGGTTGTTTGATTATCTAGACAAACCATACTATGCTCAATATCTTGAGATTAGAACGAAATACTTCCTTAAGGATAGAGGGGTAGCTACGAGTGTGATTGAAGCAAGATTTTTAAGATATTTGATGTAAAAGTTACTAGAACAGATATAATATCATATAGTTAAATAGATATTGTCTCGTGTTGGTTTGAAGGATCAAATCCATCGCATGCAGTTTATTGAGGAGAAGTTTTTAATGGGGAAGAACTGTGGACGTGTCGAAAAAAAGGTGACTTTAAGGGTATGGCCCAGAGATACCTGATAGCCTGTTCCCGTAGCAGTGGTTAGGGGGGCTATTGAAGAGAGGATTATAGAGAGTGTGAGGAGTAGTACTCCTGACGTTGTGCTTTGATGAAATAAAGTGCTGAGGTAGCGAAGTCTGAATCGATATAGAAGTTGGGAAGCATGGAGGCTGGATGAAAAACCGTAGCGGGGTCAGAAAATGAAACCGGACTGGTTATTCAATAATATTCGTGTTCAACTCTATTCGGGGTAGAAAATACGGCTAGATGTTGTACGGATAACAACAAAACAGGGAAGTACGATGTAATTATAACAATATATGACTGATTTTCTGTTGTTGATTTAACTGTGAAGAGGGAAATAATGATGTAAACGTTGGACCTGTGTTGTCGTTTTTACAACATGTATTTTGCGTAAAATAACAGAGTAAAATTGCTGAATGTTGTATAATATACAACATTTTTTGGCAAAAAAGTCTTGATATTTTAGCATAAACGTGATATTCTAAGGATAGTCCAAGCCAATACAAAAACGGACAAATAAAAACGTAACTTAAAAATATGAAAAGTAGTTATCTGCGGGCAGAAAGGTAATTTCTAGCCATAAATTACACTTTCTAGGAGTTACCTAAAGCCTGCAGGATGACTGCAATATTCTGAAATCCGTAACGTTACTTTCTTCCTTCGTGAATCAGTAATGGTTTGAAGGTCCTATTGGACTGAGAAGGAAGCAACAAGCGACGGGTTCGGAAAGGAAAATAGCACAATAGGCTGCTTGTAGTTGTTATTTTTTTAGTTCTTTGAACTAGAGATAGGGGAGTTATTTTAGGCAAAGTGTTGAATAAATATTTTGCACTGGAGCTTCTCTTGAAAACTATAAAACGTCGGTCTAGAAATAAGATATCGGAGAGATATAAGATTCGTATGGATCCGGTAACTATCTTATTGGATTGACGGAGAATGCAGGTGGTGTGAATTTTCCAAAAACGTTTTGCGCAGAGTGTTTTTTTAGCTTTAGGTAGGGAAATTAACTTATTGCGCGACCGTATGCAGAAATCCAGAACAGGAAACCAAATTGAGCGTTGGGGAGAGTTTCGGATAATTTTATCTTGAAATTCACCCAAGAGCTCGAGATGGAATCTTAGTTTCTGCATGGCGAAACTGTGGTTGATTTTTATCGTACATTGAAAACAAAAATATAAACAACCAAGAAACAGTTTGGACGTATGCCCCACTAAGTGTGGAGCGATCAATCGAGAGATGGGAGTGAGTTGTGGCCCAAAGTAATATAATATAATGCCAGATAACTCACCCATTTCTCTCCCCTGACTTCAAAAGTCGGGAACAGAATGGGTGTAAAAGCCCGAAAATGTTTGCGTGAATTGCTCAATCGGGGAATGGGTTAAGGAATTTACGAAAACAGAATCTTTTCTATGAGGTGAGCAGATATTTAAGCGTGGTAGATTTTGGCGGTGCTTGGTGTGACCTTTGAACAAAGATGGCGTAATCCGCTTAGATATCTGCTTGATGGATGTTGTAGAAAATACAATATCAGATGCAGGTGAGGTGGATAAAAGGACTGAAATTGAAATTATCGGTATAGACGGAAACAACATATGACTGAATGGCGGAATAAATAGGAAAATGTAGGCGCTGATTCTTGGTAATCGGCGCATTTTTGCTGATTTTGTTTTGATCTTACTGCTGAAGTTCTGGCTTTTGAAGAAGAAGTAGCATGTGTTCGGTTCATTAGAGGGTTGAGTAAAATGTTTTTCTGTAGGTGAAAAATGCTATAATGAGGTTATGCCAAAACATTTATTTTCGATAATGAGTTTGATTGCGGCGGCGGTCTTATTTGTTATGTTATTTTTTACAACACCGGTGGAGATTGGTCCATTGGGGGTGTTGGTCTTTTTTGTGGCGATTTATGTGTTAGTTTTTGGTTTCGCCCTGATTATGGTTAAAATTATTACTCGGCTTTCGGGGCGTCGAGTGAATAAGAAAACATATTTGTACAGTGCGGTGATTTCGTTTGAGCCGATCATGATGCTGTTGGCGCAGTCTTTGGGGTCGGTTAGCTGGTGGTCGGTAGGATTAATGGCAATTTTTGGAATTTTGGCCTGTTTTTTGATTAGCAAACGGCTATAGGCATCAGATTACGCTAAATGATGTAGAAAATAATATTTCTGGGATAAGCATTGGAGTTAAACTTAAGCGAGGATCAAAATTTTACTTAGACTGGTATCTATAGATTGTGCCTGAGGCTAATGATTCTGAGTGGAAATTGAACAATATTTTTGAACAATTTTAATGAAGCATGATATAATATGCTTATGGATAGTAGCGCGCGTGGTTTTGGAAAGAATGATGCTAGATTGATGACAAGGGAAATCGACGAGGCAACTGATCAGATGATTGTGGTGTCTGATCAGAAGCGGAATTTGGAGAGTAGGCGAGGGGTGCAGGGGGATGACTTAGAAATGGTGCGCAGTGCTAATATGAGGTTGGTTCGCGAAAATAAGGCAAGACCGATGCGGGAAAGTGATCTTCGTACGGTGCGTGGAGGGGATTTTCAGGCAGCGCGTGAGCTGGGTGGGGCAGCGCTTGGAATGATAGAGACCCAAAATCAAGCAAATCGAAGCCGAGCAGATTTTGATGTGATTAGTCGTGGTCAAGAAGAGCACAATAATCGAGACATTTTAGGGGGCGGTGATTGGAATGATAGAGATTCGGAGGGGCGAAGTGATGGTTTTATGGCCGATCGGAGCTCAGATTGGAATGATAGTAATGAGGGGATGCGGAAACCGATTTTTTTGGATGCAGTCGGGAATAAAGTGTCGGTGCATGAACAGGAGCGAATTAGTTTAAGCAACCAAGAACTCAAAGAGCAGGTGGCGCGCGAGAATGGATACTTCAAGAGTGGTGAACAGGGCGAGAGTGTGGTGGGAGCAGAATCGCCGCGGCAAATTCGTGAACGCGTGGCGGATGATTTGAGTGATCTGAAAGATGAAGAGGGTGGTTATTTGACGAAGGATCAAGAGCGGATGCGTAAGGAAGCGGTCGAGAAGGTGAAAGAGAATATTAATAAGACAGTTGCGAAGCCGCGGAACTTGGAAAATGCTTGGTTCGCGGGAATGACAAAGATGTTAAGAACGGCATACAATCGCAATTTTGGGGATCGCAATTAATGTGGTGGATCATAAGTGTTTTGGCGGTTGTAATTATCGTGGCGGCGGTAGTGACGGTTGTGATTTTGAACGGACAGAGAGAAGCGAAGGACTATGAGCGTGGGCTAAAAATGGTGCCAATGCTAATTCATTTGCCGCCGTCGACAGATGATATTAATGGGGGTGGACGTGATGAACGCGATGTGACAAATGAGGCTTTGAGCCAGGCGCAAGTGATGTATTCGATTATCGCTTCGACAGTGACGAAGGGTTTTAAGAGTCGGATCTTTGGGCAACGACATATGTCTTTCGAAATTGTAGCAGCGAATGGTTTGATTCGATACTATGCGGTAGTGCCGGCAGTGATTACAGAAACGGTGAAGCAGGCGGTGATTTCGGCTTATCCGTCGGCGCGATTAGAGGAGATTCAGCCAGATAGTATTTTTGCGGAGAGTACTTCGGTTGATCAAATTGCGGGCGGAGAATTGAGCTTGAAAAAGGAATTTATTTATCCAATTAGTACATATGAAGATACACAACGTGATGCGAGTTTGGCAATTTTGAATGCGATGTCAAACACTAAGGAAGGCGAGGGTTTGGCAATACAGATGTTGTTCAGACCGACGGACGGATCGTGGACAAAACGATCGGACGAGTGTGTACAAAATTTACGAAAGGGTAAAAAAATTAATAATGTGAGTTCAAATTTTGTAGACAGTATCGGAAATTTGATCAAAGACGTATTGGTGGCGTTTTGGCATCCGCCTGAGGAGCATGAAAAAAGTCAATCCGAGGACGGCTTGTCAAACCTAAAACAGGAAGAAATTACGGCGATTGAGCAAAAAACTAAATACCCGGGTTTTGAGGTTTTGGTGCGGATCGTGGCGAGTTCGAGCGATAAATCGCGATCAGAAGCGATGCTAGGGAATGTAGTCGCATCGTTTTCGCAGTTTGAATCGCAGAAATTTAATGGTTTTAAGTATGAAGCTCAAAGGGATACGAAGAAACTAGCTGTAAATTATGTGTTTAGGTTTTTCCCGCGAATAAACCGAATAAATATTTTGAACAGTGTAGAATTAGCGTCAATTTTTCACTTGCCATCACAGAATGCCATTCCGACTTCGCAGGTGGAACGTCAAGCGACAAAGCAGGTGGACGGGCCGGCAAAACTGGTGACGGAAGGAGTGATTTTGGGGGTAAACGAATTTCGAGGTGAGAAGAAAGAAATTCGATTATCAGATAATGATCGTCGTCGTCATACCTATGTGATTGGTGCGACCGGTATGGGTAAATCGGTTTTGCTGACAAATATTGCTTATCAGGATATGTTGGACGGGCGTGGGTTTGCCTTTATTGATCCGCATGGTGATGCAGCGGAATTATTGATGAGCAAAGTGCCGGAGGATCGGATCGACGATATTATTTACTTTGATCCGGCAGATATTGAGCATCCAGTAGGGATGAACATGTTTGAGTTTACCTCTGATGATCAGAAGGATTTCATTGTGCAAGAGGGGATTAATATGCTGCAAAGTTTGTTTGATCCGACGAATCAGGGATTTTTTGGCCCACGTGGGCAGCATATGTTCCGAAATGCGGCGTTGCTCTTGATGGCGGATCCGAACGGAGCGACTTTTATTGATATTCCGCAGTGTTTTACGGATCCGGAATTCGTGAAGAGTAAGTTGAGATACGTAACTGATAAAGCCGTATACGATTATTGGACGAAGGAATTTCCGGCTTCGCAAAAATCGAATGATGCGGGGGAAGTGATTACCTGGTTTACGTCGAAATGGGGGCCATTCTTGTCTAATACGATTATGCGAAATATTTTGGGACAAACCAAGAGTGGTTTCAGCATTCGCGAAATTATGGACAATAAGAAAATATTCCTTGTCAACTTGTCAAAAGGCCGACTAGGGGATATTAACTCGCAACTTCTAGGGATGATTTTGGTGATGAAATTCCAGGCAGCGGCGATGAGTCGAGCAGATATTCCAGAGTATGAGCGACAAGATTTCTGCTTGTATGTGGATGAGTTCCAAAATTTTGCGACTGAGAGTTTTGAAAGTATTTTATCGGAGGCGAGGAAATACCGTTTGAATCTGATTTTGGCGAATCAGTTTATGACGCAGCTAACTGATAAGATTCGCGAGGCAATTCTGGGGAACTGTGGCACGATTATGGCAGGGCGCTTAGGAGTGACGGATGCGGAGCTGATGGAAAAAGCATTTCAACCGGTTTTTAATGCGGAAGATTTGCATAAACAGGGAAATTACCAGGCAATTGCGACGGTAATGATGTTCAATCTGCCGTCGGCGCCATTTACGATGAAATTGTTGCCGCCGATGGGTGAGGCGAATCCGGAACTGCTTGAAACGATGAAGGCATATTCGGCGGCGAAGTTTTCAAAGACGCGTGAAGAGGTGGAAGCGGAGATTAAACAGCGGTGGCAGGCGGAAAAGAAAGCAATTCGGACGACTGAGAAGACAGGTAATTTGGGTCCGATTGCAGAATTAGAGAAAGTTCAAGCGGAGCCGGAAGGGTTTTTGGAGTCTTGGAAGCAAAAAAAGCAACAAATTCAGGACAAGCGTGAGCAAAAAGATGCTCCAGAATTGAAGGTGGAGACGGATTTGAAGGATGATAAGACAATGAAGGGTGTGGAGAATAGCGCTGAGGCGCGCGTAGAAGCTCTAGGAGGTCTGCAAAAAAGCGTAAGTGGTATGGACTCGGATAGCTCGGTGGAGGCTCTAGGAGAGAAAGATAGAAGCCTTAGAAAGCAAAATGGCGGCGACAGTGATAATAAAGAGGATAGTAGTAAAGAAAATAGTGACAAGGATGACCGTGATGATCATGATGATTGGCATGATTCAGGGAAAGATCAGGGGGACACTTCGGGTGAGAGCGGAGGAAATAATGATGAGGAGACAGAAGAGGCGGTTTTTAAGATTCGGAAAAAGCGGAAAAAGATTGTGTTTGAATAGATTTAGCGAATGGTATTGTTTATGTTTGTAAGATAAGCATAATAAAAGCGGAGTAAAGAGAAAATGGGCAAAGATGATGAGCAACAGCCGGGATCGAGCGCGGAATACAAGCGTGAGGAGTATATAATTAATGATCCTGATCTGAAGAATTTTAAGGTAAACTATAATATTTACGAGGATGATTCTGAGGCTGAAGAGGATGATAGTAATGCTCAGGATGCGGCGGAGGCTGCTGGAGCGGAAAATGAGAGTAAAATTAGAAATTCTAAGGGGCGAGTGAGTACGCGAAATGCTAATAATGAAGACGCTAATGTGAAAGTGAAGCGTCGGGGTTGGCTGGGGAAGATTGGGTGCAAACAGGCGAAGAATGAGCAAAGTGCAGAGCCTATTAAAGAGGAGAGGCAAGAATTTACAAGCATAAACCAAGAAGTAAAAGAAAAATCGGTAGATGGAAAGGGCTTGACAAGCGTAAATGGAAACCCGAAAGAGAATACGCCAGATGAGGATAATCTGACAGGCACGAGCGAAAATATAGAGAATGACGCAGCGGATAAGGAAGATCAGGCGAGCGTAGAGCAGGCTTGGGAAAGTTTGGTTACGGGTGGACAGGGTGTAGCGGATGAAGAAAACTGGACAAGCATAATCGAAAATGCACAAATGACGCGCGGAGAGGCCCGGGAAGAGGCTTCTGAGCGCGAAGACGATATGGGGGGCGGTTCGGAAGAAAAGGCCCTGAAAACGCCAGATAATGACCCTAGAGAGCAAGTAGATAAGCATAACAGGGATGAAAATGTGGCACAACAAGGCGTTCGAGTTGGTTTGGGGCACGACAACGGTCGTTTTATTGGTGAAGATGAAGCGAAAATTCTGCTAGAAAAGGCTAAGCTTGAAACAGAGACGAACTTAAAAAACGAACAGAGTCAGGTAAGAAAAATCATAACTGTTATTGTGATTGGGTTGATTGTGATTGCGGTGGCGAGTGTGGGGGTTTGGATATTCGGTCAGATGCATAAAGATGATAATAGGGCGGAAAATGCTAGAAATCAGAATTCGGGGCAAATTTCGGAACATGGATCAGAGCCAGATAATAATAAGGAATTGGAGGAGCAATTAACTGAGTTAGCTGTAAATGATGAGCTGGTGCAAGGTTTGTATAATCGTTTTTTGAATTTGAGTGACGGGTTTAATTTCTTTTATGAAAATGAATTTGGGCGGTCAGATCAGGCGCATTTGACGCGATTAGGGGTAGTTTTGAATAACATGGATATGGTTGAATGTCGAGTAATTGAGGAAGATGGCGGTTTGGAGAATCGATACGGGGAAGATTATGCTTATCTTGGAGGTGATCCAAATGTCGATGTGACAAAATGTTTTGACGGCGGACAAGTGAGAGAAAAAGCATTAGAACTTTTTGCGGAATTGCCATTGTTTGAGATGGCGGAAGTTGTGCCAGGGTCACCTTTGGCTGATCGGACGGTGTGGAGTCGGGGTGCGTTTTGGGGGTATGACAATGAGGCGGATGAATTTTATTCTTATGGTGCGGGAATCGATAATAATTTTAGATATGTACGGGAGCTTTTTCGAGCGGAGAAGGAAAATAATCATGTTTATCTATATGAAAAGGTGGTAAGTGCGGCTTGTTATCCTAGTGGAGAAATTGATGAAGTGGGGATGGCGATGACGGTTTGCTATGTTGGACCGGTGAGCAAGGGGGCAAATGATGAGACAAGCGTGGAAATTGATTATGCCCTGAATGAGAGTAATTTTTCGGAATTTGAGAGTTGGGTTGACAATATGGGGCGAAGTGACGTAATTGACCAGATCAAGTGGACGTTTGTCAAGAACGATAATGGTAATTATGTCTTTGAGAAGATAGAAGCGGTGGCTGAATAGATTTGTCGAGATGCGAATAATGCGCTAAAATAGGCATAATTGGTATAATATTTGGGTAAAGGGGGACGAGGAGGCGGAATGAGCAAGGAGGACGAAAAATTATTTCAAGCATTAGAGAATAATTTGGATGAAATTAAGGACGAGACGGCGGCGGGAGTAAAGATTGAGGAAAAGACGGATAACGCTGCGATACCAATACCGACGCAAGCGGCTTCTGATCAAGGTACTGTGGGATCAGCACAAGTACAAACGGTTTCTCAGAGTACGATGCCGGTGCAAAATGATGTGCAGGTGGTTTCTGGTCAGGGTGCGGTGCCGGCGTCGGGTAATGTACAGGCGGTTGCTGGTCAGGGGATGCTATCGGGTCAGGCTGGCGTGCAAAATGCCCCTCAGAGCGTCGTAGAGGCTCCAGAAGGGGCGAGTACAAGCGTAGACGTAATGGGAGGCGTTGCGGGAAATACGGCGCCAGAAACGGCTAATAATGGCCAAATAGTGCAAAATACAGTGAATGCTCAGGTTCCGATCGGTCAGGCTGAGACGCAGACAGTTACGGGGCAGATTGGCTTGGAACAATCTGGGATTAATCAGGTTGCGCCTGGAAGTGCGCAGGTAACGGATGATCTGACGAAGGTGGCTGCGGATAGTTCAGTGAAAGATACAGCCAAGCCGAAGAAGTCAAAGAAAACCATGATGATTTTAATAATAGTGCTTGTGGTTGTAATTTTGGCTGGGGTTGGGATAGGCTTATGGTTGGCTTTTGACAATAGAAGCCATTCTGCTCAGGGGAATACGAATAATTCGAGTACGTCTCAGGGTGATTCTGGTGAAGCGGGCGATAATGAGGATGATGATAGCGACGATCCGACCAGTCCGGATGGGCCGAGGAGGGATAAACTAGTGGCACTGGATACGAAGAGCGATGAAGTACAAGCGGTTTACGGTTGGTTTGGGGATATTTCAAGCACGGGCATTTTGCGGTTTTTTGAAGATGAACTGATTGGCAATAAAAAGGATGCGGTGAAACTTGGGCGTGTTGAGGTGGCTTTGGCGAATACGGGGATGGCGACGTGTCGGGCAAGTTGGACGAATGGTGGGTTAGATTTGCGCTATGGAGCAGAAGCAGATGAATGGGAAGCGAATCGGAAGAAAATAGCTGAAGAGTGTCGAGATGCAGAAGCGGTGCAGACGAAATTTCGAGAAATTTTTGGCTATAGTTTAAACTTAGATCGTATGGAATTGACGGCGGATGGGATGTATTTTACTGTGAAGGGTCGATATTGGGATTATTCGAAGGATTATAACGAATTTTTTAATACCCTAATAGGGGTAGACAATCGAACAGAAGTGATACGAAAGTTGACACGGGCGGCTCGGGATGGCAACCGTTTATATGTGTACGAAATGGCGGCGGCGATGACATGTGAAGAAAATCATGATGCAACAGAGGGGGATGGTGAGGAGATGACGGGAGGGGGAGATAATGAGAATGCGGATAAAGGAAATAAGGAGCAGGTGCCGTTATTGCAAACTTGTCGGGTGCGGAGGTTAGGTAGTAGTACTGATGCAGCACCTTTGCAGATATGGAATAATGTTGAGGAAGTTCCTAATACTGATGAGGTGCTTGAACGAGTTGGCAGTAAAGTCGTTGTGGAGTATGTCTTTGATAAGAATTCAAATGGGAAGTATATCTTTGATAGCCTGTCTTATATAGATGGCTCAGAGAATAAGTAGAGGCTAGTGGCAAGAAAAGGACTTGCGTCGTGAGTTCTTTTTTGTCTGGCTTATTTTTGGCTAGATACTTTTAAGTGGAATCACTGGGAGATTAAGCCTTTCATATTGAGGTTGAACATTCATGGCGCTGCTTCGGAAGTGCTGTGTTTTTCGTTCAGGGTTTTAGGAAATCTATCTAGACAGTAAATAAGGATAAGTAGTAAAAAATGTAGAGTATTTGCTTCACGTTGTATATACAATGTAGAGTATTTGCTTTATAATGTATGCACAATGTAAGGCATTTGCTTTACAGTAAAATTAAAAATACTATTGATTAATTCAGAATTGTGAGATAGAATGGTTGCAAAGAATATGATACGATAAACGTGTAAGATCATCGTATTGTAAAAATAAAAATACAGGATTAAGCAATGACACAAAAAGCTGAGAAGACTGAGATGACGACCATCAACTTTCGGTTGGAAAAGTCGTTAAAGGAAGAAACTGAAAAGTTGTTTGCAGCTATGGGAATTTCGATGAGTACAGCTTTGAAGATGTTTTTGGCGCAGAGTGTTTTGGAGGGGAGGATGCCGTTTTGTCCTGGCGAGATTAGGGGTGGATGTCGTACGGTCAGTAATCAAGAGGCAATAGCTACTGAGGCGGAAGGTTGGTCGCCTATTGATCGTAAAAATGATCTTGATAATAAATTGGGCAATGAGGCGCAGGCTGAGCAAAAGAATAGCAGAAATAATAGGAATAGTTATAGACCTAATGTAAATGGTGATGTGATTTCGGAACAGGGGTCGGTAGAACTGAGTAAAATAATTAATGATAGGCGGAATGAGACGGTTAATCCAGGGGTGAAAGGTGTTCATGGGAAAACGAAAACGTCAAAGCAGTCTTTGAAGCATTTAGATCGGTCAGCGGTGAGTGCGGAGGCGGTATTAGATGAACTAAGTCGCTTAGTGGGGGATGATGTGCGGGTACGAACCATTGAAATTGAAGAAATTATCGATGAATGAAGATGACTATTGAATAGGGTGAATATGCACTTGGGGAGAATGAATGGTGGGGTTGATTTTCTAGAGAGCATGCCTTATAATAAAGAATATCAAATGTAAGCTGAGGTATCTGAATGTCTGAAAAACAAACAAGCGGTGGGCAAGGTAATTACGACAGTTCCCAGATTCAAGTCTTGGAGGGGTTGGAGCATGTGCGGATTCGACCGGGGATGTATATTGGTTCGACTGGTTTTGATGGCTTACATCATTTGTTGAAGGAAATTGCGGATAACTCGATTGATGAGGCGATTGCGGGGTTTTGTAATAAGGTAGTAATCACGCTACTGGCGGATGGCGGGATTCGGGTGGACGATAATGGGCGTGGTATTCCGGTAGATATTCATCCGAAGACGAAGAAATCTGCTCTAGAGACAGTGTTGACGGTCTTGAATGCTGGTGGCAAGTTCGGCGGGGGTGGGTACAAGGTATCTTCGGGTTTGCACGGAGTAGGTTCTTCAGTAGTGAATGCGCTCTCGACGCATATGGTTGCGGAGGTACGGAAGAACGGCAAGTTGCATCATATTGAGTTTGATCGGGGAAAGACGTGGAAGAAGGGTCTTGAGGTGATTGGTGAGGCGAGCGGGACGGGGACTTCGATTACTTTTTATCCGGACCCGACGATTTTTAAGGAAACGACGACGTTTGATTATGAGTGGGTGTCGAATTATGCGCGACATCAGGCCTATCTGACGAAGGGAGTTTTGATCAGCGTCAAAGATGAGCGGACAGGGGCGCGAGAATCGTTCTATTTCGAGGGTGGAATTCGGAGCTATGTGCGCCGCTTGAATGAGGGGAAAGAGGTGATCTCAGATGATATCTTCTACGTTGAGAAAAAGATTGAAGATTCGGAAATTGAGGTAGCGTTGCAATATAATGATACCTATTCGGAGACGATTAAGCCGTTTGCGAATAACGTGTTGACTCCTGAAGGTGGTATGCATGTGGTGGGGTTTCGGATGGCGATGACGCGAGTGATTAATGATTATGCGCGTAAAAATGGCCTTTTGAAGGAAAAAGAGCCGAATTTGACGGGTGATGATATTAAGGAGGGGCTGACGGCGGTGATTTTGGTGAAGTTGCCAGATCCGCAGTTTGAAGGGCAGACGAAGAATAAATTGGGCAATCCAGAAGTGCGTAGCTATGTCGATAAGGTGATGACGGAGTATTTTGGGTATTACCTGGAGGAAAATCCGTCGATTGCGAAGAAAATTATCGGTAAGGCGACGCTGGCGGCGAGGGCACGGAAGGCGGCGCGGGCGGCGCGTGACAACGTGATTCGGAAGGGAGCGTTTGAAGGACTGAATTTGCCAAGTAAGTTGGCGGATTGTTCGAGTCGCGATCGGAGTGAATGTGAATTATTTATTGTCGAGGGTAACTCGGCGGCCGGTTCGGCGAAGGAAGGTCGTAATCCGAGTATCCAGGCGATTTTGCCGTTACGCGGTAAAGTATTGAATACGGAGAGGGCGCGCTTGGATAAAATGTTGGCGAATCAGGAGTTGGTGAGCTTAATTAAGGGGTTGGGCGTAGGGATTGGCGATCAGTTTGATCTGAATGGTTTGCGTTATCACAAAATTATCTTTATGACGGATGCCGATGTGGATGGTCTTCATATTGCAACGCTTTTGATGACATTTTTCTTTCGGTATATGCCGGATGTGATTAAGGCAGGGCACGTTTATCTGGCGAAACCGCCTCTGTTTGGCTTGATTAAAGGGACTGGTTCGACGCGAAAGATTGATTATATGTATGATGAGGATGCGTTGGAACGGAAATTGACAGAGAAGATTGCGGAGAGGCGAGCGGCGGGGACGAAGATTGACGAGTCGCAGGAACGTTTTAAGCAGGCTGGATACACGGCGCAGCAGCGGTTTAAGGGTCTTGGTGAAATGGATGCGAAACAACTCTGGGAGACGACGATGGATCCAGAAAATCGGATCTTGGTGCAGGTGCATATTGATGATGCAGAGAAGTGTGATGCAGTCTTTGCGAAGCTAATGGGTGATCAGGTGGATTTGCGTAAAAACTTTATTCAGGCTGGTGCAGAGAAAATTAACTTGGATGATCTGGATTTCTAAAGGAAGGAGTAGGAAATGGCGAAAGATGATGAATTAGACAAGAATTTAGAAAGTGCTACTCCTGATGCTGGCTTGGAGCGGGGAGATGATGAGGCTGTTTTGGGTGAAGTAGTGAACGGGATTGAGCGACGAGGTGTCGAAGGCACTATGGAAGAGTATTTCTTGAAGTACTCGATGTCGGTGATTATTGATCGAGCCTTGCCGGATGTGCGGGATGGTTTGAAGCCGGTGAATCGGCGGATTTTGTACGCTATGAACAAAAATGGCTGGAAATCTCCGCATGCTACAGTGAAATCAGCACGTATCGTGGGTGAAGTGATGGGTAAATACCATCCGCATGGTGATTCGTCGATTTATATGGCGATGGTGAATTTAGCGCAGCCGTGGAAGATGCGTTACACTTTGGTCGAGGGGCAGGGTAACTTTGGTTCGATGGATGGAGATGAGCCGGCGGCTTCGCGTTATACCGAGGCGCGGATGGATAAGATTGGCGCAGAGCTTTTGACGGATATCGAAAAAGAGACAGTGGATTTGCGCGATAACTTCGATGGTACAGAGAAAGAGCCGGTGGTGTTGCCGGCGGCGTTACCGAATATTCTTTTGAATGGACAGATGGGGATTGCGGTCGGGATGGCGACGAATATTCCGCCGCATAATCTGAGTGAAGTAATTGATGCGACAGTGGCACAGATCGATAATCCAGAGATTTCTCTGGATGGTCTGATGGAACATGTGAAGGGGCCGGACTTTCCGACAGGGGCGGAAGTCTATGGCGGTACGCCGATGAAACAAGCGTATGCGACTGGTAAGGGTTCGGTGACAATTCGGGCGGTGGCCAACATTGAGGAGCGCAAAAATGGGCGCTATGCGATTGTGATTACAGAAGTACCTTATGGAATGAGCAAGGAAGGCTTCATTGACAAGGTGCGGGATTTGGTCTTGAATAAAAAACTTGATCATATTGCGGATGCGCGCGATGAGTCGGCGCGAGGGAAGATTAGAGTAGTTGTAGAGCTGAAAAAAGATGCTTTTCCGAAGAAAATCTTGAATCAGCTTTATCGGATGACAGGTTTGCAGACGACTTTCCATTATAACATGTTGGCGCTGGTGGATGGGAAACAGCCGCGGATTTTGGGCTTGAAAGAGATTTTGGGCGAATTTATTAAACATCGTCAGAAAGTGGTGCGTCGAAGGACGGAATATGACTTGCGCAAGGCGAAGGAACGTGCGCATATCCTCGAAGGTTTGAAGATTGCTTTGGATAATATTGACGAAGTGATTAAGACGATTCGCGAGAGCTACGATGATGCCGATAAGCGCTTGATGGAGCGTTTTGGGCTATCGGAAATTCAGGCGGCGGCGATTTTGGCCATGCAATTACGCCGTTTGCAAGGTCTCGAACGCGATAAGATCGAGAATGAGTTGAAAGAGCTCTTGGCACAAATTGCGGAGTATGAGAAGATTTTGGCGAGCGAGAGTGAGATTTTGCGAGTAGTGAAGGAAGAACTGCTAGCGCTGAAAGAGAAATATGGTGATGAGCGCAAGAGCAAGATTTTTAATCATGAAGTGGGGAAGTTTTCTGAGGAAGAGCTGATTCCGGATGAGGAAAGCGTGATTTTGCTCACGACCGAGAATTATATGAAGCGAGTCCCACAAGGAGATTTCAAGCGGCAGAATCGTGGTGGTAAAGGGCGTCGTGGGATGACAACGAAGGAAGAAGATGTAATTTCGCAGATTATTACGGCGAATTCGCATGATTACTTATTGTTCTTTACGAACCAGGGACGGATTTTCCGATTGAAGGCGTATGAAGTACCGCAGGCTTCGATGGTGGCGAAGGGTACGGCGGCGGTGAATTTACTGAATATGCATCCAGATGAGAAGGTGACAGCGATTATTAAGCAGGGAGCGAATTTGGAAGGATTCCTGTTTATGGCGACGAAGAAGGGTACAATTAAGAAGACATCGGTGAAGGAATACCTGAATATTCGGGCGAATGGTTTGATTACAATTAAGCTTGATCCAGGGGATGAGTTGAAGTGGATCCAGGAGACGACAGGGGAGCATGATGTGGTGATTTCGACTTCGGCAGGTCAGGCGATGCGTTTTAGTGAAAAAGATGTGCGGGCGATGGGGCGGAGTGCGCGTGGAGTGCGTGGAATTAGACTGCGTCCGAGGGATGAAATCGTTGGTATGGATGTCGTGAATGATGAGAATCAAAAGTTGATTGTGGTGGCAGCAAATGGTTATGGTAAGGCGACTTTGGCGAAGAATTTCCCGACGCATGCGCGTGGTGGTGTCGGTATTAGGGTGGCAGCAGTGACAGAAAAAACGGGGCCGATTGTGGCGGTACATACGCTGGATCCGGAGGCGAAGGAAGTAATTATGATGTCGACAAAAGGGCAGGCGATCAGGATCGCCGTGAAGGAAATTCCGACTCTTGGGCGCGCTGCGCAGGGAGTGAGAATTATGCGCTTGAATGAGGGCGACACTGTGGCTTCGATTGGTATTGTGCCACCGGAGGACGAAGAACCTGGAGAATGATTACCGGATAATAGGGAACAAAAATAGAGCTACATCTGTAGCTCTATTTTTGTTGTCAGGGATAGTTTTCGTATCTGCTGCGCACGCTATAAATATTGTTGCTAAATACCTAAAACACCCTCCTAGTATAGCTTGTAATCATAACTATTATTAAAAGCCTAGTGGAAATACACTTTCGTCCATCATAACCCTTTTAGAGCCTTTCAATGGCCTTAGAATGCAAAATACATGGAGGGTGGAGGGGTGAATGCAGGGATGTATAGAATTTCTGGTAAAAATGGACTTGGCGGGGTGACAGATTTTTTGTAATGAGGGGGCTGGAAGGATAGAAATATTTGAATACATTTTTTGGTTGACTGAATAAAAGTGCTAAATGGAGCGGTCGTTGCTGTATAAAATAATTGTTCAATAATGGACATAATAGAGGTGAAATAAGAAGAAATATAGTTATGCTTGCAGTTTTTGAAAAAATTTTGTTACACTGGCGACATAAAAATTAATTGCGAGGATTATATGAAAAAACTTCCAATTTTACTAATTTTAATTACAGCAGCTACTATGTGTGACGCTGATGTTTTAGCACGAAGCGGAGACGGAACGACGGTAGATTTAAATGGGGCGATTACTATGAATCAATTGATAGAAGTGGATGCCGGCGGGGGTAACGCTAGTATAAGTGACGGCGGTATTGGCGATACTGATGCTAGCGTTGTTGCGAAAGATGTAGATAATATGAGTAATGTTGTAGAAAAAACCAATACAGAGGGAAAGACGATAGAAGAAAGTGTGGATTCTAACACTATAGGTGGGCAAGCTGGTTGTGAGGTGATTGACGCTATTGGTGTTGGAGATGTTATCGCTGGAGATGCTATTGCGGCAAGCGTGAGTAATGTTGATGATGTTACAATAAGTGCTGTAGAAGCGAATGGGGCTGATTCACGCTTTCAGATTACAGAATTAAACCTGGAAACAGGCAAATTTGCATACCGGTTGGCCTTTTGGGATACAGAGGGAAGATCTATGCAACGTACGGTGGTGGCGACGGTGAATTATGAGCAGGGGTATACTGAGAGTGATGCTGATACTGGGCTGGAGCTTTTGGGAATAGAAAGGCCGAAGTGGGTGCGAAATATTGATGATCGTACTTATAATAGTGGTATGACGGGTGGAGCGTTTGGTGATTTTAGTTTAACGAATTTTAATTTATTGAAGAATAATCGTTTAGATATCTTGTATTATGCGGTGCTGTTTGCGAATCCGAATAATGATATGGTGGAGCCAATCTGGATTCGGGGAAAACTGGATTATCGTAGCTGCGCTCATTCGACGGCGATTAGTGATGGGTTGACGAAGATTTGTTCAGTAAGATTTAATAATGCAACTGGGAAGTTTGAAATTACTCCACAGGGCTCTTATGTGGCTGAGGAGGCGGTTTTGACGTGGGAGGAAGAAAAGAAGTTGATTGTGCGGGAGTATTTGCAACCAGTAACAACAAAGGTAATTGAATTGGAAGCAAAAAAGGCGCAAGGGGCGAATATTACAGAGGCAGATATTAGTTATACGAAAAATTTTCAGTTTAAGAAGGCTCAAGATGCAGCGAAAAATTTGCAAGTTCAGGATGAATTGCAGTGTGAAATAGATGATTTAGCGTTGAGACTTGAGAACTTGACGAAGAAAAATGAGCCAACTCAGCCTGAAGAGGATAAAAATTCGGGCAATAATGATAATAATGATAAGAAGGACGATAATACAGATAATACTGATGACGCGGCTGGCAATATAGGCGGGGATGCAGGAAATAATGGCGGTCAAGGGTCTAATGCGAGCGGCAGCGGAGAAGATAATAAAGAAAATGAAAATGATAAGGAGGGCGAGAAAGGCGATGAAAATGATAACAAAAATGAGAATGGTAACGGAGGTGAAAAGGATGACGATCTAGATAAAAGACCGGAAGGTGGTGATAATGGAATTGGGGATGATTTAGGGAATTTGCCGAGCGATGACAGTGCTAATTCGACACTAAATGGTAATGGAGTGACAGCTGCAGAGGAAGATACGGGCATTTCTGGGGATGTAGCGGCTTCTGGAGGCACTCATAGCACGCATCAGGCCGTATTAACCGTTCAAACGACGGTGGGGAGAGGTTTGAATAGCGAAGACGTTGCGCGTTCTGGCGTAGAGGCTACAGGAGAGAAAACGGAGTCTGACGGCGTGTCGCGTTTTGATCTGAATACGGGCGGGTTGGATGATAACGATAGGGTCGAGGTTCCAAATTTAGGCGGAGAAGTGACGGCGAAGACTAATCAGGGTGGATTGTTCTGGGCGATTTGGATTGTTTTGTTGAGTTTGGTTGGCTCAATTTTAATTTTTGGTCGGCGAATCTTGAAACGAAAATAATGCCATATTATTTATTGAGTAGGTTTGAGCCTTTATGCATGAGCATGCTTGGCTATCTGGACAAAGTAAAATGTTTGTGGTAAATTAGGGTTATGAATGGTTGGTTTGCGTTGATTGCGTTCTTTGGTGGGTTTGTTGTAGCGCAAACGTGGAAGTTTATTGTAGGCTTGATGACCGAGCGGGGTGGCTCGATGATGACAAATTTGCGTACAGCAATTGGCTATATGACTAGATCTGGTGGTATGCCGTCTGGTCATACGGCCAGTATGGTAGGCTTGTCGACATTCTTAGGGCTGAGCTTAGGATTTGATTCTGGTATATTTGCTTTGGCAATAGCCACTACCTGCATAGTGATGTATGATGCGATTCACGTACGTTATGCGGTTGGAGTGCAAGGCGAGGCGCTGAATGGTTTGTTGCGGAAGGCAGGGAAAAAGGAATTGCCAATTATAGAAGGACATACGGTTGGGCAGGTATTTATGGGTGGAATTTTAGGGATTTTAATAGGATTTTTGGTATTTTGTATGTTTAAATGCTAACGTTTTATAGGGGTAGGGTAAACAAAAGTCAAAAAAAGTGCAAAAAAGTCGAAAAAAGTCCTTGACACTATGTTTCTTGTGCGATAAAATGAGAATATCCAAGCGCTGCGAGGGAGTGAATCAGAGGTAAGAATCGATTTCTTCTTTGTGGCGGTGGAGGTTTGAAAATTAACAATTTAGTTGTGCAATTAATAAATCTAAGTATTTAGATTTTATCATCGTCAGTCTTTTATATGAACTTTGGTTCAAACCGGCTTTTAGAAGCCACATAAATGGAGAGTTTGATCCTGGCTCAGGATGAATGCTGGCGGCGTGCCTAATACAT
>CAZETG010000017.1:0-19648 GCA_964514875.1 uncultured Candidatus Saccharibacteria bacterium | reverse complement strand
TAACGCCATCCGAATACTATACTGCTAATGTTGCACTTGAGGGTTGGATGTAGCCCCTCGCGCGGGTAGGAATAGCTACTGAGTCTTCGTGCGGAGCGGATGGACATTTGAAACAGGCTATCTGAATGATTCAGGATACGTTGGCGATGTTTCTTCCGCAACAGCTTCTTTAAACGCATTAACACACAGTAATTATAGATTCGTATTAAGAGCTGACGATATATTATTATCGTTTATGGACGTACGCTATCGAGGTCTTTCCCTCCGCTGTCTAGTACGGTAGGGATAATACTATGAATGATAATAACGGTGGAGGAAATCGGTTTTGTACTGAGTAAAGCTACCGTTGAGAAGGGAAGCGCGGATTTCTTCGGTGAGGCGGATGATAAAGCGAAGGTTGTGAAGGGAAGCGAGGCGATAAAATTTGCGTTTTTGTTCGGAATCACCGGAACGCCACATGGCGCGGAGACTGCCGCGAGTCCAGCCGGCGCGGCAAGTTGGGCAATCGCAGCCAGGATCGAGCACGGCGCCAGAATTGGCCATTTGGCGGAGGTTGATATTGCCGTCGCGAGTGTAGATTTTGCCGTGGCGAGCTTCACGGGTCGGCGCGACGCAGTCGAAAGTGTCGGCGCCCATTTCGGTGCCGATAAAAATATCGTCGGGGTGCGAAAGCCCAAGCAGATGACGAGGCTTACTCGCGGGTAATTCTTCGTTGCACCAGCGCAAGATTTCACTGAGATCTTCCTTGAGAAAAGCGCCACCGAGGCCGAAACCGTCAAATTCGATGCCGTCGATATTCATTTTCGCGAGGTTTTTGGCAGTACGGCGGCGCAAATCTTCCCAGCGTCCGCCTTGTAAAACAGCGTAGAGGTTTTGTCGAAACCCAAGCTCGTCACGATGTTTAATGTGCTCGGCGAGACTACGCATGGCCCAGCGCTCGGTGCGCTCCATGGCTTCGACATTATATTCGTAAGTGTCGGCGAGGGAAGTGAGTTCGTCGAAAGCCATATGAATGTCGGCGCCGATTTGACACTGGATGCGCATAGAATCTTCGGGGCCGATAAAATCAGGCTGGCCGTCAAAAGGATCGGTGAAGGCGACGCCTTTTTCGGAGACATGAGCGAGGCGTTCTTTGTGGGCGGTGTTGGTAACGTGGCGCTCTTTTTCCATAGAGACGACTTTGCCGAGGCCGGAGCCGAGGGACATGACTTGGAAGCCGCCAGAGTCGGTGAGGGTTGGGCCAAGCCAAGGTGTAGCTGAGTTTGCATTATCTTCAGGCGCGGTGACGCTCTCTGGACGCTCCCTGCGGGTGGCGTCCAGACCCGCGTCAGCCCAGTTGTTAGCGCCTTCAGACAATGCAAACCCAGCATCTGCTAGACTTGGCTCAACCCCGTTATAATTTTGGATCCTCTCGTAAAGAGATGGCGAAGCATTACGATTATTTGGATCTCTCGGCTGGCTAGTACCCTCGGGTGATGTAAAATCGGGCTCTGCTTGACATGTTTTATTTTGATAATCTGGTTGACTTAGTCCGTCTTGGCGGTCGGGAAGCCAGTCGGCTAATCCGCCGGCCTTGGCGATGTTGGGGGCTTGGCGGCGGAGATGGTAGCCATTGGAAAGCATAGCTTGAGCGCCGATGTCATGTAAATCTTGCGCGGAGAGAAACCGAACATGGCCGTGTGTGCCGACCGACATAAAGGCTGGAGTTTTGATTTCGCCATGGGCGGTTTTGATAATGCCAGCGCGACCGAGTTCGTTCGGTAAAGTGGCTTGTATTTCAAATTCCATATGTTATATTATAGCATAATCTATCGGGGAATTAAACTTGAAACTTTGAGAAAATGTGTTTAATATAAAAGCTAGGTTGTAAAAAGGGCTAATAAAAAGCCCCCGATGTGGGGGCGGGTGTGAGATTAAGGCTCGGGAGTTGTATTGCTGGCTGCGATTGGTGTAGCGAGACGATGGTCTATCTGGCGAATTACTATCACTGTGACGGGCGTCAAGAGCGACTCGATCAGCATACCGGCAAGGAAGGAACAGATCATTTGTTTGATCATTGCGGGTATGGTCATACGCTCCCAAAAGGCAATTGATGTAAAGATTGCCGTATCGAAGCCGCGCGCAATTAGGCTAGAGCACCAAGTACGCGTCCAAATCCGTGTATTAGTGCGGGCTTGGTCGTGCATCTTGTCGTAGATGCGATTATTAATGCACTGGCTGACGAGAAAAGCGACCGTACTGCCGACGATAACTTGACCGGACATACTGAGTGCGGCGCTGAAACTGACGTTGGATGTGCCGGGGGCGTCGGGTAAAAAATCGGTAAATTTAAAAAGGACATAAGCCAGAAGGTTGAGGCCGGCGCACCAGATAGCAACGGTGTTGGCGATGCGTTCACGGAAAAATTCCGCTAAAACGTCCCCAAGGACGTAGGTGATTGGAAAGAGGAAGAATCCGCCGTCCAGAGCGAAAAATTGCCAGCCCCAGATTTTGACTGCCAAGATATTGGAGAGCAGCATGGCACAAGCAAGCATAGTGGAGAGAAAAGCCAGAAGCATAGCCATATTAGGGCTATAGACTGTGCTGGGGGCGCTGTCGGGTAGGGAATGACGAGGGTTTTTCATGACATGTAACCTCCTGAAAGTTGTAGATAGAAGTGGGATTTTGACTGGTGGGATATCTCAAGAGCCTAGGCGTGCCTTATCTCTGAAGATGCGAGGTCTTGGTGGACTGTGTTGTGATATTTTTACATCAACAAGCCAGCCTAACAAGAGGCCTTATCATCATTGTAGCATGCTTTTGAATAGAAGTCAAGTATGATGTATTGTATATTTTTGTAAAATCTTTAGTTATTTTATAATAGATAAGTTTTAAAAAGATTTATAATTTTGCGACTTCGTGTCAGAAAAGCCTGCACATGCTCGAAAATAGGACAAGCTCTTGCTTTTCTCAAAGGCTTGCCATTTCTATTGCTCTGCAGATATTTCGTGCGGAGCGAGGCGGTTTGGATGACGGGATACCTTGCTCCAACAACAGGTAATATCGCACTGCTCTGGTCGGCTCACACGAGTGCAAATATGGATTATCCGGTTGCTATCAATTTAATCTTTGGTGATTCAGGCGTCAACCCGTTCCATCCAGGTGATCGCCGAGGTGGCTATCCCCTTCGCTGTCTAGTACGGTAGGGATAATGGTAGGAAACATGGAGAGAATATGAAAAGCCCCCGTAAAGGGGGCGGTGCGCATATTGCGCTAGGAGTGGTGCGATGATCGCTTACTCAGCAAGTTTTCGTCGCATGCTACGGTTAATAAACATTGTTATTGGTTGTAGGAGCAATTCAACGACAATGGCAATCACCGTTGTGACGATGATTTGTAGCAAGAGTGCGGTTGTATCTACTCTTCCGAGGAATGCGGCGCTGATGAGGATGCTCCACAGGAAAGGAGCGCTCAAGAGGGTCGATCCTATAAAGCGGCACAGCGTGTGCTGTGGGCCAATTTGGCTTTTGAAGAAGCTAAACAGAGCCGCTTTAATCCGAAATGCGATACTGAGGGCCAGGGCTAATCCGATGAGTGTCCGGACATACAGCATGAATGTCGCCCCGTAATCGGTAGAGCCTGTAGTAGCGCTCATATGGATGTTGATGCTACGGATAATCCAATTGACGCCGGCGGCGTACAGAGTGACCTTAGTGGTTTGATTGCAGATGCGCTTGGCGGCTTGTGCGCCAAAAAGATCTTGCAGAATTCCAAAAAACATACTGACAAGCGGTATGGCTGCCACGGCGTAATTAAGATAGCCTAGGCTTCTCGTGGCGAGGGTACTGGTGAAAAGCGCCGATCCTGCAAAGAGGGCGCCCAATGTTCCCATCGCCATGGCTATGGCGACAGTGGTATTACCGGAAGAGGCTGGTGATGAGTGAGAGGTCGGCTCGTCTTCTTGAGGCGCTTCATCTTCATTTTCGTCATCAGAGTCATCCCTACCGTAATCACCGAAGTCATCGTCGGGATCTTCTGGGTCGCTTGCGTCTTCGCTCCTTTCGCGGTCGTCATAATCTTCTGGGATAGTGGCGTCATCCTCGCTTTCTTCGTAGCCTTCGAAATCTTCGAGATCGTCGCCGGAATCGAGGTAATCGTTGCCGCTTGAGGCGGTGCCAGATGGGTCTCCGTGATATCCTCTGCCACCTTCGGGGCGATGCGCGCCGGCCATGGGGCTGCCGCAAGGACCAAATCCAGGTCCACCGAAGCCCTCGAAACCATGCGGACCGCCAAAACCTCCGGGGCCATGTGGGCCACCAAAGGCTCCACCAGGGTCTCCAAAACCGCTAGGACCTCCAGGTCCTCCACCATGACTCATTCCTCCGTTCAACATGAAAAACACTCCCTTTCTAAAAAGTTCGATTCATCCCTTGACAGGGAATCCTACTTTTCTATTGTATCATACTTTTGTAATTTTGTCTAGAGTATTTATGCTAAAATCGTGATTTTGGCAAGTTTTTTGGATTTTTTGTATGTAGAATGCTAATAATAGCTAAGATGCCTTATGGTTAAATCTCTATACCATTCTCTAGATTACGGTAAGCCTCTTGTCATCTAAAGATTCCAACCCGGCTCAGCCGTAAAATTAATCTTTCGAATGGTATAGAGATTTACAACAAAACGTATATTTTATTATAAAGCCTTCTTCAGGACATAGAGTGAATCTATGGAGCAGATTAATACAAATACATTCTTGCTCGGGGCCGCTCCGGGGCGCTTGCCCAAGTCTTATTCCCCTCACAAGAACGTATTTGTATTATAGAGCATCATGTCCAAGCAAGCATTAAGCCTTATTCATACTCATTATCCCTACCGTACTAGACAGCGGAGGGGGAAACCATACCAACGGTTATCATAGCTAGGTGGAGCGACACCTGAAGCATCAAAGAGGAGATAGAAGGCGAGCTGAAAATTTACAGTAGAGTTTGCACGAGATGACCATAGAGCTGCGATAGGAGCTACACCTGGTCTAACGTGGCCATTTGGCCACATTGCTCCGCTCCGCACGAGAGAGAAGGGGTGAGACGTAAGCTTGGGAAGAAATGTATTATGTGTTGTATGAATAGGGAAAATGAACCTGGATGAAGGTTAAACGAAGCTTAAAATGTGGTTCTAGCGGCGTTGACTTTGATAAAATATTGCGTTATCATGGTGAAATGCTAAAACTTTTTAGATATCTTAAACCGTATCTGTGGCAGGTGATAGTTTTGCTGTGTGCGGTAGCGCTGCAGGTGTGGATGTCTTTGCAGCTGCCGGCACTGATGGCTGATATTGTGAACAACGGTATCATGGCTGGGGATTTGAATTATATTTGGCAGACGGGGTTATGGATGATTGGGGCGGCGCTGGTTTCGTCGATGTGTGCGTTTTTGGCGAATTTTGTGTCGGCATGGCTGAGCGCGGTGATCACGCGGGATATTCGGAATGATTTTTTTGTGCATGTTTTGAGTCTGAATACGGCGGAGATTGATAATTTTTCGACGGCATCGCTGATTACGCGGACGGTGAATGATATTTTTCAGGCGCAACAGGCAATTACGATGGTGTTGATGGTGGGGGTGCGAGCGCCGCTGACTTGTATTCTAGCGATTGGGCAGGCGATTGTGACGGCGCCGGATATGACTTGGATTATTGCGCTGGCGGTCGGGGTGATTATTTCGCTGACGATTCTGATCATGTCGATCGTAATGCCGAAGTTTAAGATTATTCAGAAGCTGGCGGATCGGATTACATTGTTGACGCGGGAAAATTTGACGGGCCTCAGAGTAATTCGGGCGTTTAATAACGAAAAATTGGAGAAAAAGAAGTTTGATAAGACAAACGATGAGAATGCGCGCTTGAATGCTTGGGTGGATGTGATCTTGTCGTTGCAAAATCCGCTGATTAGTTTGATCTTCAACGGGACGACACTACTGTGTGTCTGGATCGGGATTACGTTAATTACGAAGGATATTGCGTATCTTGGCAATATGATGGCGTTTATGCAATATGCGATTCAGGTGGTGATGTCGTTCCTGTTTATGACGATGCTATTTGTGGTGTTGCCGCGAGCGAGTGTGTCGGCGAAGCGTGTGAACGAAGTATTCAATACGAAATCGAAGATTCTTTGGAAGCCGGAGACGGTAGGGAAGCCAGATTTGGCGCCGTCGGTGGAGTTTGCGCACGTGGATTTTGCTTATAATGGGGCGGAAGAGAAGGTACTGCAGGATGTGTCGTTTACGGCGAGGGCGGGGGAGACAATGGCTTTTATCGGGTCGACCGGCTCAGGAAAGTCGACTTTGATTAATTTAGTGCCGCGCTTTTATGAGGCGACTAGCGGGGAAATTAAGATTAACGGAATTAATATCAAGGACTATTCGCAGCGGGATTTGATGCGAAGAGTCGGGTATGTGCCGCAGCGTGGAGTGTTGTTTGCGGGGACGGTGAAGAGTAATATTTTGTTTGGGGCGCCAGAGGCGGACGAGAAGCAGATGCATTTGGCAGCGCGAGTGTCGCAGTCAGAGGAGTTTATTGAAAAGCTGGATAAAAAGTACAATGCGCATATCGCGCAAGGTGGGACGAATGTGTCGGGCGGACAGAGGCAGAGATTATCGATTGCGCGGGCAATTGCGAAGGATCCGGATATCTATATTTTTGATGATTCATTTTCGGCGCTAGACATGAAGACGGATGCAAAATTGCGGCAAGCTTTGCAGCCAGTGACGAGAAATGCGGTGACGTTGATCGTGGCGCAGCGGATTAGTACGATTAAAGATGCGGAGCAAATTGTAGTGTTAAACCAGGGGAAAGTAGTCGGAAAAGGGAATCATCTAGAATTGCTGCGGGATTGTCAGATTTACCGAGAAATTACGAAGTCACAGTTGTCGGATAAGGAATTTAAGGAAGAAATGCAGAAAAGTGAGAAGTTGGGGAAGGAGGTGAAAAATGCCTAGGATATCGCATAGTACGGAAAAGCCAAGAAGCCTCGGAAAGGCGGTGAAGCGGTTTTTAGGCTCGTTGAAGTCGTGGATGTTCCCGATTGTTGTGTCGATTATTCTGGCAATAGTGGCGACGGTGCTTTCGATTTTTGGTCCTAATATTCTCGGGCAGATGACAAATACCGCGGTCGAAAATTATCAATCGGCGATTATTGCGGCTGGTGGTCAGGTGCCAGATGCGGAGACACTGGCAGATGCAATTGACTGGGGCAAGATCGGTGGTTTGGCGATATTACTAATTATTCTCTTTGCGGCGTCGGCGATTTTGAATTATATTCAGGGTGCGATTTTGTCGGTGGTTTCGGCGCGATATGCGAAGAAGATGCGCGGGCAGATTATTGATAAAATTGCGTGTTTGCCGATTTCGTATTTTGATAAACACCAGATCGGCGATACGCTGGCACGGATGAGTAATGATATTGGGACGATTTCGAATACTTTGGCGAGCGTGTTGACGCAGATTATTACGAGCGTGACTACGTTGATTGGTATTTTGATTATGATGATGACAATTTCGGTATGGCTGTCGGTGATTGCGCTAATCGCGGCGCCGTTGTCGCTGATAATTGTGAGTTTGATTGCGAAGAAGTCGCAGAAGTTTTTCCGAGAAAGCCAGGCAACTTTCGGAGTGCTGAATAGTGAAATTGAAGAAGACTATTCTGGTCAGCAAATTATCAAGGCGAATAGCTATGAGGATAATGCAATCGAGCGTTTTCAGAAGACGAATGGGAAGTTGTGTGATCTGACTTGGAAAGGGAATTTTTTGGCACAGCTGGCGTTTCCGATTACGAATATGTTTACAAATATTAGCTATGTGGCGATTTGTGTGGCCGGCGGGCGCATGGCGATAGACGGAAAGTTGCTGCTGGGTGATGTGCAGGCGTTTTTGCAGTATACCAATCAGTTTAATCGGCCGATTACGGAAGTCTCGCAGATTACGTCGAATATTCAGCAGACTTTGGCGGCGGCGGAGCGGATTTTTGACTTCTTTGATGAGCCGGAAGAGTCTCCAGATTTAGTACCGGCGCAGACGATTGATAAGGTGCAGGGAAGTGTGGAGTTTGCGCATGTGGATTTCGCTTATGATCCAGCGAAGCCAATTATTCGGGACTTTTCGGTGAAAATTGAGCCGGGGATGCAAGTGGCGATTGTAGGACCGACTGGGGCGGGGAAGACAACAATTATCAACCTGCTGATGCGGTTTTATGATCCGGTGTCGGGTTATATTGCGATCGACGGTGTGCCGACGCGTGAGATGAAACGAGCAGACGTGCGGAAGTTGTTTGGTATGGTGTTGCAGGATACGTGGCTGTTTTCGGGGACAATTGAGGAGAATTTGCGTTACGGTAAACCTTCGGCGACGCACGAAGAGATTGTGAAGGCGACAAAAGCGAGCAGTATTCATCACTTTATTGAATCATTGGCACATGGTTATAAGACGGAGATTTCGGAAAATTCAGATAATATTTCGGCGGGAGAGAAACAACTTTTGACGATTGCGCGGGCGATGGTGGTGAATCCGCCGATGATGATTTTGGATGAGGCGACGTCGAATGTCGATACGCGGACGGAGCAGTTAATTCAGGATGCGTTTGCGAAGCTGACACAGGGAAGGACGTCGTTCGTGATTGCACACCGTTTGTCGACGATTCGGAATTCGGATTTGATTTTGGTGATGCGTGACGGCGCGATTGTCGAGCAAGGGAAGCACGAAGAATTGCTGGCGCAAAATGGCTTTTATGCGGAATTATATAATTCGCAGTTCGCGGAGGCGGAGTAGCAGGGCGCGTAAAAGGTGATTTCCCAAGTTATTTCTTCATCGAGTTTGGTAATTGTACGAAAACGGCGCGTTTTTTGACAGTTGATAATTTCGGTAATGGTGATGCTGGAATGATCTTTGTGAAAGCTGCTGTAATTGGACTCGAGGATATAGGCGTAATTGTCACCAAAACGAATTAGAGCTTGGAAATTTTCTGTCGTAATGGCGGCGTTGGCGCAGTTTTCGTTGGATAACGGATTTGTTGGATGCTTTTTGCTATATGTAAGCAAGGCTAAAGCTTCGAGGCTATTCCATACGAAGTCGAGACAAATAGTGCCGAATTCGCTAATTTCAAAACCCAGAAATTTCCAAAGCGCGTCAGGATCACCACGCAAGGCGGCGCAGAAAAAGTTTGGATTGTAGATGAGTTCGGCTAGGCCGGGTTCTTCGTTCATGTTATCGCAGTTGATCAGCTTGGATGGGTCGGTGATTGGAAGCTGGATGTCTCCATTTAGGAATTGAAGACTGGCAGAATTGGTAATTAGCAGAGGTGAAAATAGGTCTAAACATTGTAACGCTGACTTGTCACTCAAACCGTTGCTTCCATTGCTGAGGAAATAGAGCCATTGATTGGATTGAGCATAACTGATTTGATGAAGATAAGGTTGAGACCGAAAATAAGCTTGAAAAATCTGTTCATTTGTCATATAAAACCCTCCTTAAATATGACAGATAAAATGTACAATTGGGGTCATAAAATAGCCCTCTCTTACTATTGTAGCACACTTTTGTGAAAAAGTCAAGTAGATTTTGACGACTAATTAGAAAAACTAGGGGAGGAGGGAATCAGGGAAAACGACATATGGGAATGTAACAGAGGGCTATTAGGGAAGCAGTGTGATATAATTAAGGGAATAAATTATTATAGGTGGAGTGCTGAAAATGAGAGGAATTGTTGAGGGGCTGGGGATGATTGAACTAATGAGTGGGTTTGCGGTAATACATCCGCTGGTGGCGCTGTTGGCGATAATCGGAGTGTTGATTATGTTCGTAGTGGCGCTAATGGCGGGCGGGATTCTTTCGGTCGAGGTATCGGTGGAACGAAAAAAGCCGGAGAAAACGCAGAAGCAAGAAGAGAAAGTTGAAGCGCGGAGCGACGATGAGGAAAATTTGCCGGAAAAAGAGCAGGGTACGTAGTCGGTAGATTGGCTGAGGTTGAGTGGTTTGATTGGGCTGGTGGCTGAATATAGGGCAGGGCGTTGGTTGAGAATGGGGCATTCATTAAGTTAATGGTTGGAACAGGAAATTTAGCTTTGTTGCTTTGAAATTTGGCTGGGTTGTAAGACTACTGTATGGGTTTGTTTTTTTTGGATTTTTGCTTGAGAAGCTTGTTGCGTCCGCTGTTTTTTGGGAATTTTAACGGAGAAGGGGAGGGAAATAAGTTCGGGTTTTGTTCGGGATTTGAAATGAGATTTAAGGTAGGTAATGAGAGGTTTGCACTCTATTGTTCCGGTCATTACCATTATCCCTACCGTACTAGACAGCGGAGGGAAAGGGCATGCCAGCGCGAAACAATATGCACCGTTCCAACGCCTAATTTGTTGAAATGTAGGTTTGCTGAGGACCGGAAGTCATCATCGGAGTATACATTAGAAGACCAGACGTAGGAAGACCAACCTGTTTGACTGTCAAATTGCCCCGCAATATAGACAAGTCCGCTCCGCACGAGGTATTTTAGTTGAATTTTATAGAGACGCTTAGTTCTATATAAGTTCGGTTTTTGTTCGGTATAAATGTAGCTAAAAAAATGTTAATGGTCGTAGTTGGTATGTCGAGTGGCGTTTGTATGGGGTGAATTGTATTAAAAAAATTGAGCAGAAAAAGGGAAATAGGGAATTTGTAAAAACGTAATCTAGACGGTGGCTGGCTGGGCTGCAAAAATGGGCGACTACGACATATAACCGGAGTTCGCCTGGATTTAATGTCGTAAAATCTGTATTGTGCGACATTACATTTCTCACCGAAAGATGAGCGTATGGTCGTCTCGAAAACGGTTATTTTTCATTCCCCGTCTGAGTTATGTTTAATGTTTGGAGCGAATATGCTAGTTGAGTTAGTGTGTAAAGCGATATTTGAACTTGTCGTGCTGATCGTGATTTTCATTGCACTTATCGTATGGTTAAGCCGTTGAATAATTCCTACCATTATCCCTACCGTACTAGACAGCGGAGAGGAAAGGCCTTCAAACGACGAACGTTATCGAAAGGAAGCACACTCGAAGTGTCAAAAAGCAAATAGAAAACAGATCGAAAAGTGCTATCAGAATAGCTGCGAGAAGACCAAATGACAGCAGCAGCACCTGCGTCTGGAGCAACACTTCCATTATCCCAAATTGCCGCGCTCCGCACGAAAAACCACCGCGCAGTAAGTAGCGGTGGCGTACGGTAAATACCGTAAAGGTGCGAAGGGTGAATTATTGTTTTGGTTTTTTACGCCAATCTGACGGCGGAAGTCGGACGAGCCGTGATGCGTCGCCGATTCGAGCAAAAATCATATAAAATATGCCGATTGAACCGATGGAGCCGATTAGCCAATACGGTGAGGTGACATACCAGGCGGCAATTGTCGGGGTAATCATGAGAAGACAGGCGAGATGTGTTAGCGTGGTAATGCACAGTGTATAAATGGCGGGGATGGGATCTGGGGTGATTTCGGGTATGATAATTAGGAAGAAACCAAATAGTCCGATAATGATGACTGTGGTGACAATTGTGAACAGTGGTAATCGAAAAACATAGCGGCTAGTATAGATAATTCCGCAGACGACAAGAGTTAGATCGCCGAACTGGTCAGTGCTGACAAGAGAACGATTCCATGGATGCCAATCGGGGTGAGGCTGAACGTGGTTGCGAAAAATCCAGCCGTCAAATAGATCGCTGATTAAGGCACTAGTGAAAAGAATTGGCGCTGCGGAGTGCTTGCCAAGAAACAGTGCGAGGATAGAACTGAGAGCGCGGTAAAGGCAAATGAGGTCTGGAAGATAAAGCACAAAATTGGACATAACAATTCCCTCTTTCTAAAGAACTTCAAATTAAAGACTACTGTAAGTATAGCATAATAAACAATTAAATCAAGGTCTCGAGTGCTTCATGTCATTATCTCTACCGTACTAGACAGCGGAGGGGATAGCCATCCCAGCGGGGCCCATTGGTAGACGTGGCGACGTCCGAAGCGTTAAAGTAGAAGTGGAAGACATACCGAGAATCTGCGTTAGAATACGCATGCGATGACCAGAAGGCGGCAGTAGTACCTGTGTTGGGGCTTGTATACCCACCTTCAGACCAGATTGCACTGCTCCGCACGAGGGTTTAGGTGATTTGGGCGAGTTTATCTTGGAGTTGAAGCTTGATCCATTCTGTGAGGACGGAGCAGGAGCTATCGGTGGCGCTGGCGCGAATAGCGGCATGATAAATCTGCTTTTTCTCGATATTGTTGCGTGGAAAACCGGCGATAATGGGCACGTAGCCGAGGGCGACGGAAAGTTGATCAGTGATGACGCGGGCGATACGGCCGTTGCCGTCAAAGAATGGGTGGATCCGGATGAAACTGTAATGAAAATGAGCTAAAAATCGGCAAACTTCATCGATGTTTTCGACCGGGATGTACTCGATGCTGTCGTGGAGGAAACGCGCTAAACCGTATAATTCGTTGTAAACTTCGGCGCCGCCATGAGGAATGTGATGTAAATCTTCGTCTCCTGGTGAGCCGAACCGTACGTCGTGTCCGGGAGGGCGAAATTCCCCGTTTTTGCGGTAGACATAACGGAAAAGCATGGAATGCATGCGTTTCCAATCGTCGAGCCAATCGGTTTCGCGGCGCCCAGAGAGCGTGACACGGATGTCGATTGGCTGCTCGAGCTCTTTGGCGAAGTGCAAAATGACGTCGTTTAATCCCCTTTCTTCGGCGTCGCGCACGAGCGGATGAGCGGAGTTGATCGAATAACGGCGGCCACTTTTGTATTCGGGTGTTTTGCGATATTTGCGCCAAAGTGGCTTGGCGATGAGGTCTTCCGATAGCTCATAGCGCTCAGGATTTGTCATTCCCTGCTTCCCCGGTCTGGTTTTGTTCGGTCTGTGTTCGGGTTTTGGACGTGAGACTGTAATTGATCGGATTTTGCGTCACTTGAGACTGGATTGTGTGATTCGTTGGTTATATTGTTTGACGGTAATTTTGCTTCGTTGTTCCCCGTCGGTTGTTTTTCTGCTTTGTTGTCGATCTTTGGTTTTTTCGCGCTATTAGGCGTTTTACGTAAAAACTTTAGACGAATGGTTGGGAGTTTAATAACAAGTCGCTTGACAGAACGTGGTTTTTGGTGTTGTGGCGTAGTGTTGCTATTGAGGTCGTCGGGGTATTCGAGATCGGTACTCTCTTTGACAATGTCTGCAACCATGCCGCGCAGTAGGGTGGCCTGGAGGGCGCCAGCTTTGTTGGCGGGCGGACGACTGAGGCGAATGCGAATACTAGAGGGTAAAATAGCCGAAAACGGAAATAAAACCTTAAGATCGGCGTTGGTTAGATAGTAAATTTCGCCATTGGAATGCGCATTCCAGCTCGGTTCGTGATGACTGGCCTCGACGAGTTCAGGGGTAGTATATTTATCTAAGGCGTGCAAAGTATGTTCAATTGCCTTGAGTGTATCACGATATTGTTCGAGCATGGTGGTTTCGAGGTCGTGATCGTCTTCGGAACGGTTGACCAGATATTCTTCAGAGGCGTAGGAGAGATTGGTTGAGGCGCTGCGACGGGAAATAATATTGGAATGATCGTTAGCTAAAGTCATAAAGCCGTCAGGAATCGGGCCGAGTGGTGAGCGAATGTAACTAATATCTTCGATTTGCATGAGTTTTTTGCGCACGAGCTCTTTGTGCACAAAATAGACAACCCGAGCGAGGCGAACTTTGCTCATCGGGCGTTGATGCAATAATAAAATAGTGTGTGAGAGTTCTGGTAAAGTCATTGATTTAGGAAGAGTGATGATTCTTGTTAGAATTTGATGTAGAATTGAGAGCAGCGATGGTCTTTTTGCCAGGGGTTTTGAGCTTGGAATTGACTAAATTGCCGGCGAATTTCGCTTCAACGCGGCGCGCGGTCTCACTAGCGACGATTTGGTAGGGATTATAGTTGGATTTTGGTGAGCCATCGGTAGATCGAGTATTAGAGGGGTCTTGAGTGGCGGATTGGCGACGATTACCTTCTGAGGGGTCAGTAGAGGTCTTAGGGCCGTTCTGCGAGGTTCTCTCTTTACGATTATTGCTAGATAAACTACCGTTTTTTTGAACTGAATCGGGCTTTTTTGAGGGCTTTTCGGAAGAATTATCACGTTTATGACTATTTTGAAGCTCTTTGGAGCGGTCTGGAGCTGAAGCTTGGTGTTTGGGCGGTTGAGATGGAGAAGTGGCTGTTTGGGGCTCTGAATTCGCTCTAGCGGTATTTTCGGGGCCATTACCCTGTTTTTGGGCGATGAGATTGCCTAGATCTTTGAGTCCGTTACGCTCTTTGCCTTCGGCAGTGTTAGGGGAAAGCTTGAGCTTACGAAAATCAGCCTGAGGGGTGGGTTTATATTGGAAAGTGGGCTTTTTGTCGGATTTAACCATAAAACCGGCGCCATTACTGCGAGTGGTGTAGCTATTACGAATCTGTTCTTCGACGGCTGACTGTTCTCCAGCAGCGCGGCCACTGTCGGATAACTCTTGCTTGTATTTATTGGCCTGCTCGATGTTGGCGCGAATCTCGGCTTCAACTTCGTCGCGCGGGCGTGAGTAGAGGCGACGGGAGCTTTCGACGATTTTGTCGAAATTATCTTGCGGAGTAGTCGGGATAGAGAGCGTGGTTGCAGAGAAGGCGGGGGCTTTTTCGCCGTTGATAATCATCGAAATGACGAAATGGCGATTGTTCAGTTGTAATAGGTCGCCAGCTTCGAAGGTGGGCTCGAACTGTTTAGCGAGAACAGGTGCGTCGTCGGCAGAGACGCGAAAACTAATCGTCGTACCGACGTTACCGAAGACGGCATCGCGCACGGAATCGGTCATTTGGGAAGTGTATTGGTTGGCAACGGTGAGATTAAGGCCATATTTGCGGGCTTCAGAGAGGATGACGGCGAAAGAATCGGTAGCGAAGTTTTGAAACTCATCAACATAGAGATAGAACGGGCGACGATCAGCGACGTCGGGGATATCGGAGCGGCTCATGGCGGCGAGCTGGACTTTGGTGACGAGGAAAGCGCCGAGAATGCCGGCGTTGTCTTCGCCGATGAGACCCTTCGAGAGATTGACGACGAGGATTTTGCCTTCATCCATGATTTTACGGACGTCAAAGCTGGATTTCGGCTGCCCGATAATATTACGGATGATTGGGTTAGCAGTGAAGGCGCCAACTTTATTGAGCACCGGGGCGATGCTTTCGTTGACTTGTTTTTCGTTCCACTGGCCGAATTCATGCTTCCAGAACTGTAAGACCGTGACGTCCTGGCAATAGTCAAGGGTCTCTTTGCGGTAATCTTTGTCGGTGAGGAGGCGGGAGATGTCCAGTAGCGTAGCTTCGGGGCGATCTAGGAGTGCGAGAATAGTGTGGCGCAAAATATGTTCTAGACGTGGCCCCCAGGAGTCGCCGAACATGCGTTTTAGTACACCAATAACTTCGGAGCAAATATTGGGCTTACGGCTTGGGTCGGTGATTTCGAGCGGATTGAAGGCGACTGGATACTGCGTATCGGCTGGGTTAAAATAAATAACGTCTTTAATGCGATTCTCAGGGACGAAACGGAGATTATTAATAGCAAAATCGCCGTGTGGATCGATAATGCAATAACCTTGGTTATAGAATACGTCAGAAATAGCGAAGAGCTCAAGCATACCAGATTTGCCGGCGCCTGTTTGACCGATAATGTAGACGTGACGAGAACGATCACGCCGAAGCATGCCGAATTGATGATTAATGCCGCGAAAATTGGTTAATCCAAAAGGCGAAATATTTTCATCATGGGCAGGATTACCAGTGATCAGTGGTAATTTGGCGGGCGGCTCAGCGGTTTTCGAAGTGGCCCAAACGATATTTGGCGTTTCGACGGAAGTATGTGGAAGATGATATACTGATGCAAGTTCGGAAATGTTGAGAATGAAGCCGTGATCGGCGAATTGGCGCATGCGGTAAGCGTCGAGATCTTCGGCCTTGAAGCTACCGCCGGTGAGATGAAAACCGTTGAGGTTGGTAGAATTGTATTGTTTGAATGTGCCGACTAGGGCTTGCATGTTGAGTTTGGCGTTAATCTGATCTTGGCCTAGGTAAGCAAGGCGAATTTTGACTTCATAACCGAGCTTAGTGGCTTTCTCTTCGGCCTTGGCGATACGAGTTTTGTCGCGCTCGGACAGCTCAATTTTGGTAGGTTCGCCGTTAGTGCCACCGGCGGGCGGGCGGAAAAAGGCACCGAGAGCTTCGATCACCCAAGTCCAGTCGATATTGCTGGAGCCGCTGAGAAATTTACGTCCGGATTTGATGCGTTTGACCCATTTATCGGTAGTCTGCTTGTGCCAATCGTCGGGGATTGGTCGCGTTAAAATTTGAATCCAGAGCTCTTCGGAAGCATCAGGATTCAGTTTAGCGAGAGTGCCAGTAATGCCAGCGAGCGGATCGACTTCGAAATTATCAAAGGTTTTAATTGGGAGCGCGTCGTTTTCGGTCAGAGTGAGTTCGGAGGAATATTGGACGGGATATTTTTCGCGATCATCGACGTAATCTTCATCCATACGATAGATCTGGACGCTAGGATATTGCGCGTAGATTTGCCCTTCGACGAAACTTTGTAGGATTTTTGGAACCCAGACATAGAAACGGATTTGACCGCTAGTGGAAACAATCTCGAAACTGAGATGTTCCTGTACTCCGCCAGAATTCTTGAGCTCTTCTTTATCCCTGAGAATGCCGTGGAGGCTAGCAAAAAGCTGCTCAGCGGCGAGTTCTTTTTTGTCATTGGTGCGTGGAATTTCTAGCATCAAAAGTACTGAATCGACATTGAGGACTTTGAGACGATTGAGTTTCTTGTAATTGCGATAGCTCAGAAAAGCTAGAATTCCGACAATTGGAATCCATACGAAAGGCTGTAAAATAAACTGAATAATTTGTGCCATTGTGACTATTTTACTATGTTTTGGTGTTTATAACAATTATTTCGAAGGCTATTGATTAGACTCGGCTAATTTATAGGAATCTTTGTCGACTTTGTCGAATAATTCTTTGTTTTGAAGGTTAAGGAGAACGGTGGTCTCTTTGACTTTGCGGGCGTGAAGGACGCGTTTGACGATTTCCTCGCGTGTGAGCGGTTCGCCGGCTTCTTTGAGGATATTAGTGATAATGTCGGCAACAGTCCCTTTTGCGTATCCCCAAGAGTTCAGTGCATAAATTCCGCGGCCAATAAGGATAAAACGAGAGTCTTTGATTAATTCGTTGTGAATGGCTTGCGTGGTGACGTTTTTGCGGCGAAAATCGGATACGGAAATAGCTTTGGCGATGTCGGAAAAGTGCATCGGCTCCTTCTTAGCTTCGAGGACGACGAAAATTTTGTCGCGGATATTGCGCGGGTTGACCGTTGGCCATTTGGCTAGACCCCAGAGCCCGTTGAGCGTGGCAAGCTGCTTTGAAAGAGAAGCGATGGCACGAATATTGTCGGGGTGCTCATAGTCGAGAACGTTATCAAGCTCGTCGAGAGTCATGGGCTTGCCATTTTTCTTGATGACGGAAACGACCTGATCGACGTGTTGCTCAATAGTCTTGGCGTCACCGTAGGTTGCGATTCCGATGCCAGAGTAATAATGATCGTTTTCGTCGATTGAGGTGAGATTTTTGGAGATGCTGCTAATAAAAACGAGCTGTGCGCGCTCTTCTGGAGTAGCTTCACGCCCGTGAATACGTTTTGCGAGGTCCGGGGTGCGAGCGACGCGGCCAAGCTCGGTGAGGTTGCGGATGATGAGTTTTTCGGCGGCAGCAAGCTCTGGGATGTGACCTTCTTCGGCGCCAATGCGTAGACGCACAAGAATCGCTTTTTCGAGTTGTCGCACGCGCTCACGAGTAATATTGAGGAGCTCGCCAATTTGCTCCAAGGTCTCTTTGTGGCCGTTTAGACCGAAGCGTCGCGAAATAATTTCACGTTCACGCTCTTGCTCGATAATATTTAAACTACCTAGAATGGCATTTTCGATTATACTGGCGTTCTGGTCCATTAGGTTCCCTTCGTTTCCCCACCCGAACATAAAATTTAATATTAAACAATTATTTTAATAGTAGCATAATTTCATGTTAATGTCAACGGAAAAAGTCATTTTTACAATTATTTCGTTGAACTTCTGGTATTTATTATAGCACTATTTTGTGCTTCATTGCGAAATTGTGTTGCGAGTTTAGACATAAGTAGAAAATATGACTAAATAAAGTTTGCATCTGGCGTTTTTGAGCGGGTAATAGTGAAACATTTATGGTAATGGAATATTTGATGAAGAGGCTGTTTTTCTTATGCGCAGAAGTGTCATATCGCTACCATTATCCCTACCGTACTAGACAGCGGAGGGGAAAGGCGTAAAAACGATCATTACTGATGGATGGATAAATCCATGACACGTTGAAATTTAGATAGTATGCATATTGCAAAATTTCGTTGTAGTCTATTTTTGAGGCCCAAGCATATCCGTAGATGCCGGAACCGCCGAACAAGCCATAGTATCCGATATTCCCGCTCCGCACGATCATATCAAACGTTTGAATGTAATGAAAGTTCTGATTTTCATTTCCGAATATGTGCAGTTCTTTCTGGTACGAAGGGACAGATTCCTTACCATTATCCCTACTGTACTAGACAGCGGAGGGGGAAGCCCCACCATGCTACGCCAGTTCGTGATGTAGTCGTGTCATTGAGGCTAAATTCAAAATGATAAGACCATGACTGCTCGTCAGCGTAATCACGATTAGACCATAATGACCCAAAGAAACTACCATTAGCATGATACAACCCGCCCCATGCGCCAATCCCCACGCTCCGCACGAAAATTTTCGAGGGCGTGTAAGTGGTTTTGGCATAAGGTGCTAGAAACAATAAGTGAATAAAAATGTTTTCACATTACCTTCTTTACGCTTATGCTTGTAGCTAGAAAGAAAAGTATGCTAAGATTCTTGGTTGTAGTTTTTATAGAACGTTAGTTCTATAAAAATACAAAGAAAATATCATGCCTGTGCTTGTGGTTTCGGAAGAAATAATGTTACGATCTTTAGCATAGAGTAAGAATAGGGCGACGGTACTAATTCCAACGTATCATAGACCTTGCAATTTAATATCGCTGGGTGGGAGCAGAAAGGAGGTTAAGGTATGACTCTAAGTCTTCAAATTTTGAACCTTTTTTGTCAGCATCAGCATTCGCTGGTGTGAAATAAAAATTACCGTCGCCATCCGGCGCCGGTAATTAAACCAATCTATTTCTAGCTTACCAAGCTTTACTAGCAAGGTCAAGTCCTTTTTACTCTATGTGAAAAACTTAACAATTTTAGTCTAAGCTAAATAATTGTACTTGTCAAGCTTAAAGTTCTCTAAAAATCATTATTGCATAGTTCTGGCTGGTCAATATATTTGTTATGGGTGCTTGAGGTTTGATACTGAAGCCTCAAAATACTAAAATTTGGGACACCAAAAAGCCCCAGATGGTTTAGGTAAGGGTGGGCATCACCTAAGTTCTGAGGCTATTTGGCCCTATAACGCATCGTCGTTCGACTCCGGAGAGGTCCGGAAGCGCGACCCACCTCACACAACACGGGGCCCGCCGGTTATAGGGATTGC
>CAZETG010000016.1:0-19933 GCA_964514875.1 uncultured Candidatus Saccharibacteria bacterium | reverse complement strand
TTACATTTTACGTGAGATACATTTTACTTTCCGGAGACCGGGCACTTAGCCTCCAGGACTTGACAATTCACCATATTCCTACCATTATCCCTACCGTACTAGACAGCGGAGAGGAAAGCCGTACCAACGAGGATAATAGTTTGAGGTAAACATACTTGAACTAACAAGAAAAGGACTATATGCAACCTGAAATCCTGTATTTGAATATGCTCGGTTTGACCAAAATAGGACACTATAGCCATACCACTCACTAAGCGGACCGGTTACATTAGCATTACCAATATTTCCGCTCCGCACGAAGAATAGTGGATTCTGAGCAATATCGTAAGTCTTGCCATTGAAGGACTGTGTACCAGCAGGCGTTACAACTTGACTATTTACTCCGTAGGCCTTCAGGAGATAAGCAAAGCTACCTGAGACCTCATTGTCGGGACCAGAAGTAGGGAGTAAATTCCTTTAAAATTGTTATGCGCGAATTTTCTTTCGTACTTTCATTATAACACATACATTTTGCATTTGTCACGAACTTTTTCATTTTTTTACGACCAATCTTAAACAGTTTTCCACAATCACTTGTCGCTCAAATTTCCGTTTCCTTATCTCCATTTTCTAGCACAAGACTCTTGACAATTTCAGTGATGTTTGCTACTATAAAGATAGATTCAGACGCAGGGATGTACCGAACGGAGAAATACCTAAGGCGAACCTGTTTTTTGTTGTATTATTTCCGATTCTTCTTATAAATAATCTTTCGCTGAATTTCAGGCTGATCTAAATACGCTCGAAATTTATCCGAAGTCCGAGTTTTGTAGAGTGAAGAAAGATTATCCTTATTAGGTGCAAGCAATTTCTCGAACTTATTCTTTTTAATCAAATAATCCACCATACGCCAATAATCACCATCGCCAGACACTAATATTACTTTATCAAATTTCTCGCGATCCGCAAGTTTACGCATAACCGAAAAAACAATATCAGTATCAACATTACCTTTCTTATGACTCAACACATCACCATCATGCTCACGAAAGACAACAATATAACCATATTTCTGTAATGCATTATATAAATCTTGATGTTTTGGATTGTGTGCTCCAATAAAATAATAAGCCTCAACTACATTATATTTTTCTTGCAAATAGACCCGGAAACGCATTAAGTCAATTTTCCAAGCTCGCTTCGCGCAAGACGTACTCATTTTTAGATTCTGTCCATCAATAAAAGCTTGATTCCGTATTACTTGTTCTGTCTTCTCCGCCATTTTTCACTCCATTCTCTTCATTTTCTCATTATAACATAATTCATCAAATAAAATGTCTATTCATACCATTATCCTTCTTTATCGTACTAGACAACGGAGGAAAATATCATAATGTCGTTCACTAGCGCTAGTAGACACATCAACACTAGTATTATTAGCATAGAAGTTAAAAGCAATAGAAAAATCCGTATAAAGATGCGTACGAGAAGACCAGAAAAGGCTGATAGCTCCTAGATATATGCCTCCAGATAAATCAGCGCTTCCGCTCCGCACGAAATATCAAGTATCCGAGTAAAATGAGAGCTTTACTCTCATTTTTGAGGATATGCAGATATTTCTACTGCGAAGCAGTAGAAAAAGACAAGCATTTGAGAGAAATGAGAGTTTACTATCATTTCAGAGAATGCGCAGGCTTTTCTGGTACGAAGCGACAGAAGAATAGTGGATTCTGCGCAATGTCGTAACTTATTGTTCATTAATATTTTTGACATTCCAAAATGATCATAATACAATAAGCTTATGCCAAACAAAAAAACAATCAAAACGAGCTCGCTTGAACAGCTCGATCGCTTCGACCTCCATACAATCGAAGCAAAAATCGCCTCAATTGAGCAGGAGCCAATCTCCCCCGCTCGCACCAACAAACTACGCCTCGCCCGACAAGCACTCCGTAGTCGCCAGCGGCAGATTAAAGCTCAGGTCATGGAGTTTGAATCCCACAACGACCGGCACCTTCTTTTCTTCAACTCCACTAGTAATTTTAGCAAACTCGCCGGTCACTCGGTGTTATTTTTTACAATGACAATCGCCGAGCGCATCCACTGGCGTTACTCCGTCAAAGTCGACACCGATCATTATTCTATTTCCGAAGACGGCACTATTTCCTTTCGTTCCCTTGATCAAATTACTACCTTACTGGCCAATATTAACGTCTTTCCCGATCACGATTTATCGACCGACGAACTCCATTTTTTTAAGCTCACCAAAGTCTATTCCCCCGAGCAAATCGCCGTTTTGCGCGATCGCGCTGAGCGCGACACCGAAAAGCTCATGTCGATCATCCTTCCCCGCTCACCATATCCACTACTTTACGACGCCATAAATCAGGTCAGTCGCCTCATTTATTACCAATACAAACACACTCCCGAGCAGCTCGCCCGTGAAACCGTCGGCCACCGCATGATCCTGGAAGTCTACGATCTCACCTGCCATTACCTTGCTTATGCTAATCACAAAAATCCCACACCCGAGCAGAATCTCATGAAGATTATCGAACTTTCCCGTCACCTTCGCAATGGCATGGCCTTTGTCGGCGAGCTTCGCATTATTCATCATCGCGAAATTTGCAAAATCCTCGAACATCTCGTCACAATCGAGCGCATTGCTGCCCGCGCTCTCCAAACCCAGCAAGCTCAAAAAACTCTCCCTCCTAAACCTACCAAATCGCATCGCAACTCTTCCAAAAATGTTTAATATCTCATTAAGTATCGGCCCAATGATCTTTCTCAATAACATTTAACATTTTATTAAGTCTTATGTATAATTATAATTCTCCCTTTGCAGATTTTTTACTACAAGAACTTTGGCGCGCCTACGACGGCGCCCGCAAAGGCAAACGCAAGACTCTCGACGAGCACCGTTTCGAACTCAACGCAATCGAAAACATCCTCCTTCTCCGCAACAGCATCCTACATCGCAATTACCAGCCTTCACGCGGCGTCGCCTTCATTGTCCACGATCCCGTCACCCGCGAGATCGTCGCCGCACCATTTCGAGATCGCATCGTACATCATCTCCTCTATAATTTTTGCGCCGACTGGTGGGATCGGCATTTTATCACCGATTCTTACTCTTGTCGCATTGGCAAAGGTACGCTTTTTGGACAAAAACGCCTCGCGCATCATCTACGCTGCGCTACTAAAAACTACCGAGTTCCAGCTTTTGCTGTCAAACTTGACATTCAAGGCTATTTCATGAGTCTCGACCACAGTCAGCTTTTTGCACGCACCCTCTGGGGTCTCAATCGTCAATTTCAATATACTCGCTCCAGTCAACCGCGCATTCCGCTTGATCAGCCTGAGTTTTTCGCCAAAAATTCCATTTTTTGTCGTCCCCAGGACCGTTATGAATTATATCAAACACTCAAATTCCTTTGGCAACGTATTATTTTTGATCATCCTATGGATAATATCGAAATCCATGGCTCACGCCGAGATTGGCAGCAACTTCCTCCCACTAAAAGTCTTTTCAATCAACCTGCCCACCGCGGTATTGTCATCGGTAATTTGACTAGCCAGCTTCTCTCCAATATTTATCTCGATCAACTCGACCGTTTCGTTACTTTTGATCTTGGTTATGCACATTATGGCCGTTATGTTGACGACTTTTACATTATTGTGCCCGATCATCAACGCGAACAACTCTTACGCGATCTCGTTATTATTGAAAACTATCTCGCTGACGAACTCAAACTCACTCTCCATCCACACAAACGTTATAAACAACCGGCCGTCCGCGGCATTCCCTTCATCGGCGCCGTCATTTATCCTCACTGTATAATTCCCGGTCGCCGCACCCGCCATAATAGTTATCGCGCCGCCTACAGACTCGCTGCCCTCGGCGAAGGCAGTGCCGAAGGTTTCATGACTCGCCTTGGCAGCAACAAGCATATCAACAGCTATCAATTCTTCAAAAAACTCTTCGACAGTTTTGGCTGGGAATTCGAATAATTCCCTCGTGCGGAGCGGAGGAGTGTGGGTTGCTGGCTTTCCCGATTATGTAGGCTTTAATGGCTACCTCTGGTCATCTGAGGCCTACTTTACTGCGCATTTTCATGACGCCGCCATTCTCGACTTTGCTGCTTCAGGTGTCGCTCCGCTCAACAGCGGAAATCGCTGGGTTGGCAATCCCCTCCGCTGTCTAGTACGGTAGGGATAATGGTATGAAGATAACAGTTATTAGAAACTCGCCACATACGTCACTTATTTATAATATGCCTTCCCCTCAATCCTCACATCCGCATATTCCGGGTGCAGATCATGATCCTGCAGATATCGTAGCACCCGCACCATATCCTCCGCTACAATTGCCGTGTCACGCTCCATACTTACCTTAAAATACGCTTCCACTCCCGCCAAATCCACATATAGTTCCCGGCTCGTATTCACTGGCAGCACCACCTTCGTCATTTCATAACCCAAATCCCGTAAATCTTGCTCCAACTGCCCAACATACTGGCGCGTTCGCATCGACACCTGCTCACGTCCAGTTTCATCAATAATTTGTGCCTTCACTGCATAATCAGCTTCTATGGCTTCCGGCGCTCTTCCAACCTCCTCGACAACCCCTCTCATCATTATATAGGCCAACAACGCCAACACCCCCATCATCAAAAGCGCAATCACCACCGACGTAATATGCTTACGCCGCGTCCGCTTGCGTTCTCGCATCCGTTCCGATTCGGTCTCTGCCGGCTCTCGCTCCGCAACGATTGTCTGTCCCCGCTTCAACCTACGCATTTTTGCCTTTCGCCCACTCATTCTCTTGCTCTTTTATCCTGATCTTATTTATTATGCACTCTCCTTACTATTCCCAATATTTCGAACTCTTCCGTTTCACCTTACGCTTCATCTTCTCCATGCGCCTCTTCTCTGCTTTATAAGAACGCAGCTGCCGCGACCGAACCTTCTCTTCGTTTCGTAATTCCTTGCTTTTCTTCTCTTCCTTCTGCATCACTTCCTGCTCAACATATTCAACCTTCTCATTATCCGACATTTTCATCGCCGTCTTCAAATCATCGCCCTTTTCTGACCGTTGGTCAGTTTTCATAGCTTCCGTAGTTTCCTCCGCCTTTTCCGCCATTTCATCCCTGTTTTCTACATCATTTATCTCATCCGCATTCTGACCACTGGTCAGTTTCTGAATTGCACGACCATTGGCTACATCGATCAAAATCGTTGCCAATCTTGCTGCTGCATCAGGAGTCGCCTCAGCATGCAGCCGCTCTGCTAGGAGTGCTCGCTCTCGTGGCGCCCGCACCAAATGCCGCACTTCATTCAATAAAATCACTGGCTGCTGTCGCATGCGCTCGTCTTCCACCATCAGGACCGCATCTCTCTCATATAGCTCTTTCGCATTGCGCAGCTGATGCCCGCCTGGCAAGCGCTCAAATGGCACCAAAATCACCGCTTTCTCTAGCGCCGCTAATTCCGCAATCGTTGTTGCTCCCGCTCGACTCACCACGACGTCCGCCGCCCCCAACAAATCCGACATTGCCAAATTAAACTTCCACATCCGAAAATTCGACTTCAGCTTTGCCCTATCCCACTCTTCATAGCGCTTCAACTCTACCATATTCTCATAATGCTTCCGCCCCGCTACTAAGCCTACATTTGCAAATTTCAGCATTTCCGGCAAAATTTCTTTCATCGCCTCATTAATATTCTCTGAACCTTGACTTCCACCCGTCACCACCACAAGAGGTTTATTCTGATCGAACCCAAAATCTTTCTTCAAACTTTTCTGCCGTGCTGGCGTTACCACCTTAAACTCTGGTGCAACTGGCACGCCAGTCTGCACGATACACGCCCCCTCCATTTTCAGACTCTTCCAACCTGTCGCCACCACCGTCGCATGTTTCATCAGAATCCGATTCGCCAACCCCGGCACCGCATCCGACTCGTGCACCACATAAGGAATTTTCAATTTCTGCGCTACTAATCCTACCGGCAATCCTACGAATCCGCCTTTCAAAAAAATCACATCTGGCCGCCGGCTCGGCAACAACAACCGCCAAAAACTCTGAATAATTCCACCCATAAATCCGAAAAACCCTACAATGTTTCCAAAAATCAAATCTTTCAGGACAATCCACCAATTCCGAATCCAATCACGCCAAGTCCATCCCGCATAACGCCGAAACTTCCCTGCGCAAATTTTCCGCACCCGAATATACGGCACCCTTCCACGGACTGTTCCAACTTGCGACCCCCATCGCACACCAATCTCTGTTGTAATTTTTACAACATTCTTATAGTACTTCCGATCGGTCCAAAATTCCACTTTTGTCCGTGGTTGTTTTTCCAATAATTCCCGCACCACCGCCACTGCCGGCGTAATATGACCACCCGATCCGCCACCGACTACTAACACTTTCATGAAGCCCTCCTTCTTCGTATCTCCGCTGTCCGTACTGCTCGTGGCGTCAAAGTCGTGTTCGCTGTCGTTTCCGTTTCGCGTCGCGGTTCTCGACTCGTCCAACATGATAATTGTAACGCTAGACCCAAGGCCGCTGAAGTAAACAGCATACTCGATCCACCATAGCTCAGAAGCGGCAACGTAATCCCCGTCAACGGAATCAACCCCGTCATCGACGCAATGTTCACTACTACATGCGCCAAAATCCACGCAAAAATCCCCACTACCACCAAAGATTCTTCGTCATTTTCTAGATAATTTGCCGTCCGCAACAACCGCATCAATAAAACCGTAAACGCCAGCACGATCGCAAACAACCCTACAAACCCAAATGTCTCTCCCATTACCGCAAACACCGAATCATTAATCGACTCTGGCAAATAACCCGTCGCCTGCACGCTGTTCCCCGGCCCAACCCCAAACAATCCGCCGCTTCCAATCGCAATCATCGCATTTTCGATATGATAAGTATCACTCGAATCTGCATCCTTAAATGTCAGTAGTCGCTCCATACGATGCGGCGAACTCACCACCGCTAATACTCCACCTGCCAGCACTACCGCCACCGTAATCACAAAATACTTCAACCGCACTCCACTCATAAACAGCATCGCGAGAATAATCGCCATAATGCTCACGCCCGTTCCCAAATCTTTTTGCAAAATCACCACGAAAAACAGCGACAATCCCGAAACCACCACAAACGGAATCCAAAAATCCAAAGTCTCCAACTTTCCTTCTCTCTTTCGCTCCGCCATCAAGCTCGCCAGATACATCACCAAGCCGATTTTCAAGACCTCCGCCGGCTGCAAACTCATAAACGGCAGATTAAACCACCGACACGCCCCTAGTTCACACTTTGCCAACGGCGAATTCATCACCGCCATTATCGCTAAAAGCGCACATAGCATTAATCCACCCAGCATCAAAGCCCTCGCAAATTTTCGTATCGTCCGATATGGGATTTTAAACGCCAGAATAAACACTATCAACGATAGCACTACATTAATCAATTGCCTCACAAAGAAATAATTATCATCATAATCCGCCCCATAGGCCGAATTCAAAACCTTCACCCGCATCGGTCCAATCGCATAAATCACAATTAGTCCCACGCCCAGTAAGCCCACCGTCAAAGCCCCCACGATCCGATCACTTTTATGTTTACGCATTACTCCAATATCTCCACTGCCGTTTCCTGCATCTGTTTTTTTAGCTCGCGCGCATCATTTGCGATTCCGCCTTGTACTGCCATAAAAATCCCAAAAATCGCAAACACCCCTGCAATTACCCAAAATCGCATCACAATCTTCGCCTCACCCCAGCCTTTCGCCTCCAAATGATGATGAATTGGCGCCGAAATAAATAATTTCTTATGAAATACTTTTTTCCAAAAGATCTGTAATAGCGACGAACCTGCCTCCACTACAAACAAGATTCCAATCACCGGCAGCAGGAAGAACGCGTTCGTCATCATCGCCACCACGCCCAACCCCGCACCAAGCGCAAACGATCCAGTATCACCCATCATAAAACGTGCTGGCGGCACATTAAACCACACGTACGACAACAGCCATCCAATCACCGTCAAACAGAACGCCGTCAACATCCATTGCCCCTGGAACAGCGCGATCACTCCGTACGCTCCATACGCCATAATCGCCAGCCCACCAGCTAAACCATCCAAGCCATCCGAAATATTCACCGCATTCGACGTCGCCACCACCGCAAACGCAAAGATCACAATCATCCCCACCACTCCGACTTGCCAATCACCGATAAACGGCACTTCAATCGCCGTCCAACCCAGCTTCACCGCAAACCACCAACCCAAGAAGATCCCAATTGCTGTAATCATTGCAAATTTCACCGGCGCCCGCAACCCCGCCGCTCCACGCCCACTCCCGAACACATTAATAATATCATCGATAAAACCGACGATACTACCGCCAACAAACCCCACCAACGGCAACCATGTCTGCTCACGATTCAAATTACAAATTAGCGTCACCAAAACCACCGTCACCACCCCAATAATCCCTGCCATAGTCGGAAAATGCCGCTGAAATTTCTTGGCATGCAACTTAGTCATTATTGGCAATTTCTCACCCGTCAAAGTCTCCTGCTTCTGCTTTTTCCAAAAATGATATTTATAGGCAAAAAAAGTATAAATCGGCGTCAAAAAAGTCGCCAAAAAGAACGCACACAGCGCCAAAATCAAGCCATAAAACGTCTCGTTATTCAGTGTATCGGCCATATCTACCCTTATTATAGCATAAAATCTGTCGTTCCCCTACTCTCAATTCTCCGCCTTCGGCTTAATCTTCATATAATCTTGCACAAAATCCTTCAGCACATTAAACGTCGGCAAAGCATGCTGCTGACCATCCGCCTTCTTATTTTCTTCCCAAACTCGCACCATAATTAGATATGCCGGCAATTCACCATCCGTCCCACCTACACCGATATAAGTCGCCCAAGTTTCGTCAAAAGAATAAGCTCCATCTTTAATCACCTGCGCTGTCCCCGTTTTTCCGCCAACATAATACCCCGCCTTATCTGTACCATTATTCCGCCACGCCGAACGCGTTCCATACAGCATCCGCCGCATCGTCTCGCTCGTCGCTTCCGACACCGTCTGACGCACTGGCGCCACCTGCTCCTTTTCGACAAACTCCCCATTCACCATTTTCCCCGCCACAATCGTTGGAGCATAATACTTTCCTCCGTTCACTACCGACGCCATTGCTGCCGCCACCTGCAACATTGTCACCTGCATATTCTGACCAAAAGTCATATTTGCATAGGTCGAATTAATACCATCAATATCATCATGTGGCCCATACACAATGCCCGTTGATTCGATCAGCTCAATTCCCGTTGCTTGCCCTAATCCAAACCGATTGTAATAATAATCATACAGTCGTTCACGCGCTTGCGCTGTAATTTCCGTCTCGCTACCACCCAGTCTTCGCAAAACTTGCGACGAGCCCGTATTTAACGAATAATTAAACGCTATCTGCATCGTCTGCTCACCCAGCAAGAACGAATCTTGACTCGCATTCCGAATCGGCCAACCATCCACCGTAATTTCACCATAGTTTGTAAAAGTCGACTCCGGCGTCATAATCCCATATTCTACTCCCGTTGCAAAAGTAAACGTCTTGCAAACGCTCGCCGGCTCAAACGGGTCCTCTACCACATGATTAATATAATCCGCTGCACTATTCACATTTCCATAATCCGCTGGATCATAACCCGGATAATTCGCCATCGCCAAAACTTTACCATTATTCGGATCCATAACAATCGCACTCATATTCGCAAAACCCAGCTCTTGCGACTTTTGCTCTAGGATCGTCTCCACGCCATGCTGCATGCCTTTATCGATCGTCAGCACCACGCTCTCGCCATTCACCGCCGGTTCTTTAATATTATCTTCACCAATCGATAACGCCACATTATTGATATCCTTCACCGTCTTCAGCAACCCATCCGTACCACTTAATTCTTCATTCAAAGCCCCTTCGATACCGTACTGCCCTACCCCGTCTGCGTTCACGAACCCTAATACATTCGCCGCCAAATCCCCTTCCGGATAAACTCGCTGCGTATTTGCACTTAACCATACCCCCGTGAGATCCAGTGCCGCAATCTCTTCCGCCGCTTTCCGCTCCACATTTTTCGCCACTACGAAATACCGCCGCATTGGATCCTCAAACACTTCATCCCATGTCGCCACTTGTTTATCACTAATAATATCCGTAATTTTTTCTGCAATCTGATCCCGACTCGCCAACATTGGATCAATAATCACTGTGTAAACCGTTGCGTTCATTACTACTGCCACCGGCTCGCTCCCGTCCATCATATAAATCTCACCGCGCTCCGCCTTCAATACATGTTGCAAAGTTTGCTGCGCCGCCGCCTTCTCTACCCATTCATCATGCTGCACAATCTGAATCACAAACAACCGCACCACAATCACCGCCATCACACCAATCACCATCAACCTCAGAAATTTATTCCTATTCATAACCATTATTATAACATATACTTGCAAAACCAGTGTACTCACCTTATTTACACCATTATCCCTACCGTACTAGACAGCGGAGAGGGTGACCATAAAAGCGGAGAAAATTGTCAGAAGCATTAATGTTGTGCAATCCAACACTCATGTAATATGCGTTCTGGAAGTTTTTATCAGGTCCAGACCGCAACGACCAATTTAAAATATCTAAGCCTACACCCCAAATAAAACTAGTATCAACTATTTGTCCGCTCCGCACGAATGACCGCCGAGCATACACAAAAATTTCTAGTACAAAGCGACGAAATAATAATTCCCAAAGAAAATGGCGAAACCGCAGTCTCGCCATAATCACAGATAAATACCTTTCACCAAATTTGTTTTCTCTTACTCGTCCGCATAACCTGCCACCGTTGCATTCTCCATATTTGACGCCACCGTACTGCCCTCAGACGAAGCAATCGACGTCAATCTTGCTCGCTCTACCGCCAAATCTTCCTTTTTCGCTTGCAAATCAGAAATCTCACTCTCTATTTCTGATAACTGATAATCATAATTCGTTGCCTGCGTACCTTGTGATACATAAATCAATCCCACAATCAATACCAAGAGCCCGACTATCGTTGCATTTGAAATTGAGCCCAAAGTCTTCGGTGTGTGCCGCACCGTGTTGCAATTGCGTGACCAACCGTTTACGCTCGCCACATTGCCCCGACGAGTCGTGTAGGTCTGTGCCCTCATTTTTTAATTTTCCTCGCTGTTTTTGTGCCTTCCGGCATTTATTTTTATGTTTCAAAATCAAAAAGTTAAGGTTGTTGTTGTCATTGTTAGGTCGGGAAGGGCCGTGCGACAGAGCTACCAGTAATCGCACGATTCCCGACAAAGGTCATGTATTTGTTTCAAACACGCCTCGGCTTTAACTCTACAACCGATGGTGAGCCTAACGGCCCATGCGGCGGTCGCCGCCCTGAATTACAGCGCCCGCAAAGAATAGTCTAGCTAAACATAACCGTCCAAGCCAAGAAGGTATCCGACTCCAGACTATTTTATTTGCTATTTTCTAGCGAAAGTGAACTTGCACTTTTTGAGCGCGAGAACGATTGCTAGTTACAACGATTTTACGTGGCATATTTGCCTCCTTTTTTATATTTTTAATTTTTATTTTGCAGCTCCCATCCAGGCCAACTTAGTAACTCCACTCACTAAATCAACCCATCAAAAAGCCGCCTTTATCATCCAAAAACCTTCCGCTCTCCATTGCTAGCTGCTAAATTGTAAGTTTCCACACTCTACAAAGATTTTATTGCAGCACGCAATTTTGCACTTCTGGCTCTCGGGTTGATAAACAACTCCTGATCTCCCGCAACTATCGGTTTCCTCGTCAAACCTCGTAATTCTGATTCCTCGCCATGGCTTTCAGCCTCTCGCAGATAATCCTTCACTAGTCGATCTTCTAAGCTATGAAAAGTAATCATTGCCACTCGTCCTCCCGGTTTCAAGATTTTCGGGAGCAATGGTAAAGTATTTTCAATTTCGCCTAGCTCATCATTTACAGCTATACGAATCGCCTGAAAAGTTCGCGTCGCCGGGTGAATCCGCCCACCACGCCCATATTTCGCTAGCGCTTGCCCCAGCTCCGCCGTCGAATGCCATGGTCGTCCATGAACAATCGTCCGCGCAATTAGCTTGGCAAAGCCCGGTTTTTCCTCACCATACTTTTCCAGAATTCCTACCAAACGTGATTCTTTATAATGATTTACAATCACATCTGCCGTCAACTCCTGCCGCTGATCCATTCGCATATCTAGCGGACCGTCATGATTGATCGAAAAACCCCTATCTGCTCTATCTAGTTGCGGAGAAGAAACTCCAAAATCCATTAGTATCATATCAAAAGTTTTTCCACACTCAATAATGTGTAACACCGCACTATAAAAACCTTGATGCAAAAGCGTAATTCCAGTCCCCTGAAATTTCTCTTCTAGCACTCTAATCGCATTCTCGTCACGATCGACAAGCACGCTATCCTTATAATTCTGTGTTACATCCAAAATCTTACTCGCATGTCCCGCATACCCCGCTGTCAAATCTAAATACGATTCGCCCAGCTTCGGCTGCAAAACTTCGAGCACTTCTGATAACAACACTGGCTTATGAAGCTCTTCCATGTGTATATTATACACGCTTTGTTTGAGATCGTTCAACTAGAAATTTCCGCGTTTTTGTGTTTTCTAGTTATTTTTGTTTAAGTTTATACACTGTAATCTACTACGATCAGATCTACCTAAGCAAATCATATATCATAGCCGTTGAGAGACTTATAGCGTATTCAAGTGGGTTGGTATCATACATAGATGATATCCAATAGAGTTAATTGGGAGGTGTTTGTTAGTAAGAACGTATTGGATTCGATGACGCGTATCCCAAACGCGTGCAAAAACTCCTAGTTGGTCGATCTCAAACCTTGTTAAAATACTTATCCTACGATAATTTTTATTTTTGTGTTCAAAATACCCGTACTCACAGTTTTATTTTACACTTATTTCTATTTTGTTTTATATCTATTTTTGTGTAAATGTTTACTTGTTTGTGTGGGTGTTCGTCCACTGAATTTAGTATAGCTCAGTTTTTCGAAAAACACAAGCACCTTTTCCAAAAAACTTTTCAACCACATAAAAAGTTTTCCACAGTTTTTCTCTATTTTCCCTATCTATCCTCTATTCCATTTTTCCACAAAACCACCCCACCAAAACTGACCATTGGTCAGTTTTTCGTGCGGAGCGGAGCAGTCTGGAGTGATGGTCGTGTTGGTCCAGGCACAGGTACTGACGCAGTTTTCTGGTCATCTCGTGCAGACCCTGCTGCGTCATTTCAGGCCGCCTTCTACCTCTACTTTGGTGCTTCAGGTGTCGCTCCACCTAGCTATGATAACCGTTGGTATGGCTTCCCTCTCCGCCGTCTAGTACGGTAGGGATAATGGTACGAATGGGATCGAGAAGACAGTATGTTTCTATAAATCTCTATACCATTCGAGAGATTATTTTTATGGCTGAGCCGGGTTGGAATCTTTAGATGACAAGAGGCTTACCGTAATCTAGAGAATGGTATAGAGATTTAACCCGGAGCAACGTTGCTTAAGTTAGTTTTTCGTGCGGAGCGATGCAGTCTGGAATGATGGCCATGTTAGGCCCTACACGGGCACTATCGCAGTTTTTTGGTCCTCTCGTGCGTACTCTACTGTGGCTTTTCAGAGCGCCTTCCACCCCTACTTTGATGCTTCAGGTGTCCTCCCGTCCAGCAGCGATTACCGCTGGTACGGCATTCCCCTCCGCTGTCTAGTACGGTAGGGATAATGGCATGAAAGCAGAGGGATTTCGTGCGGAGCGATGCAGTCTGGGGTGTTGGCCGTATTAGCCCGAACGCTGGCACTGTCGCCGTCTTCTGGGCATCTCGTGCGTACTCTACTGTGGCTTTTCAGAACGCCTTCTTCCTCCACTTTTTCGTTTCAGATATTTATTCATCCAGCAACGATAGCCGCTGGTGCGGTATTCCCCTCCGCTGTCTAGTACGGTAGGGATAATGATAGGAAAGTATTTCTACTTTCGGAAAGTATGCTATAATACTTCTAATATTCTTTTGGAGGTAAATAGTTATGGATACAGATTCAGCAGAAACATCAGGCGCATTAAACGACGCCGCCGACACCGCAATCGCAGAAATCAGCCAGATTACCGAATCGTCCTCCGGCGATTCTGAGACAAATTCCGCTACTTCTACAGTCTCAAGCCCCCAAGACAATGCGGTCTTCATCAACAAACCAGATGACAATGATAACGATAGCGACCCTGAGTCCGGCGATCCTGACCCTAACGCAGATCTAGACAATCAGCCCACCGTCGACCTCTCTGATCACATCGACACTACCGACGCCGCTCGCACCGATGACGACGATTCCGACCACGATAGTTATACTTACACCGAAGGTTCATTTGACGTTTTCCATTGGGCCAACGAAATCGACGAGGTCAAAAACAACGTCTCCGTCGAGCTCTTCCTTTTTAATAAAAATTACACCCCCTTCCGTGTCCGTTATTCCGACGCTCTTACCGCCAGCGTCAAAGCCATGTTTATGCAAGAAGCGACTAGCTACATCATTAAAGAGGCTGACAAAGGTCTCGAATGTCGCGAATACGAAAAATCCGACGGTGAAGACAAAGTCATCTACCGTACCAAACTCTCCAACGTCGGTCGCGCCGAAACCCTCATCCACCTCATCGAGCACGAATACCGCAATATTGATTCTTACACCGATCACGTCGACGAGTTCAAAAAAGTCAAAGGTATCCTCGCCAAATTCTCTTATCCCGACAACGCCGGCGAGACCAAAGTTTTCTACATCGCCAAAAGCATCTCCCCTAGCTCCGCCCTCAAAGGTGGCACCAGCTGGGAGCTAAACGGCGAAAGCTTCGAGCCCTTCTCCGCCGAAGTCGCCCTCAAAATGCCCGACGACAACCAAGTTGCAATCATTGACGATACTATAATTATCTTTAATCAATCTAAGTTCGAGTCTCTCTTCCAATACGACTACAAATCTCAAGTCATCGCCGACGAAAAAGCCAAAGAAATCACCAACAAATACAAATTATCCTTCGCCGAAGGTCTTACGCTTAATTCCCTCCTCCAAGATCGCAAGCCTCTCGTCAAAAAACTTCAGTCTCTCGACATTTCCGAAGAAATGCCTCAAGAGAAGCTCGTCGACTACGCCGACGAAATGCAACTCGAACTCATGACCGACGACGATGGCTCAATTATCATCATGGATGACAAGGACCTTACTATGTTCGTCAACCTCCTCGCCGAAGACTACTTCATTTCCCCGGTCAATGGTCGTCGCTACGAAGTTAAATCCAAAAAACTCCTCTCCGAGCCCGAAGGCGAACCGCCACGAGGATAGCGAGAGAAAAGAAAATTTCACTTTCTTTTCCGAGCGACGCAGTGGTAGTCAAGGGCCACGCAGTGCACCGAACCACCACGAGGAGCATAGGAGCCGAGAGAAGAAGAAGTTCCACTTATTCTTCCATCCTATACAAGGAGTGCGAGAGAAAAAGGTAATTAATCATTCTTTTCCGAACCGGTAAGTAATTGGTAGCGATTCCGACCAGAATCGCGCTGACGACGCCTGCTCATGAAACAAACGCAGCGAGTGCTAGATAACAACGGCCACCTATCCATACCATTATCCCTACCGTACTAGACAGCGGAGGGGAATGGCGAGATAGCGGTTATGGACGAAGGACGGGTAGACGCCTGAAGCATTAAAATGAAGACGAAAAGCACTCTGAAAGGCCACATCAGAGTTTGCGCGAGATAACCATATATTAGTCAATACCTGTATTTACACTAGCGTAGCCATCGCGGTAAACTCCGCCGCTCCGCACGGAACCTAATACCCGTGCGGAGCGGACATGCTGTACAAACTAGTATAAATGATACGGCAGGCATGCGCGGATATCATTGGACGGCTCGAGCAGGGCTACAGCCAAACTTTGCCTATCATTTCGGAATTTTAGAAACCGGCAGTTGCACAAGTCGTCTAGCTAATTCTCATACCTGGTCTGGTCTTCCCCTCCGCTGTCTAGTACGGTAGGGATAATGACATGGAAATCTGCCACTGCGTCTCAGAAAAACCTACAGTTCTCAAAAATGAAAGTTTTACTTTCACTTCCCTCAGGCGCTTGATATTTCGTGCGGAGCGGAGTAGCGATGGGGGATAATAGCGGAAAGCTAGCAAACGCTGGCAGATATAGCTATTCTTGGTCTTCAAGTTCTGATAGCAGATCTAACTATACTGGCGCCTATTTCAGCGGGATTGACCATGAGGCGGATACGCTCTCTACTATACTAGCTCATCGTTATCGCGGCTATTCCCTCCGCTGTCTAGTACGGTAGGGATAATAGTAATGAATACAGCAAATTGCAAATCATTCGTGCGGAGCGGGGATGTCTATGGTCCAGGCTATATTAGCGTTGCCAACGAGTGGGGGCATCTATTCCCATCTCGGTCTTATACAGACAGACAGTCGGCTAGTTTTATATTGAGCATTTCGCCAACAGCCATTTTTCCAAATCGACAAACCTTCAATCTTTTTGCCGGTTTCCCCCTCCGCTGTCTAGTACGGTAGGGATAATGGCATGAAAGTAACATAGCAAATTTGTTTTGAGAATAATTACAAGAATCATCCCGGCTACAAAAACCTTTGCGAGACTAACACGCATGATACTTCTATCCTATCACACTTATGCTAAAATGTCGAGCTTTACTAACTATCCACCTCTGGTAACATAAACTCTTCGAGCGGAGAATCCAACAGCTCAAAATATGACTGCATCGTAAAAGTTTCCTGCCCCAGCATAGACATAATCGCGAATACGTCTCGCCGCAAAGTCTCAACCGGCTCATCATCATTAAATCCTGCCTCAATCTTCAAAAACGGCTCCCTCAAACCTTCAACATTATCAAGATAAATCACCGTACGATCATCTAGCCACAATTCTTGACGCTGACGACTGATTTCTGCCGCCTTCCGAAAACCTAGCTGATGTACAATCCCTGATGCCTCTGTGTAGTCACCAACTGAAGTAAAATTCGTCCAATCAATTCCACTATCTTCAATGTGTCGTTTCAAATATAAAGCGTACGTCGCAGGCTGATCTGTCGCACGAATCTCTGTACGCATAACCAGACGAGGCAAATTCCGCATTGGCTGATAATCGCGCGGCAAATACACTCGTTCATGCTGCCAAATTACAGGCGACAACTGCATACCAATGCCCGCAATCCTCTCATCAAATCCCCCGCGGTCCAATAATCGACTTTTTACGATCAGCTTCTTCATATAACGATTATATCATAAAACTATCTTCTCAACATAATTCTCATGTTTTCTCACACTTTTACCCTGCATAACACCTCACTCGATCAAACTATGGACTTTTTATTAATTTTATGGTAGTATTAAATTCTACGTTCTTATTCGTAGCTCTTTACAAAGTCCGGTATTTATGAAGGAGGAATTATCGTATGTCATTCACGCGCCGTCTATCCGCCGCACACACCAAATCCTGCAACAACTGTCTCATTCGCCTGCCTCGCGCCATTTCTCTTGTCTTGATCATCAGTTCACTGACGCTTTTGCATGGATTCATTTCTATCTGGGCGCATCGTACCGCGCATGTCAGTCCCTGGGTAACCACAATCAATCAAAGTGCAACCAGCATCCTTATTAGCACCCCTCTGGCTCTAATCAGCATTGCCGCCCTAATCTTCATGGACAGATTTTACCTCCCCAGGTACGCACGTATCATCAGCCCTAATCAAATCGCCCTGATCCCCTGCAAAAATGGCTCAGAGACCCTCATTCTATATGATACTGCTTTTCTGCTTCCCGGTTACCAGGATCTCGCTATCTTCGACATAGTATTCCGCGATTCATTTATTTATCGCCTCAAAGATAACAAAAGTGTTCAGAATGTCCTTCTGGAAATCGAGTATGAGCTCAGTCCACACCGCCTCACGGCCTTAGGCATTCAATTCCTGTGCGGAGACTCTAATTCCCGTTCACAATTTTACAAAGCCTTAGCCAGCGACCCACGTCTACATTTCCAAAAATTGTCAGCTAATAATTGCAACCTTTTACCACACGCCAACAGCTTGCAGTTTTTTGACTATGGCTTCCGAGTGAATATTCTCAAAGAAACTATCATTAGTCCGCAGGTATCAGCATCCCTGCGCGCAACAACCCCCATCATCACAATTCCTAAACCCCATAAGCATCATCAGAAAAAGCACATCTAACCCCTCGGCAACACTCCGACCCAAAAACACCGTCCATTCAGCACTAAATTGTCCAAGCGCCGTCTAGCATATTGTACCGAGACCAACCCCTCCCATAACTGGGAGGGGTTTATCATATCTACATCTCACGACGTACGCGCTTAACTAGCGCAACTACACCGATCACCACCGCTAATGCCAGTACACAAACCGTAATCACAACCGCCACGAGCGACGGACTGTCTTGATCCTGCTCATCCGACATACCAGTCTTTGGAATCTCTATCTTATCCTGACTCACAACCGCTTCCCCTGTATTCTCCGACTGTTTTTCTATATCCTCTTGCTTCATCAATTGCCCTTCAGAAGCCACTTTTTGTTCAGTCGACATTTCTGCTGTTTCAGTTTTTACGACCCGTACACGCTCTTCATTAGCAATTGCAGTCTGTATTTGTGCCGACGCAGTAGACGTAGTTTCTTTAGCTCTCCCTGCATTCAACTCTCCCTCTTGCGTCTCGTCCAACATCACAACTTCCATTTTCGTCTCAACCCGTTGAGCATCTTCCCTGCCTTCTACTTCCGAAGCACCTGCACTACCAGAAAAACCTTTTTCAGTCGTCTGCAACTGATCCTCAGCCTGCAATTGAACCGGGATATTACGATTATACTGGCTCGATCGCGCTAACCCAGAAATTAAATACATCGCCTTTGCGCCTTCATTTAATGCGTCAGTCAGCTCGCCAAGCTCTTTATCATGGTTCAACTCAAAATTAGTCACTAGGACCTTTGCTTGATTCACTAAATTTTGTAAGTACTCCTCTTCACGTGCAAACGCAGGATCCTCCACATCAATAATCGCTTCCTCTGCAGTTTTAATTGCACGCTCCAGTTCAACCTTCGTAACTGTTCCGTTCGACGTAGATCGCCCCAGATCTATATCATTCACATCCTGCGCATACGTAGCCCGTACCGACATGACTCCCAACATTGACACTAACATTAAAATCCCGACAATCCGCAGCTTTTTCATCAATTTCTCCCAATTTGATTTTATCTCTGCTACAATCGTATCACACCAAAATCGCAAAGTCAATTTCTAAAAAATATTTTCTCAAAACGTCAATCCGTTTATGCTTGTCGTGCGGAGCGGATATATACATTATTACGGCTGGATTGAGTCAGCAAATAGTTTTGCTAGCGTAATATCAAGTCGAGCTGATATGGCTATGAATTATACAGGCGTTTATTATCATTTGTTTGATACGAAGTTAAGTCGTCCATATACAGGCATACGACTTGCCGGCTTTTCCCTTCGCTGTCTAGTACGGTAGGGATAATGGTATGAATATGACCGTTCGTGCGGAGCGGAATGGTTCATTACAATGGTCGCCCCAACGCCTCAGGCATTGATAGCAGTCTCTGGACGTCCCGAGCGATCCTTTCTATGCTTTTTGAAGACGCCTTCAACTTCAATTTCAGCGCTTCGATTATCACCTCATCCAGTGACTATACGCGTTGGTTCGGTTTTCCTCTCCGCTGTCTAGTACGGTAGGGAGCTACATCCAACCCTCAAGTGCAACATTAGCAGTATAGTATTCGGATGGCGTTA
>CAZETG010000015.1:0-20305 GCA_964514875.1 uncultured Candidatus Saccharibacteria bacterium | reverse complement strand
ACATTGAAGAGAGACCTAAAAACATAAGAGGTTATTCAATGTTAATATTATAGCACAAAGATTAGCGTACAAGAGAATTTGTTGACTATATATAATATTGTCGCATGGCTATCTGCGAGAGCGAATTAATTATGTAATCCGAAACACAGAGAACCGTGCCATAGGAAGGATGAGCTACTTATCGGCGTGGCCAACTTTGACGAGCGCAGCGCGCAGAACTGCTCCTTCATAGAGATAGCCTGGGCGTAACGTTTCTGTCACTACCTCAATATCACCTTCGTCATCGTCGGCAGAAATGGCCTCATGAAAATCGGGATTAAACTCAACTCCAGATCGAGAATCAATCTGCTGTAGGCCGAGACTTTTCATGAGTTTGGTAAAATTCTTCTCGAGCGGCTGCAGCTGCTCTGGGTAAGTGGAGATTGCACGCGCAAAATCATCTACTAGCGGCAAAAATTTCTCAACAACGCCGTAGCGCGCTGAAGACATAGCTTGCTTTTTCTGCGATTCATTCTGCTTACGATAATTCTCAAAATCAGCACGCGTACGCTGTAGATCGCCAATCAGTTCCTGAATCTTGGCTTCTTTCTCAGCGAGCTCGGGAATTTCTTTGATATCCTCTTTGATAAACTCAATTTCTTCGCTACTATCATTTAGATTATCCAGCGTTTGATCGTCATCGATATCAGGATCTTCCGCAGAATCCGACTCAACTGGTTCTGGCTCCACCCCCGATTCTGTATTCGATAACTCATTCAGCTGATTTTTCTCAAACTCTACATCCATTGCTTCTGCTGATTCTTCCGTATTGTGCTTCATATTCCTCCTTTATTTTACTAAAAGCGCTTCTTCAAGCAAATTTCCAGCATAACTGACTAATGCCATTACACGGCTATAGTTTTGACGGGTTGGCCCTAAGACGCCGATATAGCTTTTATCAGAAAAAGGCGAGCGAAAACGGCTAATAATCAAAGAGACCTGCGAAGTTTTACCAATGGGATTTTCTTGACCAATGAAGATATTAAGAGGCTGACCAGGAGAGGCTTCGCGAAGCCATGGCTCGAGATTATCAAGCAATTCTGCTACAGCTAAAACGCGGCGATTATCCAGGAATTCCGGCTGCGTAAAAAGTTTCGAAATGCCAGAAATATATAGCTGCTCGCCAATAGTCGCCAAGCCAAGATTTCCTGTCAATTCTACTAAAGAATCCACAGCGCCACGAATTGCTGAGTCGGCACGAGTCTGCGAATTAACACGCACCGCGAGGACTCGGTTCCCTCGATCGATCGAAGTATTATCGCGATTGCTGCTGAGATAAGTATGTTGACGTAAATCCTCAGAGTGTTCCGAGAGTCGGTTGACATAGTGGCGGTAACCGGCATCAGTCGGAACACGACCAGCTGAAGTATGTGGCTGCGCAATGTAACCCATCGCCTCGAGCTGCGCCATCTCGGAGCGGATCGTCGCCGAAGAAACGCTAAATAACTTCGCCAAGGTAACACTACCAACCGGCGCCGCTAGCTCGGCGTATTCCTCGATAATCGCAAACAAAATCTCTTCTTGGCGCTTCGTTAAACTCATAGCTTTATTATAGCAAGTTGGCAATCATTTGGCAAGATTGCCAAAGAGGAACTGGCAATAATCGCAATTCCAACAAATCAATGTTTTTGAGATGGGCTCTGGAGAACTAGGCCTAGGTGAAAATACGAAGGCCAAGCTAGACAAGATGCAAGTTTTTCTGTTATAATATAAGCATGGAACAAAAGATTGAACAAATTAAGGCTTGGTTAGGCATCGGCAGTATTAATATCTTTGGTTTACCGATGAGTGGTAAGGATACTGTCGGTGTGCAACTAGCCGAAAAATTAGGAGCGAAATTCTTATCGTCGGGAATTATTATTCGGGCAATGGAACAGGCGTCTGGACAAGCCCTGACTCACGACGGCAAGTTAGTCCCATCGTCGGTTTTTTATGATTGGGTTTTGCCATATTTTGAACGTGAAGAGCTCTGGAAATATCCGCTGGTTCTTTCTTCGATCGGGCGCTGGTCGGGCGAGGAAGACGAAGTTATGACGGTGGCGCGATCGAGCGGACATACGATTCGAGCCGTGATTGAATTGCAACTTTCCGAGCAAGACGTAGTCGATCGCTGGGAAGCAGCGAAATTACTTGGCGATCGAGGCCTACGTTCGGATGACTCGGACCCAGCAGTTTTTCAAACTCGCCTGAATGAATATTACGAGAAAACTCTGCCCGTATTAAAGCGCTATCAAGAGTTAGGGCTTCTTGTGCCGGTCCCGGCCTACTTCTCGCGCGAAAAAGTTTTGGAAAACGTGATTGACGCGTTGGCGGACTTTGCGAGCCGTACGAATAATTTCGTGCCGAAATTGGATTAGTATATATATTACACCGATCGCGACAATGGTGGCGACGACTCCAAAGGCCGCAAAGACCGTTGAACTGGAGCTAGTGTTCGGAACTAAGGCGTAGTCGGCGCCTTCGTTTGGTGTGGCGATTTTACGACAACGATTGGTTTCGGGGTTGCGCTCGTAACCTTCAGCGCATTCCTTTTGCGTGCTAGCAGTTTCGATATTTTTACAGCGACCAGTCAGGGGATTGCGATATTTACCAGTAGGGCAGTCTTTCGTTTCGGTTGCGTCAAGAACAGAAGTTGCGTTAATGCAATTACCAGTGAGCGGATTAATTACCTTCCCTGCTGGGCAAGTCCGAAATTCTTGAAATTGATTTGCCGCGTTTGGAGTCGGAGTATAAGTCTGTCGCCAACTTTCGGTGCCATTTGTTTCAAAAAACTTAGCATAAGACGCAGATTTCTTTTGGCCATGTTCGTAAACGATTTCTTCAACAATTTCTCCCGTGGTATCAAGTAGGAAAATACTGTTACTGGTAGTGGGATTTTTAGTCAATGCGAAATTATTATTCGGATAATAGGCTAAATATCCTCCGGTATTGATTTTACCGCTCAACGGATAAGTTTTATTCTTATACTTAATTTTACAGCCGGCTAGATCAACGGTATGGTCGCTGGGATTATAGAATTCAATAAACTGTTCGCTGCGATCTCCGGAATAGTAGCTAAAAACTTCGTTGAACTCAAGTTGATAGCATTTCGGCGTGGCTTTTTCTGAAGTAGTTATATCGTCTTTGGCTGACTGTTGGCTATCTTGGTCGTCCGTATCATCTTCGCTAGGCTCAGGTTCGTCTGGCTCTGTTGGCGGCAAAAAGAGATTACTAATTTCTGAGTTAAAATGCGATTCGTAGGAGGCTTGATGTTCGAAAACGCCAGTTTCTAGATTGCGAACTAAAGTTGTAGGGTTGGCACTTTTGAAAGATCTGACGCAAGTTTCTTTGCCAGTCCAGCAGACTGTATCGATCACTTGATCTTCATACAAAAGTTCAAGCGGCCCGGCTGACATTGCTAAGCTGCTTGAATAAGTCAGGTCGGCTGAGTCGGCACCAGTTTTTTGATAGCCTAAGAGGAGATACTCGCCAGTCATGAGACTTCCTTCTGGAAAATTGACAATAGTAGTCTGTTTCCCAGTGCCGTTGGTGTAACGAATGGAAAAACTGGCGAGCGAAAGTGAGGAGCCGGATAAATTCTGCAATTCGATGAGTTCTCCGACATCGTTAACTCCATCGATTTTATAGCCGGGGTTGACGGCTTTCATAATTAAATTACTGGGAAATTCAAAAGATTCATCATTGAGATCGTCACTCGGATCGGTTTCAGTTTTGTCCTGATTGTCGTTAGTCGAATTTGCGTCATTAGTCGAACTACTTTCAGGCAGATGATTGCTGGGATTATTTTTGAGTTCGAAATTAACTTGATTATTTTTCGATATTGAAGTTTGAGTAATATCAGTATTCGTAAGTTTATCAGAAGTAGCTGAATCACTCGGCGGGTCGGAAGCGAGCAAATCATGAAAGTTGTAGTTCTGGCTTGCAGCGGGCACGGAATTGCGACTAAGACGTGATCGTAGGAGCACGGACACGTCGGCAAGTACAAGAGTACAGCAAGTGACGATACATACAACGATTGTAGTAAAACTGGATTTTGGGTAGGTTAAAAATTTCTTCATGACGTCAGCATAGCACAATCCAACGAGAATCCACAAGCATAGGCATAATAGATTGTAAGAGAAGAATTGAAACGAAGGAGTTTTGAGAATAAGACCCCCTCGTAGGATAACATGCTTAGGAGTTGTTCTACAAGCATAATGGTAATAGCATGTAGCACACTTTAGGTATTTACCACAAGCATAAGGATGAAGCAATTTATATAACATGTAGCATACTTTAGGAAAAAGTACGAACATAAGAGGAAAGAAAGGTTGCATGCACTACGTGCATGCAACCATGATTGGATTAAGATTTATAATCGTGGCGGGTTTAATAGCAAGCGTAGCCGTGAAAATAAGTTTTGTGCTATACTATAATTATGGATATGGTTATTCCATTTAGCGAGGTGATTTTGGCGGCGGTGACGCACGCTACTTTGCAGCTGGGATTAGGTGCTTTACTTTTGCTTTATCATGCGAGCCTAGGTAAACACATTCATAAAAAGACGCGTAACTTAGTCGATTCTTACATTTCTGGAGTAGGAATGCTGGTCTTCTTGTTAGTTTGCGCGTTTGCTTTTGTGCTAGATCGATATTTTGAGGAAGCTCTGTACACCGAGGAATTATTAATTGTCGCCGGAATGTTGATCGCTTTGGCAATTGCAGCGTGGGCGATCTATTATCGTCGCGGTAAAAGTACCGAGTTATGGTTGCCGCGCACCGTGGCAAGGTTTATCGACAAGCGCGCAAAAAATACTAATAGTAATACTGAAGCATTTTCTCTGGGAGTATTGACAAGCCTCGCGGAGATGCCGTTCACGATGGTTTTAATTTTGGTCGCAGCAAACAGTATGTTAAATTTACCGCTTCTATATCAACTTTTGGCGGTAGCGTTGTATACAATTATTTCTATTATTCCACTAGTGATTATGCGCATGATGATTCGAAAAGGACGGACAGTGGTCGATATTCAGCGGTGGCGCGTAAAGAATAAATTATTTTTAAGAATTATAACTGGCGTAGGTTTTTTGATGTTAGGTTTTTTTATTGTAGCATTTGAGGTGGTGAAATAATGAAAAAGAATAAGAATAATGAGCAAGAATTTAAACCAGCGGAACTGCAGCAAGATTTATATAACAGCGCGAAGGCGATTGGAATTCCGGAAGGTTCAGCGAAAGAAATCGCGAGGCGAGTGACAAGAAATGTCGTAGAGTGGGTGGAGCAACGTTCAATAATTACATCGGATGATTTAAACCGAAAAATTGCAAAAGAAGCACAAAAATATAATGACGATTTGGCTTACGTTTATCAAATTCGTGGTACAATAATATAAAATGGGTCGGGAGAGAATGGGAAAGAAGTTTGATTATCAATATTTGGTGATTGGTAGCGGTGCGGCTGGTAGTGCGGCAGCGTTACTAGCGGCTGGACTTGGTATACACACGGCAATCGTGGAAGCCGATCGTTGGGGTGGTACGACTTTGAACTATCGTGACGTTCCCTACGGAGCAGCATTGGGTTTTGCGCAGCGGTATACTGAAGCAGTGGCAGGAGCGCGTTTTGGAATGTCGAGTTCGACGTTGAGATATAATTATCCGACCGTGCTAAATTGGCAGGCGACAGCCGTGCGAAGAGCTGGCGGCGGGAAGCGCACTTTGTTTGAGAATGCGGGAATTGATTGTTATCAAGGTTTTGCGCAATTTATCAGTTCACATGAAATTACTGTTGGTGAACAAAAAATTACGAGCGAGAAGTTTTTATTGGCGACCGGTACTGATTTGGTGGTTAGCGGAATTGCTGGCGTTGATAATGTTAATTGCTGGTCGCCGGACACGGCGCTTAGGATGTCAAAGGTACCAAAAGCTGTTTTTGTAGTAGGGGGTGGTTCGACTGGCTGTGAAATTGCGGAATATTTTGCAGCATTAGGTTGTAAGGTTTTGTTAGCAGAGGTACAGGAGCGTTTGTTGCCAAAAGAAGATCCCGAAGCCGGAGAAGTAATTGAAGAACATTTGCGTAAACGTTTCCAGGTAGATGTATTGACAAGTTCGCGAGTTGTGGCCGTAACGCAAGACGAATTGAGCAAACAGGTTATTTTCGTGCGCGATAGTCAAGAAAAATCTGTGCGCGTGGAGGCAATTATTCTCGCGACGGCGCCGCAGCCAAGTTTGGATTATGGTTTGGAGAATGCTGGCGTGAAATATTCACCGGCTGGTGTAGAGGTAAATGATAACCTACGTACGACTTGTGCACACATTTGGGCGGCTGGCGATGTAATTGGCGGTGAAAGTTCAACTGAGCGCGCGACTTACGAAGCGAAATTAGCAACGACGAATGCACTGAAAAAGTCTAGTAACGCGGTAAATTATATTGGTTTCACGCGTATGACGGATACTTTACCAAAAGTGGCAAAAGTCGGATTTAACGAGACCGATTGCAAAAAGGTAAATCTAAAATATAGATCTTCCCTAGTGCCAATCGAGACCATTAGTGCGGCAAATACGAATGATTTTCGAGAAGGTTTTGTGAAGTTGTTAGTAGATTTACGCGGACAAGTGATTGGAGCGACAATCGTATGCCCGGAAGCTGATTTAGTAATTCAGGAAGTCGCATTGGCAGTGCGTAATGGTTTGAAAATTGATGAGCTAGCATCGACGCCGCATGTGGCGACGAGCTGGAGCGAGGCAGTGCGGATTGCAGCACGTGAATTAGTGTAGGGGGGGGATAGAAGGCTAAGGAGAGCTAGTTATGTTCAGGTAATTAGCTCTTTTGAATGAACTCTTAATATATATTCACTCTTTAGTCTTGAATAATAGTGCCGGCGCGGCGCTGTAAGGCAAGTTCCAAATTATATGGTGAAGCGATGATGCCAAGACGCTTTTTGGAGGCAAAATTAGTGATAGCCTGAATCTTTGGTAGCATCGAACCAACGCCAAACTGACCATCATCAATGTATTTCTGAGCTTCGCGTTTGGTCAGCATGCCTAGCGCGAGCTGACCAGGTTTACCATAATTAAGATAGGCATTCGGTACTGCTGTGACGGATACAAAAATATCAGCCTTGACAAGCTCAGCGAGTTTTGCGGCAGCGAGGTCTTTATCAATCACAGCATCAACGCCTTTGAGAATTTTCCGAATCTTCGTACGAATCACCGGAATGCCACCACCACCAACAGCGATAACGATGGCACCAGAATCGACTAGCGTATTAATTTCTTTAATTTCAACAATGTCAATTGGCTGCGGCGATGGAACGACGCGACGATAACCACGACCAGCGTCTTCGCGCATTTCCCAACCTTTCGACTTTGTCAATTTTATGGCTTCTTTAGCAGTGTAGAACTGCCCAATCGGCTTCGTGGGATGTTTAAAAGCTGGGTCACTACGATCAACTACGACTTGCGTAACTAGACTAACGACAGGCTTCTTCCGTTGCTCTTTAATAAAAGCGTTGTCGATCGCTTGCGCGAGCCAATAACCAATTTGACCTTGACTCATTGCAACAGCGGTTTCCAAAGGCATGGCTGGAGCAGCGGCGGTCGCCGCACTTTCTTCATGAATTAAAATATTCCCTACCTGCGGGCCATTACCATGCGCAATAATGATTTCGTACTTTTTGGATAATTCAGCAATAGTCTTTCCGACGCCTCGCGCAACTTCTTTCTGCGCTTCCGCAGTCACTTCTCCATTTTTCTGTAGGGCATTACCACCCAGCGCAATTACGACACGTAGTTTATTCATATATAAAGTATATGCTAAAAGATCATTTTCCGCAAATGGCTAATAACGTGTCGATGTGGCCAGATATTTCCTAGAGCCTCTAGTCCGTCGCTTACGCGCGAAACAACTGCATCATAATTTCTTTGTATGATTCGACGCCAGGCTGATCAAAGGGATTAACTTTAGCAAGCTTCGCCGAAACTGCGCAGGCAAGCTCGAAGAAGTAGACTAATGCGCCGAGCGAGGTCGCAGAAACAGCAGGAGATTTGATTTCAAAAACAGGAATTTCGCCTTGGCGATGCGCGGTGACAGTAGCGAGGCGCGCCATTTCGTTGAGATGACTAAGCTTTTTGCCGTCGACAAATCCCAGACCATCAAAGTTCTGCGCGGAGCTTGGAACCTCTAGATCTGCCGTAGAATCAGCTTCGAATCCCATAATTGTCTCAAAAATATTACGACGACCATCCTGCATGTATTGACCAAGCGAGTGTAAATCCGTAGTGTAAACCGTTGAAGCTGGAAAAATACCTTGATGGTTCTTCCCTTCCGATTCACCAAAAAGCTGTTTCCACCATTCCGTAAACATGCGCATTTCCGGCTCGAACGTCGCCAAAACTTCGACATCATAATTTTCTTTTTGCAAAGCAGTGCGCGCATTAGCATATTTGATTGCCATAGAATCAGCTATGCCGTGCGTGAAATTGTCATCATATTCTGTCGCAGCGCCGGCTAATAATTCGTCAATATTCACACCGGCAACTGCTAGCGGTAACAAACCAACCGCGCTTAAAACCGAATATCTACCACCAATAGTGTCAGGAACAGCAAATTGCGCCCATTTTTCTTGGTTGGCTTCGGCGCGGAGTGCGCCAGTCTTCGCGTCGGTTGTAACATAGATGCGTTCATTCGCACCGGCGTGTCCATATTTCTGTTCTAATTTTTCGCGAAGTAAGCGGAAGCCGATGGCCGGCTCAGCAGTAGTACCAGATTTAGAAATGACGAGCACGGAAAAGTCTTGATTTGCTAAGGTCTGGAAAAGTTTTTGATATTCTTTGGCGCTGAAAGAGTAGCCAGCATACAACACTTGCGTCGGTGATTGTGGATTGAGTGCTTCGATCAAAGCACGATGACCAAGGTATGAGCCACCAATCCCAATACAAACAAGATATTTGGAATTTAATTGGATTTTACTAGCGATAGCTTTAATCTGCGCAACCCCATCATGGTCATAGTTTTTAGGTAATTCTAACCAACCGCCCATAGCGTCATTGCGAATCTGGCTGATGATCTCCTCGGATTCGACATAATTGATGGCGACCGGTTGCGTTGATATGAATTCAATCATAATTATTCCTCATTATTTTGCGTTAGGCAAATGGTTTTAATGTTGCGTTTTTCTGCTAAAGCATGCGAACGTTTGCTCCAATTGCGATCTGGATGATCTTCGAGATAATAAATCGTCGAAACACCTTTGTCGGCGAGAACTTTGAGACATTTATCGCAGGGAAAAAGTGTAATATAAACCGGCGTGTCGAGGACCTTAACCTTACCGAGTTGTTTCAGTAAATTCATCTCAGCATGTTCGACCGTGGCATAAAATAATTCCGTGCGGTTCTGGATATCGTATTCGGGAATTGTGAAATCAATTTGATTCGTACCATAAATCCACCGACCATCCCAAAAACAGGCTGCCGCCGTCGGACAAACATCGTCGGTAGATTTACGCAACGCTTTCAGAAGCCCTGGAATCGGCTCGGGCATTTCCTTCGTGTAATGGATGCGGCGCTTCATATTGGTCGCGGCTTTGGCGACTTTTTCTTCGACGCCTTCAACCTTGCGCAAGCGACTATTAATCGTAATTTGACGAATTTTGTCGGAAGTAGAGGTTTTGGCTTGACGCGGAAGAATCGCAACGCGACCACAATATTGCTTGAGCTTCTCGATCTGCTCATCGCTATAATTATCCTTAATCACCACTAGGACGTCAGGCTTAACCGTTTTGATTAGATGCCATTTCGGCTCACCAAGATTTTTGATAACAATCGCATCGGCAATATTCAATAATTTAATAAATTCGAAACGCTCACGCTCGGGAATAACAGGACGGGTCGGGCCTTTACGCTTGCGAATTTTTTCGTCGCTATCCATTGCAATAACTAGAAAATCGCATAACGCTCGCGCTTTCATAATGTAACGTAAATGACCGAGATGAAATAGATCCCACGAACCCTGAACTAGCCCAATGACCTGACCAGTCTTGCGTGCAATTTTGACATTTGCCAACCAGTTTTCATCCATAGTCAATAATCCCTAGATCGCGACTGGAATTCCTTTGATCGGTGGATGCGGATGATAGTCACTGAGCTCGAAATCATCGGGACGATAAGCAAAAATATCATCATGAGGATTTTTGATAGTCATGGTTGGGAATGGCCGCGACTCACGCGAGAGAATCTCCTCGGCCCACGGGAGCTGATTCTCGTAAAGATGTGCATCAGAAATCATGTGAATAAACTCACCCGGCTCGAGATCAAGCACTTCCGACATTGCAAGTAGTAAGGCCGAATACTGGATCCAGTTGCTTGGGCAACCAATCAAGACATCACAGCTGCGCTGGAACATGACAAGATGTAGTCTGCCCTCGAGGATCCGGAAGTGCATCCAACCATGACAAGGACAAACGACGACTTTTTGCTGGTGATGCTTGTTGCGAATCGTATATTGCGGAATCCACGGGGTAATTAGATGAGTCTTCAGCTCGGGACGCTCGCGAATCTGCTGGATAATCTCGGCAAGCTGATTAAATGATTTACCATCGGCAGTCGGAAAATCATGAAAAGCCGCGCCATATGAACCAGGGCCAAGATCTCCCGTCTCGAGGCCACGTTTGGCGCATTTCTGTTCTGTACACCAAGCTTTCCACCACTTACATCCAAACTCTTCTAACTCCGCCTGCGTCGTCGCACCATTAATGAAGCCAAGTAATTCCCCGACACCGGCTTTCCAGAATTTAATATCACGTTCAGTCAAAACCGGGACGCCATTTTTCAGTAAATCGAAGCGCATGACCGGCGCGCCCAACAGATCAATCGTATTAACTTCCTTGCCGTTTTCATCAACCATGGGCGAAGGGCTCTTAATACCGTGCTCAAGAATCACCCGAATCAAATTCTTATATTGCTCATCTGGCGTTCTTTCGTCGTACGGCCGATATGTACCCTTCATATTACCTCCTTAGCATCTCTAATCTATCATAACAGATAATTTACGCTTTGGCGGATTTTTGTAAAAATTACAAATCGCCTCAGAGCTTCCCTGTGATTTTTATATTTTGGCATAATGAGTCTGAGCTGTAGTCGTCAAAATCTGGCCGACCAGAGCAGCTTATGCTTTTTATATTAGCACAGTTTGCTATAAATGTCAAGATGTGATATGATAGGAGAGGAAGGGTGGCCGAGTGGTTGATGGCACTGGTCTTGAAAACCAGCAAGTTAATAGCTTCGCAGGTTCGAATCCTGTCCCTTCCGCCAGGTTCGAAAAAATAAGCCTTGAGGCTTATTTTTGTGCGAACTAACGGAAGAGACTAGGGAAATTCTTGGAATTTCCCTAGTATTTTTTTAGCCGAAAAATACAGGATTCTCTTGGATGCGCGCCATGGCGCTTCGCGCTGGGCGCATAACGAATCCTTTAATATACGGCGACACTCATCGAAATGACTTACGAAGTAAGACATAATCCTGTCCCTTCCGCAAAAATTTTTCTGTACTTTACTTATCTACTTGCTCGTAGTTAGCAAAATCGTTTTCGCTGAGAATGTAGCGTTTGCCGACTAATTGTCCGTCTGCGTCGCATTGGGCACAAAAGTAGCAAGCTTCATCGCCGTTTTGCATGCCACCCCACGGAGAATCTATTTCTACGGGGCGTCCGGTTTCGTTACTGATAATTTTTGCCAGGCCCTTTGGTTGAAAAATATTTGATTCATCGGTTGCTGTGTAGCGTTTTTGAAAAGTTTCATTGGAAATTGTGTAATTATTCTCCTTATCACCTTCTTGTTGGATAGGATTGGTCGCCAGCCAATCTCCGACCCGTACGACGCGAGTATCTTCAAGCACTTGAGTCCGTTCCCCGTTATTCTCGCGCATCACATAGGTATCTAATACATATTCCCTTAAATTATCATCAAAACGCACATCTTTGTCGGCGTATTGATTATCCTTGAGGCCTTCCGCAGTAATCTGCAAAGCGGTAATTTTTCCAGCCTTTTGATAAATTGGGGCGTCCTCAAATTTCGCGGTGTACTCTGGGCTTGATAAATCGATTTTTAAGGCAACCGGATTTTCCATGATTTCGCTCCAGGCGCTGCTTGTATTTAGTTCATCTTCATTGCGTTGTAGATATTCACCAGTATTCATTTATCACTCCATGATTATTTATATATATTATAGCAAACTACAACGATCTAGGTCAGAGAACTCTTTAATAACCCGCAGTCTTACTCACCAAAAAAGTCGAACAAAAACTTCTGTTACTACGCGTTGTCCGATGAAGGATTTATTTTTCAGAGTTAAATATGATAAAATATTTATGTGTAGAATTATTTTAGAGTTTAGAGTTATATGAAATTATATTTGATAGCTAAGACACAGAACGAGCCAAGCAATAGCAATCTCGTCGTCATTGATTTACTGGGAAAAGCTTGCGCAGAGCGGAAGGTTGTATTGGAAGTTTTAGATCCGGCGCGCGTTAATCCACTCAAGGTGAAAATTGATCCCGGAGATGCACTTTATCGAGTAGCCTCTATGGGGACGCCGGGAGCGATGGGTCTAGAGACTATGCTGATCAATCCAAGCGTTGCGACTTTTCGGACAGACCCTACGCCAATGACGGTACGTCGACCAGGTGCGGTTGCCTACGAGTATCTCAAGGTTCCGGCGCCACGGACTGTAAACTACCTACCAGAGAATCACCAGGTTTTGTTGGAAGTAGTGGAAGAACTGGGAGGTTTTCCAATCATTATCAAAGCAACAGGCGGAAGTCACGGTGTTGGAGTGATGCGCGTAGATAGTCCGGAAAGTTTGTTTTCGGTAGCTGATTTTGTGCGTAAAAGTGGAGCAGATGCGGTGCTGAAGGAATATTGCAAGGTCACCTCGACGGCACGGTTAATCGTGCTGGGGGATAAAGTCATTAGCTCGATCCGCTACAGTGCGCCGCAGGGAGATTTTCGTTCTAACGAAGGCGCCTCTCCAAATGTGGAGCCTTACGGTTTTGATGATGAGGTCAAACGCGCAGCGGTTTATGCTACGAAGGCTGAGGGCGTAGAGTTTAGCGGGGTCGATATCATGATCACGGATGACGGTCCAAAAGTCGCAGAGGTGAACTTTCCCTGCTATTTCCCGCGTTGCCAGCTCTTGACTGGAGATGATATTGCTGGTCAAATGGTTGATTATCTATTGCAAAAGTCAGAACAAATTTTAACAGAGTAAAAATTTTGGAAATCTTACGTAAAGTTTATCACAATCTGGCGTTTTGTGTTATAATGGGGGTGTTGATAGATATGGTACCGTAGCTCAGATGGTTAGAGCGTGGGACTCATAAGCCCAAGGTCACTGGTTCGATCCCAGTCGGTACTACCAGTTTAGATTTGGAAATATGAAAGCAAAAAAAGGTTTTACTCTGATCGAGTTGATGATAGTGGGAGCATTCGCGGCACTTTTGGTGATTATATTTTTTATTCAAAAGGCCAATGTCGACGCGATGGATCGTGACGACGACCGCAAGACCGCTATCAATGCTATGTATTATGCGCTTGAGGAGTATTACTATCCGCAATACGGTTATTATCCTGCGGAAATTTCAGAAGATGTGTTGCCCGTGGTCGATCCAGTGCTCTTCACGGATCCGTTTGGAGAGAATGTGGGAGTGGATGGTGGATCGTATGTTTATGAGCCGGGAGACTGTAATCTGCAGAATCAATGCCAGGAGTTTATTTTGCGTGCCGTATTGGAAAAGGAGGACGCTTATATAAAGCGCGGTAAGGGGAAAGAATAGCCTCATGGTACCAAGCTATAGGTTTATTTATCCGCCAAATGCACGCTCGCAAGAACAGCTTGATATTATGTTGCGCATGGAAGCTGAAGGCAAAGATCCGATGGATCCCGAGTATATCGAGCAGGAAATTCTGTTCCAGACTCCACATTGGCACATTTCGCAAAATCGATTCCCTTACGAAGGGGCTGAGTTACAGTTTTTGGTCGTGGCGGCGGATGCGGTTTATGAAATTGTCGATGTGAGTGCGGAGGCTTGGCTAGATTTACAGGAAGTATGGAAGCGGTTAATTCGAGATTATAATCTCGACGGCGGGGCGCTTTGTATGCGATTTGGCAATCCGGCACGTTCGGGAGCGTCGTTGGTGCGCGTGCATTGCCATATTATACAGCCGAAGCTTGGCGAAAAAGTTCGCCCGGGGGTTGGCGGTCGTACGGAGTTAAAAGAAGGTTTGCATTTGTAAATTAATGGATTTTGGTAAATCAAAGAAGCTAGAACTTACTAGCTTCTTTTTTGAGCGAATTTCAAGTGAATCTTCGTCTGATTTTCATTTCTCAAAGTTTGCCTTCTGTGGTGGGGAGATTAGTGCAGAGTAATTTTCATGTTCTGTGAAAACTTGAAAATCGTTCTGCATCCGGCTAAACACGAACGCACCATACTCGTTCTTCTAATAAACGGGTAAATCGTCTCAGTGTTTTAGGGTTTGCTCTGAGGATATTGATTATTCTGTGCGTCAAGAAACCCCGTAGTGCCTACTCGGCATTCGTGTGAACCGCGGTAACGTCGTCGAGATCATCGAGCGCATCGAGAAGTTTTTCCAATTTCGCGGAATCTTCCTCGCTTAGAGAGACGTTGGTCGTAGGGATGTATTTTAGCTCGGCGTTTGTAACGGTCAGACCAGCATCCAGCAGGGCTTGGCGAACTTTCATTAAGTCGCTCGGAGCGGTCAAAACAATCAAACCTTCCTCGGACTCATCTACATCTTCCGCACCAGCGTCTAAAATCGTCAACATAGTCTCTTCGCCCTTTTCGGAAACTTCGATCCAGCCTTTGCGCGCAAACTGGAACATGACCGACCCCGGATCAGCCATGCGGCCGCCGTTTTTGGATAAAATATTGCGGACTTCCGGCATGGTGCGGTTTTTGTTGTCAGTGGCAACCTCGATGATAATGCCAGCACCGCCCGGACCATAACCTTCGTAAACTTCTTCGATGAGAGCTGCGGCAGTCTTGTCCGCGACGCGCGCGATCGCCCGCTCGATATTAACCTTCGGCATATTAGCCTGACGCGCCTTCTCCAGCATCATAGCCAGCGATGGATTCATATTCGGATCAGTGCCCGAACGAGCCGCAATCGCAATCTGATTCGCGATTTTTGTAAACAAAGCGCCACGCTTTGCATCGACAACGGCTTTCTGACGTTTGGTTGTGGCCCATTTACTATGTCCTGACATAAATAATTCCTATTAGATTGATATATATTCTGATTTATATTATAGCATACACTGCTCTCTATGAGAATAGGAAGTAGGCCTCTTCGTGCGGAGCGGAAGCGTCTGGTATGCCGGACAAGCAGGCATGGGGACTGGCAGCTTGGTGGGTTTTTGGGCTTTGCGTGCATCCACTAATGAAGATCCTCGGCAAACTTATAGCTTTTTCTTTGATACTTCAGCAACCAGCCCATCTGCTTTGTCTTACCGCTGGTACGGCTTTCCCCTCCGCTGTCTAGTACGGTAGGGATAATGGTAATGAATAAGGCTCGTTTTGTTTGGGCGTGATGTTGGTTAATACAAATACTTCTTGTGAGGGGCCGCTCCGGGGCGCTTGCCCAAGTCTTATTCCCCTCACAAGAAGTATTTGTATTAATTTGCTCCAGGAAAGAGCCTTATTCGTGTGGAGAATAAAAGTATTAAGCTTCGTGCGAAGCGGTTTTGCTCCTTATTATAATGGCAGCATTGAATGGCTAGGTATATACGGATACTACTGGTCATCACGTATCGGTTTCAATAATACTGCTGATTTACAGGATGGATTTTTCCTTCGTTTTCAGGATATTGTCACTGCCTCTTCGCATATGAATAATCGTTATTGGGCCTTTCCCCTCCGCTGTCTAGTACGGTAGGGATAATGAGTATGAACAGTGGATTCCGCCAAATTTTCGTGCGGAGCGATGCAGTAAACCCAGGCGGTCTGATTTATAATGCAGGTTTATGGGGAATTAACTGGTCGTCGCGAGCATATCCTAATGCAGATTTTCAGAGCGCCTTCGGCCTCGGCTTTAATGCTTCAGACGTCAGCCCGTCCAGCAACCATTACCGCTGGCTCGGTTTTCCTCTCCGCTGCCTAGTACGGTAGGGATAATAGTATGAAGGTCTGTCACTTCGTGCCAGAAAAGCCTGCGCATTCTCGTGCGGAGCGGACGACAACATACCGACGGATATAACGACATAGCGGGTAACATCGGCACATATTGGTCTTCTCATACAGCATCGGCTTATCCTCGCAATGGCTTACGTTTCATTTTTGACATGCCAGACGTATATTCGTCTGGAAGCGACGGTCGACAATTCGGTTTTCCTCTCCGCTGCCTAGTACGGTAGGGATAATAGTAAGAATAAGGAATTCCGTCAAATCTTCGTGCGGAGCGGGGTTACGAACTGCACGGGGCGTCTCGAAGGGACTGGTATTGGCGGTTACGGGTGGTCTTCCCGCTCTAACTTGGATATTAGTTTTCCGCAAGCGTTCTTTCTTAGTATTTATGCTTCTGGTGTCCAATCATCACTGAGCGATCATCGCTGGATCGCCTTTCCCCTCCGCTGTCTAGTACGGTAGGGATAATGGTATGAAGCGAACTTTCGTGCGGAGCGGATATACGACATATTCCGGTAGCCCATTCGCAGCGGGAATTAGCAGTTCCGGCTGGTCTTCTCGTGCATATTCTAATATAGATTTCCGTAGCGCTTTCGGTTTCAGTTTTAACAATTCAGGAAGCGGATTATCTAATAACAATGCTCGCTGGCTTGGCTTTCCCCTCCGCTGTCTAGTACGGTAGGGATAATGATATGAAATAGAGAGCCTCGTGCGGAGCGGAAATATTGGTAATGCTAATGTAACCGGTCCGCTTAGTGAGTGGTATGGCTATAGTGTCCTATTTTGGTCAAACCGAGCATATTCAAATACAGGATTTCAGGTTGCATATAGTCCTTTTCTTGTTAGTTCAAGTATGTTTACCTCAAACTATTATCCTCGTTGGTACGGCTTTCCTCTCCGCTGTCTAGTACGGTAGGGATAATGGTAGGAATAGGCGACCAAGCTTAATTAACGCCACAAACCATCAATTCACCCCTGTATAACTTATATCCAACTTGTAATGGCGTTACAAGTTCAAATTTTTATATGCACAAAAAAGAGCCTTACGGGCATTTTATTAAAATGATAAAAAGAAGAGCCGTGGCTCCATGATTGCAGTTTGAGACTCTTATCAAAGAGAGTCATTCATGACACCTGGAAGTTTTATCAATAACATTGGTGCCCGAGACAGGGGTTGAACCTGCACCTGATTGCTCAGACTAGCACCTGAAGCTAGCGCGTCTGCCAATTCCGCCACTCGGGCATGTGTATATTATACTATAAGATCAGAGGCAAGATAAGGCTTGACTTTTTTCGCTATCTGTGCTACAATTATGGATAAGCGGACACTTTCAAAGTGAACGCTTGGTTGTTGTTGGCAAAATATATAATGGAGGTGGCAATATATGAAACCGATAACACCGGCTGAGGTTTTAAGGGCGAGCGGACATGAAGTGCCAGAGTTCGTAATCCAGATAGTTAATCGCTGCTTGATCGACATGGCATGTGCCGGCGTGGGTATGTACCGTGCAGAAGAAATCTTTGTACATAAGGATATGATTCGTAAGCGTGTGCGGATGGCTACTGGTGACACCATCGAAGGCGAGTTAGGTACCTACTGGCGGAATTTTCCCTATTACTTCGCGAAGGACTGGGATATTCAGTTACCTGGCTGCGAGGAGGGGGTTTTCCGTGATTTTTACATCTTCTCGCCAAAAGGTGTGGTTCATAGATCCGACCACTCGCCATGCCTTGATTGAACCCGATTGTAGTACATTATCTAAGCAAACTGGCTCCAGTAGAAACTGGGGCCAGATTTTTGTGCTCTACCTAAGCGTGGAGCTTAGCATTCGTGGGGAGCTTGGCATCCTTCAATAGCGGCTCAAGGTCTTTTTCTTCAAGAGTCTCGTGCTCTAGGAGAGCTTTCGCGAGGCGCTCGAGGACTTCTGGATTTGCCCTTAAGACGGCTTCGGCACGCATGGCGGCTTCATCGGAGAGAGCCTTAACTTCTTGGTCGATTAACTCAGCGGTCTTTTCTGAATACGGCTTACCGGTAGAAATCGTGTAATACCCTGTTTCGCCTTCAGGGAAGACAAGGTTGCGTGTCTGGTTACCCATACCTTCTTCGACGATCATTTCCTTGCTGAGCTCGGCAACGTTTTTGAGGTCGGAAGAAGCGCCAGTCGTCACAGCATCTTCGCCAAAGATAAGTTTCTCAGCAATGCGGCCGCCCATGGCACGCGCTAAGATGTCTTTGAGCTCGAAAATACTCTTATAGCTACGGTCTTCTGGCGGGAGGAACCAGGTGACACCACCGGTATGACCGCGCGGAATAATCGTGACCTTGTGAACTGGATCGGAATCAGGCAGTACATGACCAACAATGGCATGGCCAGCTTCGTGGTAAGCGGTGACTTTGCGCTCGTGATCGTTCATAGCTTTGCTCTTGCGCTCCGGGCCAATGGCGACGCGCTCAAAGGCTTCGGTGAGATCGCCGTTGGTAATTTTCTCATGACCCTCGCGGGCAGCGGTAATGGCAGCTTCGTTGGCGATATTAGCGAGATCGGCGCCAGCGCTACCGGCGGTCTTAGCGGCAAGCGCATCAAGGTTGACATCTTTCTCTGTGGGTTTATTCTTAAAATGAACTTTGAGAATCTCGAGACGGTCTTTGCGTTCTGGTAATGTAACATTGACGTGACGATCAAAGCGACCAGGACGGAGCAAGGCCTTGTCGAGCATGTCGACGCGGTTCGTCGCGGCGATGACAATGACGCCGGAATCATTATCAAAACCATCCATTTCGACGAGGATTTGGTTTAAAGTCTGCTCGTCTTCGCGGCCAGCACCGCCACGGGCATCGCGCTTGTGCGCAACGGCATCAATCTCGTCGATGAAGATAATTGAGGGAGCGTTTTTCTTAGCTTTGGCAAAGAGGTCGCGTACGCGCGAGGCGCCAACACCAACAAACATTTCGGCAAATTCAGAACCGGAGATACTGAAGAACGGCACCGAAGCTTCGCCGGCGACTGCGCGCGCCATGAGAGTTTTACCGGTACCAGGCTCGCCAGCGAGTAAAACACCGCGCGGGATTTTCGCACCAAGCTTCTCGTATTTTTTTGGCTCCTTGAGAAAGTCGACAATCTCGGCGAGATCCTGTTTGGCGGATTCATTACCGGCAACATCAGAGAAAAGAACTTTTTTCTTGTCGGGACCGTAAACTTTTGCTTTGGCCTTGCCAAAACCCATGGACTGATTATTCATGGACTGAGCTTGACGCATCATAGAGCTAAAGAACAGAATAATGATGATTACTGGTACTATAATAATTGCAATATCAAGCGCATAATCCCAGAAGGTGGATACTTCTTTATATTCAATAATTGGATACTTTGCCTGGCATTCCGCCAATTCCTCGCCATTAAGATCGACACACTGATCAATCAATCCCTGCTCATAAAGAGTCCCGGAAGGATCTTTACGTGAGGTCTGAGTGTAATATTCTTCGCCCTTAAGGGTGATCTTGAGATTACTACCTTCGACGGTAATTTTAGCTATATCGCCATTCTCGTCATTCGCCCGAGCGATAACATCAGAGAGCGGTACGTCTTTAATAGTACCTTGTGGCGAGACAACATTAGCAAGAAAAAGGCTAAAAATTAACAGCAAAAGCACAAAAGCAAACCAACGAATGGCATTGCTTCCCTTTGATGACTGTGGTTTTTTAGTTGCTTGTGGCACGTAACCTCCTTAAACGGTTAAAATCTGATGGTCTAAACTCAAAAAATCCAATTCTACCTATGGTCTGGGTGATCGGATTTGAACCGACGACCTCGCAGTCCCGAACCGCGCGCGCTACCAGCTGCGCCACACCCAGATGTATAGAGGTATTTTATCACATTAAATCAAAAAACAAAATACGGAACTTGGAAGTTTTAAGCTTAGCCATACCTTACATTAGCTAATCTGTGATCACTCCGTGGTATCCTCCAATTTAGCTATCTAATATGCCTTCTTTTCGCTAATTCCCTCTGGTAATTTATGATGATATGTAGTATAATGCAGGTAACGGGGCGTAGCACAGTTGGTAGCGCACACGGTTTGGGACCGTGAGGTCGCTG
>CAZETG010000014.1:0-20720 GCA_964514875.1 uncultured Candidatus Saccharibacteria bacterium | reverse complement strand
TTCTATAATGTAGATAACTATTTATTCTACTGTTCTGCTTTGTTATATTGAACCGAGAAAATTATTTTGTCTGCGAAAATTGTGTTATACTAGGGTAATGGAACCACAACCGCAACCAAACTTTTTCAAAAAGCACCCTCTAGTGAAGGACTTGTTAAGTCTGATCTTGTTTGTGGGGGTTGTGATTATTGGTACGATTTTGTTGAACGCTTACGTTTTTCGGTCTTATAATGTAGTCGGGCAAAGCATGGAGAATACTCTGCATAATAATGACCGAGTAATCGTGAATCGTTTACCGGTGACCTGGGCACATTTCTTAGGGCAGGAATATGTACCGAAGCGTGGAGATGTAATTGTGTTCGTAAATGGCAGTGCGACTGGTCCGCTGACTTGCGAGGCGCCAGCTGGGCAGACGGATCAATATTTGATTAAACGCGTGATCGCTTTTCCAGGTGAGCGCGTGACGGTGAAAGATGGAGTTTTGACGGTTTATAACGATGAGCATCCAGATGGCTTTTCGCCGGATGAAGAGACTTATGTTGATGATAATAATGGTCCGAAGAAATATTCTTCTGGTGAGGTTGATACGGTAGTGCCGCAGGGTGAGATTTTTGTGGCGGGAGACAATCGTGAGGGTTCACACTCTTTTGACTCGCGTTCGGGGCTTGGGACGATTCCGTTTTGTCGCATTATTGGGCCGGCAGCGCTGCGGATTTATCCGTTTGATAAGGTTAGAACATTCTAAATTAGCGCGTTGAAGGTGGCTTGTCACGGATGTACGACGTGCTGACTAGCCGTGGTAGCAGGGGTGTAAGCTGAGCCATGACGTCTGAGCCTGGTTGTCTAGGCTTTATCTCGGGATGTTGATAGTAGTTAAGCAGAAAAATAGCTGGGGTCTTTGGAAAGATTTGGCTATGATTTGTGATTTTTGCGGGTAGAGTTTGAGCTTTGAGGAGATGATTTCGAGCATAGAATTGCAATCTTCCGGCTAGATACTATATTGATTATAACATGATTGGCGTGCCTTATGGTGATTGAATGTTTTCGTGCGGAGCGAGGCGGTTTGGATGACGGGATACTTTGCTCCAACAACAGGTAATATCGCACTGCTCTGGTCGGCTCACACGAGTGCAAATATGGATTATCCGGTTGCTATCAATTTAATCTTTGGTGATTCAGGCGTCAACCCGTTCCATCCAGGTGATCGCCGAGGTGGCTATCCCCTTCGCTGTCTAGTACGGTAGGGATAATGGTATGAATATGGATTCGTGCGGAGCGGAGTTTTTTATCGTACCGGTTTTGCAAACAATCCAGGCATCTACGTCTATAACTGGTCATCACGCGCTCTCGATGCTTTAGATTATAATTCTGCACTCCACCCCTACTTCAGTGCATCAGGAATCTCGTCATCCTTCCTTAGTAATCGCTGGAATGGTTTTCCCCTCCGCTGTCTAGTACGGTAGGGATAATGGTATGAATATGGTGTCATTGACAAAAACGATATTTTTTGTAATTATATAAATAAATGAAGAATATTTGGGATGAGTTGCGGCATGGCTTTACGGCTTTGGCGCCGATGGAAGGCGTGACGAATGTAGCATTTCGGCAAGTGATTGCGCATGCGGGGCGGCCGGACTTGTTTTTTACGGAGTTTACAAACGTGTCGAGTTTTGCGTCGGAGAAAGGGCGGTTTAATGCTCTGGAAAGGTTGGAAGTTGCGCCGACGGACGCGCCGATTATTGCGCAGATTTGGGGTAAGAATCCGGAGCATTTTGGTGTTTTGGCGGCGGAGCTGGAGAAGCTGGGGTTTGCGGGGTTGGATATTAATATGGGCTGTCCGGATCGGCACGTGAATAATGCCGGTGGCGGGGCGGCGATGATTCGGGCGCCGGATTTGGCGGTGGAATGTATCACGCGGGCAAAGCAGAGTACAAATTTGCCGGTGTCAGTAAAAACGCGACTCGGCTATACTTATGTGGATGAATTTCGGGAATGGTTGAAGTTATTATTGCAGCAGGATTTGGCGGCGTTGACAGTGCATTTACGCACGCGTAAAGAAATGTCGAAGGTGCCGGCGCATTTTGAGCTGATTTCGGAGATTTGCGCCTTGCGGGCAAAAATCGCGCCGCAGACGAAGCTGGTAATTAATGGCGATATTAAGGATTTGCGACAAACGCGGGAGTTGTCGCAGCAATATCCGGAAGTGGATGGCTGGATGATCGGGCGGGGCGTGTTTGAGAATCCATATTGTTTTACTAAACATGAGGCGACGCGAGCGGAACTATTGGCGCTCTTGAACTTGCATTTAGATCTGTTTGATGTGCAGGATGCGAAACACTGCGCGGCGCAGGCGGAATTGATGCGTGAAAATCCGGATTTTGCGCTGAAAGTGGACGGAAAAGTGCGGAGCCTGGCGTTTGAGCCGCTGAAGCATTACTTTAAGATTTATGTTAAGTCGTTCGCTGGTGCATCGGAGTTGCGTGCGGAGATGATGAATTGCAAAAGTACGGACGAAGTGCGCGATGTTCTGAAAAATTGGCAATTTCTGGAGGAAGGTTAAACAGGGTTTTATAGAAACTTCGCGCGGAGCGGAGTTATAATGCATTACGGCCATATTGGATTAAGCGGATCAAATATATATGTATGGACTCGGAACGCTATTCTAAATAATCAATACGAACAAGCTTATACCATGTTCGCTTTAACAAATGTACGTCTTACTAATCTAAATGATCGCGGTCAAACTTTTCCTCTCCGCTGTCTAGTACGGTAGGGATAATGATATGAAAATACCCCGACTCTGGTGCAGAGTCGGGGGTGCGGGATGATTCAAGAGTGGTGGTTTTGCTGATATTGGTCTTGGAGATATTCGCGATAGTCGATGCTTTCTGACAATAAAGTGTCGTGTAGCTCGGCTTTTAGATGTTTAATCTGGGCTCGATGCTGAGAAATACAACGTTTGGAATGTTCAATGGACTGGACGATTTGATTGTAATGCTCGATCATGTCATCAAGCTCTTGTGCGAATTCATCGCTGGAGATTTTTGGTACGTTGAGTGCTTGCGGGTAAGCCTTGAGGCGTTTGTTTTCATGGTAGTAAAAACTAAGCAGATCCTGCGAATCAAGGAGGAGAATTGCGCCCGTGGAAATGATAGTCGCGCAGACCAAGATTGCCATAATGGTAAAAAAGATATTTTGGTTAATATGCGACAAGACGGCGTCTGAGCAGCGGTAGAGGACATAAAAAGCAGCAGAGCTAAAACTAGCGATAAGTGCATGCCGGCGGATACAACGGAGCGTTTGGATGGTGCCTGAGAAGAAACTGCGGTAGCGGATTGGGTTGTACATGATGTAGCCTCCTTGTAATGTGCGGGTCGTGGGTTGATTGATGATGCTGTGGCGAAAAAACTGGGTTAGTGATTGATGATATTTGATAACTCATCCCTTTCAAAGTGCAAAGCTGAAGTGAAAACGGCTTATTTTTCTATTATATCATAATATAACTATTTGCGTCAAGAGGATGATGATGCTTGCGTGCGGAGCGGAAATGCTAGTCGTGACGGCTATCTCGATTACTATGCTGGTGCCGCTGGCACATGCTGGTCGTCTCGTTCTTCTAATCATGAAATTTTTCAATATAGCCTTAATTCGACTTTTGCCGCTTCAGGCGTCAACCCGTCTTTTGATGATCTGCGTTACTGGGGTTTTCCCCTCCGCTGTCTAGTACGGTAGGGATAATGAGTATGATCGTGCGGAGCGGGAATATCGGATACTATGGCTTGTTCGGCGGTTCCGGCATCTACGGATATGCTTGGGCCTCAAAAATAGACTACAACGAAATTTTGCAATATGCATACTATCTAAATTTCAACGTGTCATGGATTTATCCATCCATCAGTAATGATCGTTTTTACGCCTTTCCCCTCCGCTGTCTAGTACGGTAGGGATAATGGTATGGATAGGTGGATAAGAGCACTAATCGATAAATCTAGAATGTGCATCATGTTTTTCAGGTTATGCTCCACTTGGAAGTGGGATTTGGATTGAAGTGATTGACTTTTGAGCATTTGTGTGGTATAATGGTAAGAGAGGGGAGGTTCTTTAAGATAAAAACATCCGAAAAGGTAGAGAAACTCTCACGATTTTAAGGTTAGCTTAGGGTAATTTTGGACTGGCAGATTGACAAACGGAGGGTGAAAAATGCAGAAAAAGCAGTGGAGCCGGCGGACGGCGCTGATTTTGAAATGGATTCATGCGGTAGTGATTGTAAGCATGGCGTTGTATGTAGTGGCGGTGGCCATTAGCGCTTATGCGATATCGTCAGAATTGGCGCAGTCGCAGCCGGGCGCGGAAACGTTGACGCAGGGTGAATTGGAAATGGCGTCGCTTTTGGCGGTGGTGGCTGTGGTGGCGCTCGTGGCGATTGGTGGCGTGAAGATGTGCGATTTGCTATGGCGGAAAGGTGTTTATCTAGTGACGGTGGCTTATGTGCTGGCGGAGACTGACGATAGTTTAAAAAATGCGTCGCTGCAACGCTGTCTCGACGCTGTGCCGCCGCTGGAGACGTTTTCGCTGGTCGATCTTATGCTGGGAACGGTGGCTGTGACACTGATAAGCTTGGCGATTTGTACGGCGATGCACTGGGAGACGTTATTGATGATCCAGACGACGATTTTGGCGTTTGTGTTTCGGTGGGTTCCTGGTGTTACGTTAGGAGTTCTACTGACGATTACGTCGATGGTAAGCTGGCTGGTTCGGAAGTTCTTGAACTTTGTGAAAAATTGGTGATTGATGGATTTAGGATGTTTTATGTTGACCTCTGGCTACGGCTGGAGGTATTTTATTGGTTGGATTTGATTTAGTCTCGAGATACTTGCTTTGATATAAGTAATTTTGATCGTTTGCTGATTCTGTAGCTTGCGAATAATTATTGAGTGGAATTTGGTTTTTTGTCGGAGGACTTGCCGCGGTCGGATTGATCGTTGCGGAAGCTAAACATAATCGGTGTGCCGACGAAGGGGTATTTTTCGCGAATTTTGCGCTCGAGAAAACGTTTCCATGACCAGTGCAGAAGGCCGAGATCGCGACCGTGGATGACAAACCAAGGCGGGCAAACGTCGGTCTGGACAATATATTTCGGCTTCGGGCGGGTGTTTTTGAGGCCGGCGGGTGAGTGGCTGATGATAGCGTCGTTTAAGATGCGGTTGAGCTCGGAGGTCTTGACCTCGATGTGACGGGTAGCGTCGATTTCGGCGGCAAGCTCGAAAAGTTTGGTGACGTTCTGACCAGTCATGCTGCTGGTAATTAATACTGGAGCGTAAGGTAAGAAATTAAAGTCGCGCTCGAGCTCATCGAGAATATGATCGGTGTCGTTGACGAGGTCGGCTTTAGTAAGAACGACAATAATGCCTTTGCCAGCGTCGATAATCTGGCCGGCGAGAGATTGGTCGAGCTTAGAATGGGGCTCGGTGGCGTCGATGAGGAGAGCGCAAATGTCGGATTCTTCGATCGCGGCTAGAGTGCGGAGGACGGAGAATTTTTCGATACCAACTTCGCGCTTGCCGGGCTTGCGAATGCCGGCGGTGTCGAGGATTTCAAGGGTGCGCTGGTGGTAGCGGACTTCGATGCGGTTGACGTCGCGGGTGGTGCCTTGGCGCGAGCTGACGAGGGCTTGCTGCTTCTGGCCTAGGGAGTTGAAAAGCGAGGATTTACCGACGTTCGGGCGGCCGATTAGAGCGATTTTTAAGCTTTGTTGGTTGCGAGGGTCGCCATTTTCGAGAGTCGGTGAACCTCTCAAAATCGAATCCTTCGCTTCGCTTAGGTCGTGATTTTGACCCGGTTCAGCCGTAAAATACTCTCGAGAAATTGGCGAACCCTTCGACGTGCCAACGAAATCAAAAATCGCGGATTTTAGATCTTTTATGCCCTGTCCGGTCGTAGCGGAGACGCGGAAAGTCTGGGCGGGCTTGATACCAAGATGTAAGAATTCGGTGTCGGGTAAGCTCTCGCCAAGGTCAGATTTATTGAGAAGAAGCAGGACGGGCTTGCGGGATTTGAGGGCGGAACGGGCGATATCAGCATCGTCGTGATTGGGGTATTTCGAGCTGTCGAGCGTAAGCAAAATCAAATCCGCGGCGTCGATGGCGTCGGCGATTTGGTCTTGAATTCCGGCTTCAAAATCGTCTTCGGGATCTTTGAGGCCGGCGGTGTCGATTAGCAAAAACCGATCATCGATGCGCGCGACGACATTGTCGCGGGTCGTCCCCTCTTCGCGAGCGACAATGGCAATATTTTTATGCGCAAACCGATTTAGTAGGCTGGATTTTCCGGCGTTGGTCTGGCCGATTAGTGCGACGATAGGCAATTTTTTCATGATATAATTATAACATAAAATCTCTTGATGTAGCAAAAACTCGACTGTTTTGTGTTGGCAATGTGCGTGTTTTTTGGTGTCTCAAAAAATGGGAGTCAGAACTTGCATTTTGCTTAGGTATTTACTATCTCGTGCGGAGCGGAATGGTCTTGGATGTCGGTCGGATTAGCACAGACGCGGGCACTAATGCTGATGTCTGGTCCTCTCGAGCTTGGTCTCACACAAATTTTCAAGGCGCCTTTTGCTCTAATTTTAATTTTTCGGATATCTTTCCGTATAACGTCAATAGTCGATGGGTTAGTTTTCCCCTCCGCTGTCTAGTACGGTAGGGATAATGATATGAAAGCAGAGGGGAGTAAAAATGACCAATGGTCAGTTTTGGCGTTTTATTCTTCCCTGTTATTCTGTGTTGGTTTTAAAAAATGTGAAAAATGACCATTAGTCAGTTATTTATAGAGAATGTTTATGCTAGACGGCTGACTCAGCGAATCTAGAAAGGATTTAATAACAAATAAATGAGCAGGGGCTTAGACTTTGAGTTTAATTAAATCATTGATTTTGGGCTAGCGAGTTTTAGCAGTACTATAATGAGACGAGGTAAGGATAAAAATTTTTGTTTTAGCGGAAAGTGTGATATAATGGCTGGTAATGGATAAGATCCTAATTAATAAAACTGCGAGCGGCTCTTTGGATGAGAATGCGAAGAGGCGGATGGAAAAAGTTATGAATAAAAATGTGTCTGATAGTAAGGACTTGATGGAGAAGTCTAGGGCAAAACAAAAAATCGAAAAGAAATCGGAAGTAGTTGTTGGCGAGAACAATTCGGCGCAGGCGGAGGTCGCAGTTAAAGTTCAGGATGTGCCGGTAAATGTTGATGTTCAAAAGACTCAAGGTAATACTGCGACTCAAGAAAAGTCGACCAGTCAGAAGACGCAGGGCAAATCCAGAATTCAAAGTGAGCAGGTGAGCCAGAAAAAGCAGAAGGATTTGAAACCGCAGGAGCGACCGAAGATTCAGAAGTTTCATAATGAACAGAAAACGGAAAAGCAAAACAAGCCAGTGAAAGTTGCGTCGAAGTCGCAGGATGGTGCTATACGGGAGCAATCGGCGCAAGGTGTATCTGGTATTGGTGATGCTCGGGATGATGTGGTGGCGGTGCAGGTGGGGCGCGGAGTGTCAGGAAATACGGTTTCGAGGGGGATACAGGCGTCGAGCGCAAATAAGACTTCGCGGTTGATTAATATTACAGAGCATGATGGTGCTAGTGAGAAGAAGGTTGAGTTGAAAGACGGGCACTCTGTGAAGAGTGCGACGCGTTCGTCAGTGAAGGTGACGCCGCTGGTGTTGGGGTCGGGGCGTGATACGGAGACTGAATTAATTTCCGAAGATGCGGACGTATTAATAGAAGACGAGAATGAGGGTGGGCGTAGCGATGAGAAAGGTCTGGGATATACAGGTAGACCGCAGGCGCGGCCGCGACCGTTAGCAGGGTTGTCGATGGACGTGAAATCTTCGAGTATGATGCATCGGCGCAATCATTTTACGACTGAGCATGAAGAGAAAACTGAGGAAGCAGCGCCGGTGGCGCTGGGAGAGCCGCGTTTTTCGAAGCCAAAGGCGACTTTGATTGCGGTAGGTGTAGCGCTTCTAGTAGGAGTTATTGGTGGGTTGATTGTGTGGTTGACGAATCGCCCGGCGACGCAGTATTGTTTAGTGCAGTTTGAGTCAAATGGTGGTTCGGAAGTTGAGAGTAGCGAAATTGTTTGCGGCAATTTAGTCGAGCAGCCAAATAATCCGAGTAAGGAAGGTTTTGACTTTCAGGGATGGGTATATGCGAATGAGCCGTTCGATTTTACGAGCCGGACGATCGACGAAGATATGATTTTGGTGGCGAAATGGCAGGTGCAGGAAGGCGTCGAGACGGTGACGGTGAAGTTTGACTCTGATGGTGGCTCGAAAGTACACGAGCAGAAGATCGCAAAGGGTAAAAAGGCTAGTGCGCCAGTCGGGGTGACGCGTGACGGTTATGATTTGGTTGGATGGTATTTGGGTGATACGAAGTTTGATTTTGCGAAGACGGCAGTAGAGAAAGACTTGACTTTGAAGGCGAGGTGGGAGCGCGCGAAGGAGCAAAATACAAATCAAAATAACAGAAATAATAACTCTAGTAGTTCTCGGCCAGGCAATAATTCGAGTTCGAATAATTCTAATGGCGGACCTTCTGATAATAGCAAGCCAAGTACGACTGTGACAGGTATTTTTGTGGCATCGCAGAAAATGACGCAGGGTGATATTGCGCGAATCGATGTGTCGATTTCTCCGGCGACGGCAAAGTATAAATTGGTGACCGTCAGTACGAATAATGCTGTGGCGACTTGTGCAGTGACTAGTGCAAATCATCTAGAATGTTCGGCGGTGGGCGAAGGTACGGCGACGATTACGGTGCGCGATAATGATAGCAATCGCTCGGCGTCGTTCGAGATTACGGTGGAGCCGATGCGTTCGACGGAGCCAGAGCAGCCTGAACAGCCAGATATTACGCCGGTGGAGACGATTGCGATTAACGGTAATCCTGAAACGATGAAGGTTGGTGATACGGCTCGTCTGAGTGCGATTGTGTTACCGGAAAATGCAACGAATCGCAATGTGTCATGGCTGTCGAATAACTCGGGTGTGATTACGATAGATGGTAACGGTAATATTGCGGCGGTTGGAGTTGGTCAAGCAGAAATCACGGCTATTGCTGGTGGTAAAAATGTAAGTGTGGTGATTACCGTTACTGAAAACAGTGGCACAGGAGAAAGTCCTGACATTCCAGGGACTGGTGGAGGTGAAACCCCAAATCCTCCTGAGGATGGTAGTGAGACGACTGAGTGAGCGTGTCTGAAAAATGAGTCTTTTCAGAGCGGTGGAACCGTGCTATAATTGGAGCATGGTTCCGTCGTCTAGTGGTCTAGGACGTCTGGTTCTCATCCAGAAAATCGCGGGTTCGACTCCCGCCGGAATCACCATATTGCAACAAAAAGACCCTTAGGTCGTTTTTTGTTGCAATGAAGTACTATCTGTTACGGGAATTTGGAGAACCCCTGTGCAAAACACAGGAGTTCGAAGCGCGGGAATGGTTGTAGGGTAAAAAGAGATGCGTTTTGGCTAAGTTGAGGCAAAGGTGAGCCCTTTCTGATTCGGCTGTTACAGAAGACGAGAGAAAAAAGTTTGCGATTCTTCTGAGATGCTGCTCAACGGGATGGCTTGTGCTGGCAGGGGTACATCTTGCGAGGAGGGCGATTGAATAATAATAGTATTTGAAAAAGTCTCTAGCTAAACTAGAGACTGTTATGCGCAGTTATATTCTGCGAGGGCTTGCTACTGATTATTCCAGCGGTCAATAGAGTCTTTAATTACCTGTTTGGCCTCGTCAAGGTCGGCAAATTCTTTGACTTCGGTGGTGCCAGGTTTTTTGAGGTCTTTGTAATGGTTAAAATGGAATTTAATCTGTTCAATGAAACGTTTTGGTAAATCTTCAAGCTTTTTGATTGCATCTCCATTGTCGCGGTTGTCGGCAACAACTGCGATAATTTTGTCGTCTACTTCTCCATCGTCAACAAATTTCATGACACCGAGGATGCGAGCTTTGGCATAGATGCCGGTCGTTAAGGGTTGATCGGTGATTAAAAGAACATCAAGCTCATCACCATCTTCGTCGAGCGTCTGTGGAATAAAGCCATAATTACATGGTTTGGCAAAAGCCATTGGTTCAATGCGGTCGAGCATAAAACAAGCATTCTTGCGATCCCATTCGATCTTTTGATTTGAGCCTGTGGGAATTTCAACGACGACGTTGATTTCGCCGTTTTCGTAATCACCAGGATCTAAGATTTTATTAAAATCTGCCATAAAAACTCCTTTATTATAAGTTGATTATAACACGGAATTAATTTTGCTTGAAGAAGAGAAAGTGATCGTAATTTTATGCAGCCAACATTCACATTTATAATGTTTTGTCTGCGACGGGCGTTTCTTGAAGGTTGCTATTTATATCCATTATCCCTACCGTACTAGACAGCGGAGGGGAAAGCCCCAATAACGGCTAGGGTCATTATTTGCGGTAATGAATGATGACGTGGCGAAGAAATTATATGCATTTTGATATTTAGATTCAAGCAATGAACGAGATGCCCATTGTAACGTATATTCTCCAGCATGACGAATACGTGCTTCATAGACGATATAATATCCGCTCCGCATGAGGAGACAAGCATTTGAGAGAAATGGGAGCACGACTCTGTTTTTTGAGAGCGTGCGAGCTCTTTTGACATACGGGTAAAGGGCTTCTTCATAGTAAGAATGGCACGAAAATGTGCGGAGCGGACATATAGGCTTTAATGCTAAAATAACATGGTTGGGTGAGCACGGACTATATTGGTCTCGGCGTGCTGGGAACATTTCTGATTCTAATGCAGCCTATCATCTAACTATTGCCGAAGAAGCATATGATCTTCCTATACAGCCAAATACGCAAACCCAGGTTGATCGATACTACGGTTTCTCCCTCCGCTGTCTAGTACGGTAGGGATAATGGTATGGAGCTAACAAGAAATTTAACTGCGGGCGGCGCCGTCGACGGAGAGGATTTCACCAGTGACATAGCTAGCTAAATCGCTGGCGAGAAAAAGAAAGGCATTAGCAATATCGCTAGGTTCGCCGATGCGCCCGAGCGGGATAGTCTTGATGAGTGGCTCGATCATTTCGGGTGGTAATTTGGCGACCATATCAGTGTTGGTAACGCCAGGGGCGACGGCGTTGACGCGGATATTGAAAGGCGCTAATTCCCTGGAGAGGGATTTAGTTAGGCCATTGACGGCGAATTTGCTAGTCGGGTAACCGACACCAGCAGGTTGCCCGTAAATACTGACCATGGATGAAGTATTGAGAATGACACCATTTTTGTGCGACTTCATGGACGGGACGACGGCTTTGATGGTGCGGAACATAGCATTGACGTTGAGATCCATGATGGCTTCAAAATCTTCAACGCTAGTGTCGTCGATGATTTTGTCGGCGGAAATACCGGCATTATTGACGAGAATGTCGATTTTGCTGTGATTATTGAGGATTTGCTGAACGGCGTGCTCGATGCTATCGTAATTGCTGAGATCGGGCGCATATCCTTCGGCAGTAAGGCCTTCTTCGGTGAGCTTGGCGAGAGCTTTTTCGACGCTTTCGGGACGTGAGCCAAAAATAATGACTTTTGCTCCATTTCTAATAAAAGTGCGAGCGGTTTCAAAGCCGATACCGCGTGTGCCGCCAGTAATAACTGCGATTTTATCTTGTAACATATTTCTCCTTTGGGTTTAGACTAATTATAGCACGATGTGGAAAATTATTCCCAAGAAACGCTACCGAATTGCGGAACGGCGGAAACCCAAAGTTGGCCAGGCGTAAACTTAATGAGATCACCGTTAGCATCACGGAAGACGATCTGGCTATCTTGACTAGATTTTGACCAGGTGCCGAGAATGACTTCGCCGTTTTGGAAAATGACTGCTTCGCCGCTGCCGATTGTATCAATTGCTTCGTGGTAATTGTCGGCCATGGTAGATTCTTGGACACGCATGATGGCGAGAGCGCTAGGCGCAACTTGGACGGGATCGCCACAGTCGGTCTTAGTGTTAGGGTTTTGTAAACTATTGAGACATTGATAAGTTAGGTGTGGTTCGCCGTCTTGATGACTGCGTAAATAGACGTTGCGCGCGGCATCATAGTTGTAGCTAGAATTGTGCGGATAACTTTGACTAAAGCTGACATTAATATGATTCGCGGACATTAGCTCGCAAGCGGAACTCTCAAGGCAAATTTGGTTTTGGGTGAGCTGGTCTTGGGTTTGCTGAGGTGTGAGACGCGGAAAAGTCTGTGGATGAGAAGCGTTATAATCGTGATTAGCATTAAATTCGAGAAGTTTTGTAGGCGAGGTGAATAAGTTATTCCAGAGGCGATCGGTGTTTTGTTCGCGCCACATGTAAGCGTAGTCTTCGTCGAGATTGCGTTGTCCGCCCCAAGCGATGGCGCTAAGAGCTTCGTTGGAACCGCCAGCATGGACGACCGTGCAATCAAATGGCGTATCCCAATCGAGGTAATAAGGACGTAAAGAGCGTATCGGCCCAATTACGCTGACGTTAGGATTTTGGAAAATGGCGGCGAGGCGCGTAATGCCGGTCTCGGCGATAGCTTCAAAGACTATGGCAGCATCGTTCAACCCGGCTTGCGGGCGCGCGCCGTCGCTACTGCCGTTGGGAATTTGTACGCAGAAAGTTGGGCTAGTATTTAGATTAGCGTCGGATATTTCTAAACCGCTGAGATTACTATAAATTGGATCGGGCCTTTCTTCGGGAAAATCCGGATGGATTAAATGGATAAAATCTGGGTCGCGATAAGCGAGGTATAGAATCACTCCAATTCCAGCGATTAGCGCAACAATAACCACTGAGAAAATAGCAAGAACGGCTTTGGAATGGGGCTTTTTGGATTGCTTCACCTCTTTTGAGTTAGACACGCCTAATTGTTCTCCAAGGCGGTTACGGTATTCTGGAGCCGAGCTAGCGTGATATTTTTGCCGAGAACGTTCATAGTGAGATGTAGAGCTGGACTAAACGGCGCATAAGATAACGCGATACGAATAATCGAGAATAGTTCAGCAGGTTTTTTATTGGTTTGAACTAGTAGTTGATTCAATGTATCCTGTAAAGTTTGTTTGCTCCATTCAACGTCATTCAGAGCCTGGATGGTGGTTTGCAACATTTCGGAAAGTTCGTCTTCGGAAAACTTTTTCAAAAACTTATTTCCTGTAATCATATTTAGATCGATGGTCGGGTCGGAGAAGAAATAAGTCGTCATTTCGCGCAGGTCACTAAGAGTTTTGAGGCGATCGTAAATAATGCTGAGAACTTGTTTCTTGTAATTGTTATCGTAATCTTTGGCGCCGTTGGGCCAAAAATCGAGTGTGCGCGTATATAACGCGTCAATTCCCTGTTCGTCGGCGATTTTGCGAATCCATTGGCCGTTCATCCAGAGCAATTTCGTCTCGTCGTAGCGGGCGCCGGAATTTTGAATTTTGTCGACGGAAAACTTCTTGATCAATTCGTCTTTAGTATAGATTTCTTGCTCGGTGCCGTCGTTCCAGCCGAGACAGGCGAGATAATTCAGCATGGCTTCGGGCAAAATGCCATCGTCGCGATATTCGGTAGCGGATTTAGCGCCGTCGCGTTTGCCGAGCTTCTTGCCGCCGGTAGGAGCGAGAATGTGTGGCAAAGAGACTAGCTTTGGAACTTCGAGGTCTAAAGCTTCGTATAACGCAAGATAATTCGGCACGCTCGGGAGATATTCAACGCCACGCATGACGTGAGTGATTTTCATTTCGGCGTCATCGACGATGTGACCGAAGTTGTAAGTCGGTAAGCCGTCGGCCTTGATGAGGATAATATCATCTTGAACTTCGGGGCCAGCTTCGAGATCGCCCATAACTTCGTCGTGCCATCTGCATGGCTTCGGATCGGCCTTGAAGCGAATCGGTAAACCTTCGTGCCACTCCGGAGGATTCTCGGGGCGGAAATTGCGATAGAGAAATGGTTTTTTATTCTTTGTGCATTCGTCGCGATATTCCTGGATTTTGTCGGCAGGAGTATTATCGGCGTAAGCGCGGCCAGATGCAATTAACTTTTTCGCCCATTTAATATAACTATCTTTGCGCTCGGTTTGGAAATATGGGCCGTAAGCTCCGCCAACTAGCGGGCCTTCATCCCAATCTAGGCCGAGCCATTTCAAAGTGTCTTCAATTAATTCGGTGGCATCGGCGACATAGCGAGCACGGTCGGTGTCTTCGATGCGCAAAATATAGCTGCCGTGAGCTTGTTTCGCGACTAAATATGGATAAATCGCGCTACGGACGTTACCTATATGGATATAACCGGTCGGGCTGGGCGCAAAACGTGTTCTTGTCATAATGTATTATTATAGCACAGAATGAGGCTATTTGGCGGTCTATTGCATAGAAGTGACGATATTGCGGAGTTGTTTTTTGGTGAGCGAATTACTCTGGGAGTTGATTTTATATAAAACTCCGCCATTCACCCAAGCGGCATTGGAGCCGTAAATATAAATCGTGATGCCCTGCTCGTGCGTAGTAGAGTAGCTGGTCTGCCAAGTCGGCTCAACATAATTGCGCAGCAATGCGGTGCTGTCCCAAGAGGATTTTTCTTCGATCAAAGTAAAAGAATTGTTGTCGGGATCGCTAAAAGTGAGCGAGATTTTGGCGTCTTCAGAACTGATGTTTTTGAGCGAATAGCCACGTGGGACGTAAGATGGATAAGAAGCTTCGATGCCGGTCTGCATGGCGGCGACGCGGACGGAAATGTCGGGAATATTGGCGCCGACAAAGTAAATAATGGCGGCGACGCACAGGACGGCGCAACCAAAAGCGATGGCGAAGCGTTTGCCGTTTCCGGACTTACGCTTGATGGCGGGGCGGGCGGATTTTTTGGATTTGCTTGGGGCGTCATCCATTTGGGCAACAGAATTGAGTGCGCGACGCAAGGCGGCTTCTTTGTCGATTTGCGTGGAAGTTGATGGTTTAGAAGGGGCGCGACGTTGGGTAGCTGGTTTAGTGCTTCTAGGAGCACGCGAAAGAGTCGGGCGTGCGGAAGTAGTGTGTTTAGAAACAGTTGCTTTGCGTTTGACGGTAGCAGTTGGGTGCATTTTGGCTTGCTGGGTACTAATTTTGGCGGAGGATTTTGCGACTTTACTAGCAGCACGGTCGGCTTTGGAGCTTAGAAGAGCTTTTTTCTTGGCAGTCTCTTCTTTGATGCCGGTAGATTTGCGTGCAATGGCGATAAATTTGTCAATCGTAGCACCAAGCTCGGCGATTTCGGGAAGATTATTACTGGTCTTAATTTGTTCGGCAAAATCTTGTAGTGAGTCAATTTGCGTGGCGATGTCGGCTGGGTCGGTGGCGCTACGAATCGAAGCGATTGCTTCAGAAGCAGTGCGTGCGATCTCGTCAATTGAGTCGCTAGCGTGTTGCTCGGTAATGGCGGCAGAGAGCTTGTCAGTGTCGCGACTTGTGTATTCGGGAAGGCTAGACATCGTAGCTTCGAGTGTGGCGGCGGTGTAATCCGCGGCAATGTTCATTGCGAGAGCTTTGGTATCGATTTCTGGTGTCGCAGGAGTAGTAGACGACGTATCGGAAATAGGTGCCACGTTGCTAACCATGGAGGGCGGCTCAGATAGAGCATAATCTTCGGTATATCCATAATAATTTACCGGAGAGATTGAAGTAACTGGCTTAGTGGTATTGGTAGTTTGCATTGGAGAAGTCGCAGGTAATTCAGGGTAATCGTAAGTCTGGGATGTAATCTGTGGCTCGGCGTAAGCTGGAGCGTAATTATTATTGTATGCGATTTGGTCGCCAGATTCGGTAATTTGACTAGGTAAGGCGCGTGGCATGAAGGCGCTGGCGCTGTATGCCTGATATTGCATGGCGTCGTGCTGGGCTTTTTCGGCGGCAGCGCGAGCTTTGGCGAGGTCGACGTCTCGAACGCGAAGATTAACCAGGCGTGAAGGAGTAGGAGCAGTTTCATGTGAAGAATTATGCGAAGACTGTATTGAACGTGCAGCTTCTTCGATAGCGAGAGTAGTAGGACGACTAACGTAGCGACGATTGAGTGTAGCCGAGGGACGTGTCAGGCTATGAGTAGCCGAACTGGACGGACCTGGCTCGAGTTGAATTTTCATCGCTTGTTTAAAACTCCTCATCGTGTTTTTGCTTATTACTATTATAACGTTAAGTACTATAAAAAAGCAAGACCAAAATCGGGGTCGTGCGGAGTGATGCGGTTAGTGGTAATCGTATTACTCGCGTGACGGGTAATGTTTCTACAGCCTGGTCTTCCTATGCGTATTCAGATACAGACTATCAAAAAGTTTTTTATTTTCGCTCGAATGATGTGACTACTAACCCGACCACTAGCACTCCTCGTTGGAATGGCTTTCCCTCCGCTGTCTAGTACGGTAGGGATAATGAGAGAATGCACCACAGAGACCTCGCGTATTACCGTAACCTGCTTTTGCCTAAAAGCTCAAACAACATCTACCAATTATCTCCGTAATTACAGTTACCTGGCATCACAGCTTACGAAACAAAACGAACCCAAATTTCGAGCTTGGCTTAACATAACGTTAAGCTGTTTTTATCTCAAAAACTTAATCAAGTTAAGTTTTTGCACAATCCCCACAGGGGGTGTGGGGATTTGTGGGGTTAGGATGTAGTGGTGAGTTAGAAGTTATTGGAGTATGAAGTGCTAGTACGTGGGGATTGTGAAGCTACAGGACATGAGATTCAAGGTTGTTGGGTGACCATAGCTATCTAGTGACTGAAGGTCAGACTGTCGGCTATTTGGAATCTCATTTTCTTTATTTGCTATCTTTTCCGAGTTTGTTCTTCATTCTCTGCTATCTTTCCGGAAGTCTACATACCTTACATTTTACGTGAGATACATTTTACTTTCCGGAGACCGGGCACTTAGCCTCCAATCCTTGACAACTCACCATATTCATACCATTATCCCTACCGTACTAGACAGCGGAGGGGAAAACCGAAGAAGCGGTTAAGGCCGCGGGACGGGATGACATCTGAAGCACTAAAGCTGAGGCTGAAGGCGCCCTGAAAGTTCGCATTAGAGTACGCACGAGACGACCAGAAAACTGCGTTAGTGCCCGTGTTCGAACCAACACGACCATCAACCCACACCGAATCGCTCCGCACGAAGAATGTCAAATATCCGGGAGGAACGATGGTAGCGCATCTTTGATGATGGGCGATAAGGTTCAATTTAATCGCGGAGCTTTTCGCGCAGAAGATTGATCTCGTTGCTAGTATTTTTAGTGAGATAGTATAGCCAGCGATCATTAGCGGTGACGGCGAGTGGATAGTCTTGAATAATTGATGCGTGTGGAGTGTTTGTAATATTATTTTGATCGGTGGCGGTTTGATTTGAATTGTCATTGCGTTGGAAAATTAGTTTCTGTAGTGATGGCGGCTGTAAGCTTTGACTCAGATTACGCTGATTAGTGCCATCGAAATCCCAAACGTAAAGCTCAGAATTACTGAAGGTATAGAACATGCTATCGTCAAACCAAGTGAATCGGCTATTCAAAGCAGAATAATGATGATAAAGATTCGTGTCTAGATCGACGACCATGATTTGAGCGTCTTTAGTGGCAACGAGAAATTCATTATTATTACTAATCATAATGTGATCAGGAATTGTTGAATAATTGAGGTCTGGGAGCAATTGTTTGAGTTGTGATAAATCTGTAGGTTTCTCGCTATAGGAAGGGAGATTCCCGTATAATATAGTAGGCTTATTATCGACCACATAATATATATAGTATTCATCATAATAATTAGCTAATGCGATTTGGATTTTTGCAGTTTGATCAATTGTGGTGATTATCGTAGATCCTTTTTCGCCATCTTTATAAATTCCGATAGAACGGGCCAATTCTGTGCTACTACTAGTGGGCTGAGTGAGATAGATGAGATTTGATTGATGGTTATTGAAAAAGGTGATGTTATCTAGTAAGACTTTTGAAATTGATTGATTGGACGTGTCAATTTTGCGTAAATGATGATTTTCGAGGGCAAAAAGTTGATTAGCATTATTATCAATAAATTCAATTTGCTCGAAGTTGAGTCCGAAAGTTTTAGTTAAGTTTAAACTATTAGTTAAATTGCGCAAGTTAACTAAGATCCATTGCATTTTGTCGGCCGTTTTCACTTTGATTAAAACAAATTCGTCGTTGCGGCTCCACTTTAAATCTAAAACTTCACCGTCGAGCGTAGCGATTGGCGTAACGCGGTTTGCAGAAGTTGAGGTGTATCTTGTGGTTGTTGGTAGGATGCCTGAGAGATCGAGTGTGGTTTGATGAATTTCGTCGCTGCGAATATCGAGTAATTGCCAAGTGGTAGCGCCGTGAAGAGCATAGATGATGTAATTGCGGCTGTTTGATGGTACGTAGAATTCTAGAGTTTGCTCCGAATCTTGGGCCGTGGTAATTGGAAGGACATTCATGGGAGTACGATCTTGCAAGAAAAGTCGCGGATAATAGATACGGAGTAAAATTCCGGAACGCATGTTGATATCTTTTTCCCAGGTGTCGTAGCCGGCGCGTGAGAGTTTGAGATGGTGCGTACCGGCAGACATGGTGCGGCTGAGATTGGTGCGCGAGAACAATGTAGATCCATCAATTTCGACCGTGGCTCCAGTCGGGATTGAATGAATTTGCGCAAGACCGGATTGTTCGATTTGGCCGTTGCTTGAAATAAAGAATCCCATTGCAGACAGAGTCGCAACTACGACAATTGCTAGAGCAGAGACAACCATGCCGAGCTCGGCAATGATTACCTTGATTTTTTGTTTGCGTTTACGTTCCTCGTAATCCATATATCCGTATTATAACATAGCCTTGGGACTTCCCTGTGGGATTGGTGGGATACGTAAACTGATTAAGACAGCCAGAAGCTATCACGTGATAGCTTTGAACTAGCCGCTAATAGGGGTGAGACTTTGTATAAAGTTGTCATGTGATAACTTTGGGGGTTTGTTGTGGTTTGCGTAATTTTGGAAATAATGAGCTAATTACCGAACAAACTACTCCAGATGTTTTCGAAAAGCGAAGGCGAATTGGCGGGCATGGAATAATCTTGGTCGGGAGTTTCGGCTGGTGGAGTTTCGGTGCTATTGCCTTCATAACTTGGGCTGATTTGCTCAGCGGTAATAAGTAAACGATAGCGTGAAGTGCCAAGCGGTGTACAAGTAATAAGCGTGAGCATTGGCTTATCAGTTTGATAAATCAAGGCTTGAACGTTGGTTGGCTCGACGACTTCGCTATGAGTCATTTGATAAGTATAGCGAACGCTTTCGTAATTCACGTAGATGAGATCGCCGGCTTGCAAACGCTCGAGGCCAGAGAAAATAAATTTATAAGGATTACTGCTGTAAATATCGCCAGCAGAGTGTCCGGAAATGACCAAGTTGCCAATTTGTCCAGGCATGGCGTTGGCACCGGGGATCATGAATTGCGCGACGCCGTGATTCATCGCTTCCATGACGTCGTTGTAATTAATACCAAAAGCTACCGGGACGTCGATATTAAGTTTTGGAATGATGAGACGAGGTTCGGCGGAAACGGCTTGCGTAATGTTTGGGTCAATCGCTTCAATGCTGCTAGCGGCAGAATTGGTGTCGGGTGAGATGTAGGCCATAATTGGCGCAAAAATCAGACGGTTGTATTGCAAGAATAAAACGGCGACAGTGATTCCGATAATGATAAAAATTGGAATGAGACGCTTAGCGTGGCGCTTGCGGCGTTGCTGGCCGCTGGCGATGCGCTGATCTTTGAGCTTTTCGGTCTGGATGTAAGTTTGTGCGGCGTTGGAATAGTAATTTTCATAATATTGACGATAATAATCTTGCCAAGCAGAGTGATACTGTTTCCATTCTCTGTCGATTGCATCTTGGCTGATTGTTGGATCGTTATAGGAATTGTCTGCAGAAGTGTCGGTAGAAGATTGTTGAGCTGCGACTGATTGATTGTAATTTGTCGGATTTTGATTAACATTTTGCGCATTATCTGCGGAGTATTGATTGTAATTGGAATGATTCTGCGTATAAATTACGGAATCAGCTGCCCAAGGTACGCTCTCGTCAGGAATGTACGTTTCGCTAAAATCGGCGATATTGGCAGCAGAAGTATAACTCGGCTGATTTTGATCATAATAATTGTCTGACTGAGAGTTGTAATAGTCTGCGGAGGTGGATTCTGTATAGGAAGTACTGGGTTGCGAAACAGAATTGTAAGTTTGATCATAAGCGTCATAAGAGTTCGTTGCATTATAAGCGTTGGCTGCGGTGGAATTATCACTATAATAATTCGTTGCTTCGGAAGATGGATAATAATCATTGGTTGATGCTGGGGTTTGAGAATCGGCTTCTGGCGTGTAAAAATCTTGATCCTCGGATGAATTGTCTGTGGGGTGATTTTGGAGACTTTGCGTAGCGGAAGAATAGACGGCTAAAACTTTTTGCCGTGCAGCTTCGGCAGCAGATTGACGTGACTGCTGCTGATACGGAGAGTTCCCACCTTCGTTTGAATCCATATTTACTATTTTACCATAATTTTCAGTCATGGAAACGATAAAATCTACTTTTCTTTGGGATATAAGTGTGTTAAAATGTGACCATGGGCGAGTGGCGGAATTGGTAGACGCGCTAGACTCAAAATCTGGTTCTCGCAA
>CAZETG010000013.1:0-21242 GCA_964514875.1 uncultured Candidatus Saccharibacteria bacterium | reverse complement strand
GCACGGGCCTTTTAAGCCCGGTGTCGAGAGTTCGAGCCTCTCCCGGCTCACCATGTTTAATGAAGAAGACCTTTGGGTCTTTTTTGTTGTTCTATCATTTCGTGCGGAGCGATACAACCTGGGAAAAAGGTTATATTTGGGGTCCTGGGCTAAACAGCTCGTATGGAGCATCGCGTGCAGCGTTGAGTTTCATTTTTCAGACGTGTACTTACGGGTGGTTTAATGACTCAGATACTGCTGTATTAAACGATAATGCAGGTCGTCAGCAAGGCTTTCCCCTCCGCTGTCTAGTACGGTAGGGATAATGATATGAGTAGAGAATTCCGTCAAGTTTTCGTGCGGAGCGATGCAATCAATAGCGCAAGTTATATTCTAAACCCAGGAACATGGGAGGCTCTTTGGGGATCGTTAGCCGACAATATGGCAAACTTTAATTCGGCTTATTTCCTAAGAATCAATGGTTCTATCGTACAAGAGTGGATACTTGATAAATATTGGGGCCTTCCCCTCCGCTGTCTAGTACGGTAGGGATAATGGTGATGAATATAGCAATTTACAAAATCAATCGTGCGGAGCGCTGGAATTAGAGACGGCGGCTATGCTAGCTCGCTTACTGGCACTACTTCGTGTTTCTGGTCTTCTCGCGCAAGTTCTAGCGTGGATTTCCAACATCCTTTCTACGTTGCTGTTACAGTTGCAGGTATATATCCGTCCTACACATACGATCATCGTTGGCGTGCCTTTCCCCTCCGCTGTCTAGTACGGTAGGGATAATGGTAGGAAAGGAAGTGCAGCTTGACAATTTCGAATAATTTGAGGAGTTTGCGATATTTTCTAGTAGCCAAAAATAAAAAATATGATACAATGGCAAAAAGGAGTTTTTATGGTGTTTGTAGTGGCAATATTGTTGATTTTGTTAGCAATTGTGATCCCCGGTATGCGGATTATTAATCAATATGAGCGTGGCGTGGTTTTGCGGCTCGGGCGGTATTCGCGGACACTGGATCCGGGTTTTCGTGTGATTATTCCGTATATCGATAAAATGATTAAGGTTGATATTCGGACGACGCCAATGGATATTCCGAAGCAGGAAGTGATTACGCGCGATAACGTGACGGTGAATGTTGACGCAGTGGTGTATGCAAGAGTGATCGATGCGCAAAAGGCGGTGCTTGAGACGACGAATTATTCTTACGCGACGAGTACGTTTGCGCAGACAGCGTTACGTGATATTACGGGTAATTTTGATCTGGATGAGATTTTGAGTAAGCGAGATGAGATCTCGGCGCAAATTCGCGAAATCGTAGATGCGCAGACGGATAATTGGGGGATTGATATTCAGAGCGTACGGCTGCAGAATATCGAGTTGCCAGCGGACATGAAGCGTGCGATGGCGAAGCAGGCAGAGGCGGAGCGCGAGCGTCGTGCGGCGATTATTTCAGCGGAAGGCGAGAAGAGTGCTGCGGCGGCGGTGGCTGAGGCGGCACGGATGCTTGCGCAGACTCCAGGCGGTATTAATATTCGTACGTTGCAGACTCTTGAGAAAATTAGCGCAGATCCGTCGCAGAAAACCGTGATTTTGTTGCCGACGGATTTGACCGATCGCAATTTAAAGAATGTTTCACATAATAACTACTAGAGATGTCTGAACTTGTAATGACGTTACAAGTTGGAGGTATGTATTACAGGGGTAATATATCGAGGTTTGATCGTTAATTAATGATACTTTGTTGATAAAATGATACTTTTGCCATTCATACCATTATCCCTGCCGTACTAGACAGCGGAGGGAAAGACCGTACCAGCGGTTGTTACTGCTGGATAGGTGGATATCTGAAGTATTAAAGTAGAGGTAGAAGGTGATCCGAAAAGTTGTAGCAGGGTAGACACGAGATGACCAAATAACCGCATTCGTACCAGCATACGGGCTGACAAGCCCGTCACCCCAAACCGCATCGCTCCGCACGAATGTTAGATGAAGATTATCTAGTAATGTTGCCTTAGGTTAAATCTCTATACCATTCTCTAGATTACGGTAAGCCTCTTGTCATCTAAAGATTCCAACCCGGCTCAGCTGTAAAATTAATCTTTCGAATGGTATAGAGATTTACAGAAACACACTATCTTCTTGATCCCACTCATACTATTATCCCTACCGTACTAGACAGCGGAGGGGAATACCAAAAAGTCGAAACGCTCCATTGTCGCTAGCAGTGACACTAGTCGGATAGAACGATAAGCTCCATGTGCGTATAGAATCATTGGTTAAAATAGCTCGAGAAGACCAATAATTTACATTGCTATCAGTCCATGAAGCTAGGGCTCCAGGCTGATCAATAAGACCGCTCCGCACGAATACAGCAAACAACCGAGAGAAATAAGGGCTTCACTTTTAGTTCCGAAAATGTGCGGACATTTTTAGCACGAAGTAGCTGGAGAGCGATTATTTTTCGATCACGCGGATAGAGCTGCTGTCGCCTTGAGCTTGGACGGAGTCTGCGCGGAGATCTGTACAGCTATAACTGTAGGTGACTTTATAATCTTTGGGGCCGTAGGGCTCGACAGGGAAGTAGCGCAATGTGGTTCCGTTGGTGTCGCAGTGATAGTATTTATTATCGAAATACTTGGACATTTCGATTTTGGCGTCGTCGTGATAATGCAGGAGTTGGCGTAAGCGTACTGTCGGGTAGCCCTGATTAACAAAGTTGGCGAGGATGTTGCCAGGCTGTTCGGTCTGGTCGCCGATAGTATTAGGATAGAGATATTCTGTGTAATAATCGCGAGCGAGGCGTTCGAGGGCGTGCTCGGCGTCGCGCTGTGGGTTGAAGGAGAAATCCATGATGAGCGCAAGTCCAATGCAGATCGCACTAACGCTAATCATACCAATTAAAGTGCGCTCTGGCCAAGTAAAACTGAGCGAAGCGGTAGCGCGCTTGGCGGCGCGTTTCGCGGTGCGGGATTTGGCGCGGGCGTTGAGAGAATGATTTTTGGTAGAAACAATTTGCACGGCGGGGCGCGAAGTAGAGCGCTTTGACTTTGCGGAAACTCTAGCGGAAAGATTGGAGATTAATGTCGAAGAAGCGCGCGAGGATGCCTTCGAAGAGGCTTTGGCGGAAGATTTTGCGGAGGTTTTGGCGGCGATTTTGGCAGAGACAGTAGCGGCAGCTTTACGGCCGATGACGGCGGAAGCTTTGCATACAGATTTGAGCGGGCGCGAGGCTGGGCGATTGGCGGCGGCTTTTTTGCGTTGAATGACTCGAGCGTAATTAGCAGACATTGGTGGACGTCCGTAGATAGACATCGAACGTTCGGTTAAATCTTGGGCGGCTTGTTTGGCGGCTCGATGATTTTTCAGTGTGTTGCTAACCATAAGTAATATTATTATAGCACATGGTTTACAAAAAACGCAATTTTGTAAGTTTAGATTAAGTTGTATAGGTTTAGACTTTTCTAGAGTGGGGAACTGTGATAGAATGGGGTAATGAGTGAAATTTTTAAGCGTACTAAGACTTTAGCTACAATCGGTCCTGCTACTGATAGTGAGGAGATGATTGATAAATTAATTGAGGCAGGTTTGGACAACTGCCGTTTGAATTTTTCTCATGGTAGCTATGAGAAAATGGATGAGTTTATTGGCTGGATTCGTAAGGCTGCAGATAAATATGGTCGTCACGTGGCGATTGTGCAGGATTTGCAAGGCCCGAAGATTCGTTTAGGCGATATCAAGGACAATTATCTTGAGATTAACGAGGGTGATGATCTAATTTTGGACTATGCTGTGAAGGAGCATGATGGCGGGTTGACTTTGCCGGTGCAGTATAATCTTGCAGCAAAAGTGAAGGTTGGTGAGCCGGTTTATATTTTCGATGGTAAGATTCGGACACATGTTCAGGAGATCGTTTCAGATACGGCGATTCGTTTAACAGCCGAGAATAAGGGTTTTGTGAATAGTCATAAAGGTTTGAATTTGCCGGATACAGATTTTGGTGGTGATATTTTGACTGAGAAGGATCTACGCGATATTGATTATGGTGTGACTAAGGATTTTGATTATGTAGCACTGTCGTTCATTCAGAGTGCTGAGGATATTGTTAAGTTGCGTGAGCTACTCGAGTCGAAGGGTTCGAAGGCGAAGATTATCGCGAAGATCGAGACGAAAGGTGCAGTTGAGAGCGATGATCATCTTGAGAAGATTGTTGAGGCGACGGATGCGATTATGGTGGCACGCGGTGATATGGCCTATGAGGTCGGAGCAGAGATTGTGCCGGTTGTGCAGCGTAAGCTGATTAAGCTTTGCCGCAAGCACGCGAAGGTTTGTATCGTGGCGACGCAAACGATGGCTTCGATGGTCGAGAGTCCGGTGCCAACGCGTGCAGAGGTGAGTGATGTGGCGAATGCAGTGATTCAGGGTGCGGATGTCGTGATGACGTCGGAAGAAACAGCAATGGGTAAGTATCCGATTGAGACAATCAAGGCGATTAAGGACGTGATTGCTTACGTTCAGGATCATGTGGAGACAGCGCCGCTTTGTCAAGAGCCGCAGAGCGAGAATCCGGATTATGATGCGCTGGCGGATGCGGCGGCGCGTTTGGCGGAGCAGATAGAGGCGGATGCGATTATTTGCCAGTCGGCTTCGGGTGCGAGTGCGCGGGCGATTGCGGCGCAGCGTCCACGGATGCCGATTTATACGGTGACTTCAAGCGAGCTTACAGCTAATCAGTTGTCTTTGGTCTATGGTTGTCGGGCTTTTGTGCGTGAATATGCGCCCGAGTTTGGCTTTGATCTCGCGCAGGAGTTAGTTAAAGACGGCGTGATTAAGGCTAGTGGTGAGCGCGATTATGCGAATGTCGTGATTATTTCGGGTGAGCGTGGTACTGGCGTTGATACGATTCGAATTCGTCGGATCTAATCGTTGACATAGTAGGGGTAGTATAGTTTGAAGAAAAGTGTCCTTGTAGCGAGGGCGCTTTTCTGGTGTAAGAATTGAGGTAGAAGATTTTGCAGTCCAGGATACGGCTTTTGCGGTCAGGAAATAATTTCTGTGATATGATTGGAAAAAGGATTTATGCCGTAATTCAATGTTGTATTGATATAGAAAAATACGTTAATATTGCATGTAGTGTGTGTTATGCAGTGTGCAATGCGCAATTATATAGTGATTGGGTTGAATATAAGATGCAGTGAATAAGCAGCATTTGAGTGACGGAATGTTAAAAGGAGGACGATGTTTCAGAAAAAAACAATTCGAGATGTAGATATCAAAGATCAAGTGGTACTGGTGCGGATGGATTATAATGTGCCATTAAAACAGGCGAATGACGGTTCGTGGCAAGTGGCGAGCGATTTTCGAGTACGGGCAAGTTTGCCGACGATTCAATATTTACGAGAGCAGGGAGCGAAGAAAATTATTTTGATGTCGCATTTGGGTCGGCCAAAAGAGCGTGACGAAAGTCTGTCGTTGCGTCCGGTGGCGGAGACTTTGGCGGGGTTGCTGCCTGGAGTGGCAGTGGATTTTGTCGACGAGGTGATTGGTGAGGAAGTACGGAAGGCAGTGATGGAATTGCCGGAAGGCGGAATTCTGCTTTTGGAAAATTTGCGGTTTGAACCAGGAGAGAAGCAGAATTCGTCGGAGTTTGCACAGACGATTGTCGATGCGACGGGTGCGACGCTGTTTGTGCAGGAAGGATTTGGCGCGACACATCGGGCGCATGCTTCGACGGAAGCAATTACGAAAATTTTGCCAGCAGTGGCAGGATTTTTGGTTGAAAATGAAGTACAGCAGCTTTTGCGCGCAATGGAGGATCCGGAGAAACCGTTTGTGGTAATTATTGGTGGAGCAAAAGTCGAAGATAAGCAACCTTTGATTGATAAGTTTTTGCCGATGTCGGATCGGATTTTGGTGGGAGGGAAAATCGCGGCGGATGGTTATACGTCGGACAATGTAAAAATTTATGTCGCGGAAGATTTTGATACGGACGGAGAGGGAAATAAGCTAGATATTGGGCCGATGGCAACGGGAGAGTTTTTGAAAAATCTGGAAGGTGCGAAGACAGTGCTATGGAATGGCGTGCTCGGGAAAGTTGAGGATGCGGCGTTTGCGACGAGCTCGGAAATGTTAGCGAAATACTTAGGTACTCATCCGGAGATTACGACGATTATATGTGGTGGCGATACGGCGGGATTTGTACGAAAATTGATGGCGAAAGATGCGGAATTGCAGTATGCGCTAGTGTCGACGGGCGGCGGAGCGGCGCTAGAATTACTGACGGGCGGGGAAATGCCGGGGATTAAGGCTTTGCAGGATCGTTGATTTACGGAGGAGAACAGAGAATAAAACTGTGGAAAAAATAAAAAGTTTATGAAAAAAGTTAAAAAAGCCGTTGACATGTCCAAAATGGTTATATATAATAAAGCTATCAAAGGTCACAGATAAATACATTAAACCAAAATATAAAGGAGACAATATGTCTAAGATGACAAAAACTATCGCTGCTTTGAGCGTCGTAGCTGGTCTTGGTGTTGCTGCATTGCCGCTAAGTTCTTATGCTGCTGATGTTGACGTTTATGCAACCGTTGATCCGGCTCTCTCTGTTTCTACTACGAACGCTGTGGTTCGCATTGACAACGTTGTGCCTGGTGGTGCTATTGCTACTGGTTCTACGACTGTCAATGTTTCTGGTTCGGTTGCTAATGGCTATAAGCTTCAAATTCAGGGTAAGGGCGGTACTGCTTTGACTGAGTGGAATGAAGCTCTCGACGCTCCTGCACAGAATCCTGCAACGATTACGACTGGTGATTTGAATGGTGCTGTTTCGGCTTGGGGTTATCGTGTTGGTAGCGGTACGGCTTGGGCACAGATTCCTACTACGGCTAGTGATGTTGCTGGTGCTTCTAGTGCTTCTACTCCAGGGCCAGATTCTTACGACATTACTTTTGGTGTTAAGGCTGCTTCTGGTCAGAAGCCAGGTACTTATAAGGGCGGTGTCACTATCACTGCCGTCGCAAATAGCTAATTTAGATTAGTTTACTGAAAGTCGCTCCTCGCGGGGCGGCTTTTTGTGCGAGAGTAAGTTGAGATTTTACCCTTGTTTTTTCGTGCTAAGACGATTATAATTAAAGAATAAATCAAGGAGGTAAAGTGAAAGTCTTAGGACGAATTAGGAACATCTTGGGTGCACTATTGTTGATAGTGGCATCTAGTTTTATTAGTGTACCAGTTTTGGCGGAGAAAGCTGATGAGCGTCCGGAGTATCGCATTCAGATTTCGCCGGTAGATTTCGATTTGGAGTTACGTTCGGGGCGGACGGAAACGCAGACTTTTGAGGTGCAAAATACTGGTACGAAAAAGTTCAAGTATAAGTTGTCAGTGGCGCCATATACAGTGACGGATGATGAGTATAGTGCGGATTATGAGAATGAGAGTCAGTACACGCAGATTAAGGATTGGATTAAGTTGTCCAAGACTGAGGGTGAGATTGAGTCGGATCAGGTTGATGAAATTACCGTGACAATTAGTGTGCCGCAAGATGCGCCAGGTGGCGGTCAGTATGCGGTAATTCTGGCACAGATTGATAATGAAGATAGTTCGGCGGATGGTTCTAGTATTACATTGGAGACGCGGCTAGGTCTGAAGATTTATGCTGATATCAACGGCACAACGCGCCAGGGCGCGAGTATCGAAGAAAACAAAATTGCTGGTTTTCTCTTCAATCCTCCAATCACTGCGACGTCGATTGTGAAGAATACCGGTAATACGCACGTCAAAGCGACTTACATTATGCAAGTTTATCCGATGTTTGGCGACGAGGAAGTCTATACCAATGAAGAAAAACCGATGGAACTTACCATTTTGCCAGAAACACAGCGGTTGAATACGATGTCTTGGGATGGTGCGCCGCAACTTGGTGTTTTTCGTGTGAAACAGACGGTGAAAGTTCTGGACGATGTCAAAGAAGTTGAGAAGTTGGTAATTCTTTGTCCGATTTGGTTCCTGTTCATTATCGTTCTCATTATTATTTGTATTATTTTCTGGATTGTGAGTCGTATTCGTAACCGTAATAAGGAGTAGTTAAAAGGAGTGTATCATGAAGAATAAAATTGCGAGGTTTTTGATAGCACTGGTAGCAGTCGTGAGCGTGGGGGCGCTCTACGCTGTTCCGACTTTTGCTGAGGAGGAAGAGGATCCGGCGGCGAATTCTTTGCGGATTTCTCCGAGCGGTACGCGTCTTTCGTTGGTTCCCGGTGATGTACTAGTTGATAACGTTGATGGTTGTATTTCTAGTGTTAGTGATAGTTGTAGTGTGCAAGTGCAGAATACTGGAAAGAAAGCCTTTAAATATAAAGTATATTTTTCGCCATATGTTGTGAGTGGCTCGGATAATAAATTAAGTTTTGCTGAGGAGGATAGTACTTCACATACACAGATTTCTCGATGGCTGAAGGTGAAGAATGCTGATGGGGAATATGTCGATGAGGCTACTTTTACGATTAATCCAGATGAAACGCAGACTATTAATTATCAGGTAACGATACCGGAGGATATTCCTGGTGGGTCACAATATGCAGTACTCTGGGCGCAGATTGTGAGTAATGATATTGGTAGTAGCGGCATTCAGACAGTTGGTCAGGTTGGGTCGGTTATTTCTGGTTCATCGGCTACCGGTACGGTGCGTTCAGCTGAGATTCTTGATGTAAATATGACTCATTTTACTTTTGGTGGAGGCGTGCATGCGGGTGCGAAAGTGCGTAATACCGGTAATGACGATTTTACGATTGATTATAGCTATGTAGTTAATAATTTCTTTGGTGGTGAGCGTTATCGTGACGAGCAGTCCTTAGCTGCTTATCCGGAGACTGATTATGAGATCGACGTGAATTGGGAAGAGCCGCCCTTACTCGGAATCTTTCATGTTCAATTCAAGATTAATGCCGCTGGCGAGGAAGTGGTGAAGTCTGGAGTTGTGATTATTATTCCAATAGTTGTGTTGATTTTGATGATTTTGTTGTTGACTATTATAATTGTATGGATTATAATCATTATTAGAAAGCGCAAAGAGCGTAATGCTCGCAAGCTAGTCTAGCGCTGGATGTAGTGTGCGAGTGCAACCGTAATGCTAGTTTTTAGCATTCTGCGAGACGGTCGCCTTCGCGAGTTCAAACAAAAACATAAAAGAAAGAGTGTGAGTATGATTAAACGTAAAAAGCAACTTTTAGGTGCGTTTGGTTTAGGAATCGCTTTGGTGACGCTGGCTTTCGGTTGCATTGTGCCATCGCAAATCGATTCGGCCCATGCTACTGATATTGACATTAATGTTACTATTCAGGGTCCGGGTTCTAGTGTTACGATCATCACGCCAAAGGATGGTGCAGTGGTGACTGATAATGTACTGTCGGTCACTACTAGTTATAGCAAAATTAGCAGCTTGCGTCATACGTTAGTGTGTATGAAGGATGGTGCGCAGGTGGTTAACGAAGTGGTTAGTGATATTACCTCTATTGATCCTGCCACGAATGGTCGCGAGTCTTTTGACAAGTCGTTGGCTGCGTACGATCTTGGAACCGCATCGGATTGTACGTTGAAGGCAATAGCTGTGACTGCGAACGGAGGGTCTACCGAGGATACGGTTACTTTTCGGTATCGCGCGCTGCATGTCGTGATGAACGACGGCGTTGACGTTAAAGGTAATCCTTCGGCGACGATTTCTGCTAATGATCAGGTGACTCTAGTGGTCGCTCAGGTGTATGATGAGCAGGGAAATCCTGTGTTTGTAAAAGATGGGGTTCAAACTGATATAAGCATTCCAAGTAGTATGTTTGATAGCAATAGGCAGTATATTTTGAATTTGCCAATGTCTGAGTATGGAGCGAAGGCGGGTAAGTATTCTTTAGTGGTGCTTGCTTACAATAGTGCTGGTAGTAATATCTCACAGAACACGGTAGAATTTAATTATGTGCCAAAGTCAGTTGGTCCGACGGATCCAGATGATCCGGATAACCCCGATAACCCTGACAATCCAGATAAGCCAACTAACCCGGATAAGCCTGGTGTGCCGGAGGTTCCTGGTACAGGTTCGATCCTTGGAGATATGAATATTGCGAGATTCGATTATATCTTGGCGGGGTTGATTGCCTTTGGAGCCGTAGCGGGATTTGCTGTTTACTTAATGGCTCGGGCCCGACGTCGCGAGAAATAGTCGGTAAGAATCAATAAGTTGCGAGTAGAAGAGCCGCCGTAGAGGCGGTTTTTCTGTCTTCACAGAAGAGAAAAAGTATGCTAATATAGTTGTATCGGGCGGTTAGCTCAGTTGGCTAGAGCGCGTCTTTGACGTAGACGAGGTCAGAGGTTCGAATCCTCTATCGCCCACCAGATATAAAAACAAGCCCTAAAGGGCTTCTTTTTATATCTGGTATGATTGTTTGGGAGGATGAGAACCGAAGGTTCGGTCGTTGTAGGAGCCGAGCAAAGAAAATGTTTATATGTTCTTTTGAGGCGACGCCCAATGAAATGACTCGCGATAGCGAGGCATTATCCTCTATCGCCCACCAGTTTTGCGGAAATTGCGTCTTTTGGCGCCTTTTTGTTGGTCATAATAGAGAAGAATGGGCTGATTTTGCTTCGTTCTAAACTTTTTCTCTGCAATATCAAAGGTTGTGCCTTTTGGAAAGACTAGTTGTTGCAGTAGAATCTTCACGAGGATACTTGATATTGCGTGCGGAGCGGATTAATTTTTCCTAAAGGTGGGTATATTGATACTGTCGGCGAAAAAGGCTATTATTGGTCATTAAAACATTCTAGAAATACAAACGAAAATTATTCCATGCAGTTAGCAATCTATCAATCTATGACGTTTCCTAGTCTTAGTCACCATCGCTATTGGTCATTTCCCCTCCGCTGTCTAGTACGGTAGGGATAATGGTATGGAAAAATAAGGAGATTTTGAGTTGAATCTTTTTGCTTATGATATAATTAGGAAAAGGAGGAAACATGCGTGTTGATGAGGATTTTTTGGAAGAAGTCGGCTTAGGTGAGATGCCAGAAGATGAGAAGGCGGCTTTTATGGAGCATGCGAGGGAAGAACTGGAGATGCGGGTTGGTCAGAGCATTAGTAGCATTTTGACCGATGCACAGTTGGCAGAGTTTGACGAGATTGTAGACGATGAAGCAGCGGCGGATTGGTTGCAGGAGAATGCGCCGAATTATCGCGATATTGTCTTGAATGTTTTTAAGTCTTTTAAGCGTGAGATTATTGCGGAGCAGGCGAAGATTTTGGGGTATTAGACGAGATGAAGCTGTGAGTATTGGTTTTTATGCTACGGTGATGCTAAAGTTATAAAATATGCCTCAAGTGAGGCTATTTTTTCTTGCCGTAACCATTAACGAAAGAAATAGCGTCCATCGGTTTTTTGCCTTCTGGCTGGAGGCGTTCGACGACGATGAAATTACGATCGGCACATTTGATCATGAGCGGTGAGGAAGACTTGCCGTCAAGACCGGCAGCTTCGCAAAGGATATCAGTAACGCGTAAGATGCGAGCCTTGAGAATGATACATGTTTTTCCGAAAAACGTGTATTTCGGCTTCGGAAAACCTTGGTAAGCGATGATTTGGCGCAGGATTTCGAAAGCGGTATGCTGATCGGGCTGGAGTATGGACATAGACTTGTCGAGTTTTTGAGTAAAAGTAGCAGCGGAATCATCTTGCGGAGTGGGCTGGAGTGTGCGAATTTCGGTAAGATGACTATTAAGCCAAGTCGCGCCGGCAGTAGCGAGTTTGCGATAAATAGTATTTTTATTGAGCGGTAGATTCTTGAGCGTATCTTGGTGATAGATCGGGCCAGCGTCCATGGCTTTAACGAGTTTCATGATCGAATAGGAAAAATCTTTGTCGCCAGCAAGAATAGCGGATTCAATCGGGGAGGCGCCACGATATGTGGGTAAAAGGGAAGGATGTAAATTAAGAATACCTTCTGGCTCAAATAGTTCCAAAAAGTCAGGTTTAATGAGGACGCCAAACGAAGCAAGAATGCCAAATGCTGCGGGATTGGCTTGTTTGAGGCGGGCGGCTTCGGCTAGATCTTGCGCGTTGTGCGCATGAAAAATGATTTCAGCGTGATCTTGTAGAACTTGCAGAGTATAATCGGCGAGTGGACCGTTGCCAAAGAAGATAACTTGAGGTTTTGATGTGGCTTGGGGTTTAGTCATCAGGGAAGAGCTCCGTGTTGTGAGCGATTTCTGATTCGTAATCTTCGACCGGTTGGAGCTCGCCTTTCTCGTCCATGCGGAAGAAAGCCTTATCGTGATCGCGGATTAGGTCGATAAAAAGTAACCCATTGAGATGATCGATCTCGTGTAAAAGTGTGCGTGCGAGAAAACCGCTAGCTTTGAGACGGACTTCGTGGCCATCTTCGAGAGTGGCTTTAATCTTGACTTTAGCCGGGCGACTGACGAGGCCGTAAATATGTGGAACAGACAAACAGCCTTCGTAATCCTCTAGAGTTTTGCCCTCAGTGCGAATAACTTCAGGATTAATCAGGGCAGTAAAAGACTTATTCTCTTTGTCGTCGAGGTCGTCGCGGACGATGATGATGCGTTGGTTTTCGCCAAGCTGTGGAGCGGCCATGGCGGCGGAAATTTCGTATGGATGTTCATTTTCCCAATCAAGGGAAGCTTGCACCATATCAGCAATGATATCGCGGGTTTCATCGGTAATTTCGCGAATTTTGGTAGATTTTTGTCGCAAGCGCGGATCCGGAGTGGTAATAATTTTTCTCATAATCTAGAGATTATTATAGCATACTTGTCCGTAAAGGCAAAATTTTGTAATGCGCTATATGCACTACCATTATCCCTACCGTACTAGACAGCGGAGGGGAAAGCCTGCCCAACGCCCGCTACTACTGGATGAGGCGATGCCGCTGACATTAATGGAAAGACTATATGATGATGGAATGTTAAATACGGCACGCAGCGACCAGTAATCTACGCTTTGGCCGGTAGCAATATACAGCAGCCCCCGATCGTAATAGTCTCCGCTCCGCACGAAGTGATACATTTAACGTCACACTTCATTTGTAGTGTGACAATCTTTATGCCACGATAAATCGTGGTTTATTGTTGCGCCAATCGGAGTTGTTAGATGCGTCTGTTCGAGTCTAATGGCTCAGTAGGAATAATAAATTGCCATACACTAAACCGAATTTAGGCATTTTAACAATTTGGATACGCTAGAATTATTAATTTTTATTGCTGCGCATGGACGGAGGCTCAAAGCTCTTTCGTAGTTTTGGTTTTGTAAGATTTCTGTGATTATACTGCGGGGGTCACCTCACATTCCCCCCGCTCATCTTACTATTTTATGTAGTCCCGTTGAGCCCCCATTCATGTGCGGCAATTGTAAAGGAAAACAAATATGAACAAAAAGAATAATCACAATGTTGCGATCGCAGTGCTTGCGTTTATCGTTTTGGCGCTTATTGGAGTGATAGTGAATCTCAAGAAGGCAAACGATTTGCACGAGTATGCAGTTGCAAATAAATGCGAATGGGTTTATCAGGGTACCGCTTATGGCGATGACCGTGATTACATTTGCAAGTAGCCATGCAAATGGAGGAAAAGAGGTTAAATGCGATATATCAAAGTAATTTATGACAATGGATCAAATGGCATTCTTAAGTTATCAAGACGAGCTAGGAAACAACATAAGCGTCTTAGCGACATGGCGTCGGCTGAGCTGACGGAACTGGCGCATAAGGACTAAAGGAAAGAATATGGGTAAAGTGAAACGTTTAATTGATATTAATAGTAAAGACTGGACACGCTATCTAGAAGAGATTGCACTAGAGCGGTCAGAAAAGAGGCGCTATGGCAGATAACGTCAAAAGTCTAGCGGCGCGGATCGCGGATATTTCGGCAGCAATTGACGCTGTAGCCAAAGATGGCCGTAATGCACAACAAGGCTACAATTTTATCGAGTACGCGGTAGTGGCGGCTAAGCTGCGAGCCCTGCATAAAGAGCATGGTGTCGCCGTGATACCGAGCGTGGATAGCTACAGATGTGATCAGATGACAACCGCTAAGGGCGCAACTGGATTCCACTATATTCTAGATATGCTATTTACGGTTATTAATACTGATAATCCGGAAGATAAATTAGAAGTTAAATGGGTTGGCGAAGCTACTGATTACGGAGACAAAGGTGTGAATAAGGCGATTACGTCGGCAACAAAGTACCTATTGATGCGGCTCTATAATATCTCCGAGAAGGGAGATAAAGATGCAGACGCGACGGACCCAGAACCGGCCACAAGAGTCGAACAAGGTAAGCAGACGAATAGTCCGGTTGATAAAATTAACTTTGCGGAAGTTAAAGAAACTCTGACGACCATCGACGACAATGACTCGCTTGATGCATATTGGCGTTCGCTAGGAAGACTAAGCGAGAAGCAGAAAGGCTTTCTGCAGAAATTCTTCGCAAAGCGCAGGGGAGAAATCAATGGGAAGTAAACTAGCGCCGACTTCAGCTCAGATAAGCTTGATGTACCGCGAATGCGAGGCACTATTTGACGAAATGAAAGATGAAGCAAAAGCCATCGGTAGCATGTATCAATGCGGGTTATTGGACGATATCATTGCGAGCGACATAATACGGACAGAAATCAATAAGTATGCCGAGACAGCCGATCGACGCGAATTCAGCGAAGTAATTAGACAGTTGATAGATGACGACATGCTACCAAGTCCGGTATAACGAGAGATCGAGAGGCGATTCGCATTTGATGTAGGATGCGCGCTAGGTCCAGTACGCGAAGCGCATCAGCTTGATCGTAAGCGTTCAGAGGTCAAACATGGAGGATGTCATGCTACTACGTAATATAGAGGACGGCGGCATCTATGATGTCAAGACGGAGAGCGATGGGGGATTTTGCGTTTTTGCGACGCCGGAAACCGGCGGAACGGGGCGATCCTGCACTACGAATCGTTAAGCGATTTTCTAGAAGAATGGGAGGGCGTAGATTAGCGAGGAGGAGTGGCGCCATAGGTGGAATGTCTACAATCCTATGGACGTAAGACCGTGCCACTTCTCCTTGTTTTACGTGAATAACCCCCGCTGATTTATTTACTCATGAGAGACGCCGCTATTATATCGGGTAGGCACGGTGCTCTCTCCTCTAGAAGAATTAGATGATATCAAAGGGATATAACTAATATGCTAGATAAGGCAGTCAACATGCTTATGATTTTTGCGACAATAGCCGTCGATCTAGTGATCGTGGTCTATTGCGCCGACTGGCTAATACTATTGCCATTCGCACTGCTCAGTATCATACTCAATCTTTGGTGCGGAGCGAATTTAATTAATAAATCAAGGTGAGTGGTAGCGGTGCCAAGTGTTAACGTAGAAGGCTTGGTAACGGGCAACTTCGTCAATTGAACCGAGGCCGTAGATCACTTTCCCCATGACGTGTCGCCATGCCGTTTGTTGCGTCTTGCTGGCGTGGCGACGACTCCTAGGGAGAAATTGAATGAAAGTAAAAGTGTTGAAAGATTATATTAACACGAAAGGTAATTTACATAAAGCGGGCACCGAGGAAGCAGCGAAGGCGTCAATCGGTAAACATGCTAAGGAGTGGAAGATTTTTCTGAGGACGATGAATAACTATTATGTTCGAGCCCGCTTACGCGGGACTATCGATTACCGTAAAGCGGTTGTGCTTGACGGTTATTTCGGAGAGCATGAAGCGGGCGTGCAATTCTGCGATGATGCGAGTGAGAAAGTTTATAAACCAGAACAGGTGCACGTCGCCGGGTCATGGGAATAAACGCTAATGAGATCAAGGAGGAGAATATATGAAGTATAAACTAAAAATAAACTGCCCTAAATATAAAGCAGGTGAGATGTTCCACATCTCGCAAAAAGGCAATCTTGTACATACGGATAGCGGACAACTTGCCTATTCTAAAAAAGATCTCGAGGAATATCCGACTATCCTCGGGGATTGGTTTGTGGAAACCCTAGAAGAGCCGAAGACAGTAGGTGATCTGAAAGAGGGCGATAAATGCTATCGAGCTTGGTTGGAGGGAGCCTATACTAAAATAATGCCAGAGCTATGGAAAGATACGCTAGAACAGCGCCACGCTAGAGAATATAACAATATATTCCTTACGTTAGATGATGCCGTGCGCAGCGTACAACGCGACCGAGCACAAGCTATTCTTCAGAGGGATACAAAAGGGTTTAAGCCGGATTGGAGCAATGGTAATCAAGCCAAATATCTCGTTTACTATGGCTATGAATGTACGACGCTAACGGTAAGATCTGTATATTGGAGAAAATACGGTAATATTCATTTCGCTACTAGAGAAGACGCTAGTAGATTCCATTAAGGCCCATCCGGAGGAATGGAAGGCGTATTTAGGGGCTGAAGAATGATCGATATTAAAGACTTTCAGCCCATACCTAAACGGTTTATGCTGTGGGATAAGGGGCTAGGTAAATTTCTAGAGCATGCTGGAGAAAAGGTGTATGATTTACCTCTGCTAACGGACCTTTTGGGCACCTATAATGTAGTGGAAATTCATGAGGACCTGCTTATTATTCAATCCACTAATCTCTTTGACAAGAATGGCGAGGAGATATTTGAGGGGAGTATTGTAGAGAGCAGTGAAGGCGCAATATTTATGGTGCGCCAAGACCGCTACTGTGGAAAGTGGCTGCTTAAAAATGTAATAACTGGCGATAGTTCCAACAGTATAGACGGCTGGAACGATAGGAAGGACGACGGCTTGACGATTATTGGTCACATCCTCTCGAACTCTATTATAAAAAGGAGATAGAAATATGGGGAGACGATACTTTCGGCCGCACTTCTGTCCGGACTGCGGCAAGCTCGTACTGACGACTAGATGGCCGGAATCGCGGCGTTGTTCGGCTTGCCACAACAGGCATCGCCGCAAGTCAGGACGTCGAAGCAAGTATAACTACTCTAGTAAATACTACCGCTCGCGGAAAGCGCGGTTACTTGAACAACAGCCATTCTGCGCCTTATGCGGAGCGCAGGAAAATTTGACCTGCCATCATTGCATAGATGTAATGTCGGGAGAATGGCAAGGCAAGCATCTCACTATTCTGTGCTCACGATGCCACAGAATGTGGGAGGCGACAGTCAATAAAACAAGGTCTGCGTATAAGAAATTGGAGGTAAAGCATGGGTGAACTAATCTGGGTGATCGTAGGTATTCTAATACTATTAGGACTAGGAGCGATTACTGGGTTTTTAAGCGTGGGGAGGGTTAAATGAAGCTAATAATTGAGACGGACGACGGTAGAGCGGTTTGCTATCAGGGCCGGGCCGCTTCAATACTTCCGATCGGCCAGACTGCATGGCTACGCGAGAATATATTGCAACCGGAGAGATAGAGAGGAAAACAAAAATGGGCCGATACCGCGCAAAACGGATTATAGTCAAGGAACTTCCAGGGCTGACACTGATTTTCTGGGACCAAAGTGCAATCTACGCACAACCGAGAGGAAGCAGGCAGCTCTATTTATTTCATAATTATTACGCGCCTCTCGGTACTTACACAAACAATTGGCGCCCCTTCAAGAGACGCTTGCTCAAGTCTAGAACTATGACGTTCGGGAAGTGTTGCCAGCTTGCCGCACGTTATCAGGTACTGTCCAAGGGTGCCGTTGGAAACCTAGACTGGAGGAAAAAGATGGTTGAGATCCGATTTGATAAATGGTCGATCAAAGGAGAAGCGCAATGACGTGTAATGATGCTTATAACCGCAAACCATGGTGGAAACGGCTGGCTTACAATATTAAGCTGGCGCTAGTGGTTAGACGAATGCGAAGGAAGGCGGATAAAAAACATGAAAGATATAACTAAAGGCGATGTTCTAAATCTGCTTGACGAGTTGCCCGTGGTCATTAAAAACGATAAACGGCGCATCGCACAGTACACGATTAGCGGGATACGGAGTTACGCGTATGGCTCAAGCAGCACGAGCTATGTGTCTAATGACGGCAAGCTAGAGTGCGTAATCGTCATCCGGCGCAGCCGTGAGAGTCTACATAAAGCGATAGGAGAACAGAGATATGGCTACTAAAAAAACCCAGAACTCCGGGAACTATGAGGTTGGTTACAAAAAACCGCCAAAAAATCGACAGTTCGGCAAAAAGACCGGCAACAAGCCCGGCCGGGGATTCTGGAGAAAGGAAGACACGGCGCGGTACAAATTTCAGCAGATTATCCAGATGACGGCAGAGGAGCTGACCGCTCTGGCGTCTGGAGCAGACGCTGGTGAGTACGAAAAGAATATTGCTAAAACGATCCTAGACCTGCAGGGCCTAGACGTCATTAAGCGTTGGCAAATATTGGAAGGCATGATTGTCCAGAGCAGTGGGTATCCGAAACAACAGGTCGAGCAGAGGAATATTGAGCTGCAACCGATTTTACCGAAGCTGCCGAAGAGAGAATGCGGATTCGTGAACAGAAAGGAGGAGAGAAATGAGGATTAGAGATCTAATAAGAGGTTACTCAAAACCAGCATTACAACTTGATCCAATACATACGCATCCAGATCTTATGGTATCAATGCATTACTTTAGCTGTGAAGGAATGCATTTCAGTGTAATCGGCGACAAGGATAGTGCATGGAAACAAGCTAAAAAGTTGGCCAATGGCCGTCAAGTATTCAAGATAGGTTAATCACGCCAAGCTGGCGAGGGCAAATTAATGGATAGAACAACGGTTATACTCGAATACCACCCAGAAGAAAAAGATTGTCCGTATAGAGTTAAGTTACCGCATGGAGAGGTGCGAGCGCCTAGCGAAGAACGGGCGCTAGCTCTGGCGGATTTTTGGAAGCAAGCATGAAATACCACGTCACGACAACACTTGAGAAGACGCAAACCCTGTTCTATGATGATCGCTATCGTATTATCATTGAGCAGGGTGGGACTTCGGCTGGAAAGACCATAGCTATTCTATGGGTGTTGCTAAATTGGGCAATTGAGAATGCTGGGAAGGTTGTCAGTATCGTTTCTGATACCTTCCCTAACCTTAAGAAAGGCGCTATGCGCGATTTCTTAGACATTTGTCGGGAGACGAATGTTTTGGAAGTTTGCACATGGAATAAGACTGACAGTACGCTCTATCTGCCAAACGGCACGATTATCGAATTCTTTTCGGTAGATACGATGGGCGCTCACGGCGCTCGGCGCGACGTACTATATGTGAATGAGGCGAATCGGATCTCTTGGGAGACGTTCTCACAGCTAGAGGTACGCACGCGCCATAAGATTATTATTGACTTTAATCCAGTCAATGAATTCTGGGCGCATCGGGAGCTTCTGAAATGAGGGCCGATGTAGCGTTTCTAAAGGTGACATATAGAGACAACGAGGCGCTTGATGAGGCGACCGTGAACGCTATTGAGATGCGTCGGGGCGATGGCACGAATAACTGGTGGCGCGTCTATGGTCTCGGAGAGATTGGCTCGCTAGAAGGCAACGTTTATCAAGGTTGGCAGCCGATGGATCAGGCTGAGATCGAAAAGGGCAAGCTGATCCGCTACGGACTGGATTTCGGGTACAATGACCCGACGGCGCTGGTCGCGATTTACGAGCTAGCAAGCAAGGCACTAGGGGTCATTGAGTTGCTCTACCGAACCCATATGACCGATAGAGATTATATCACTATTTTCGAAGAGCTGGGGATAGACCCGACCGTACCAATGATAGCAGATGCGGCGCGACCAGAGATTATCGCGTCAATTCGTGAGCATGGCTATCGTTGTATCGGCGCGCTCAAGGATAAAGGATCGGTGCTCAGAGGGATTAGGAGAGTATCGACGCATCAGATATATTATTGCGGGAAAAACTTGGAGCAGGAGTTCTTATCATACCCTTGGAGGGTTAAGCGGTCGACTGGAGAGACGCTGGAAGAGCCAGAAGATGGTAATGATCACTTGATGGACGCGCTACGCTATGCGATTGACGACTTAGAAGAGCCTAAATTTGATATTTAATTTCCAAAACGTCCGGATTTCGGCAGTTTTTTGTCGATTTTTGACGATTTTGGTAAAAATCCGGAATTATTCGTAAAACTCTTGACAAGGGCTCCGTTGGATAAGGATAACGGAGCATGACCAAATATTACGCTGCAAGAATTCAGATTACTGACAGTAAATCCGAGAGCACTCGGCGCTTCCGGAATATTCTGGCTGCTTCCGGAAAAATCCTGGAGAGCGGTGAGATCCGGGACATTGAGCATCTTTATGTCATGGGGCACGACGGTGAGCTGTATCGGATAGCAGACCTAAGGACCAACCCAGATGCGCAGACCGAGCAATACTCAGTGAAAGCACAGGCTGATCATGGCGAACTTATCGACGGTGAGTTAATCCCGTCGATTGAGAAGCAGTTCGGCAGCTGTAAGGTTTGGCTCGAAGACGGTGAGCTACACGCTCGAATGTATTTTGCGAACAATGATTCATTGGCTGACCATGCCTGGGCTATCTCAGAAGATGCTAGTTATTCTACTGGAGTTGACTGGTATCCAGATGGCTACTATGGCGCTGGTCATGAGATTGATGAGCCGATCGGAATTCTGCGCGAGATTTCGATGGTACTGACGGGGAATGATCCGCGCGCTAAGACAATTGACGCCAAAACTAGCAAGGGCATGGATAGGGCCGCTACTGGCGATAGCAAATTTAATAAGAAAGGAAATACTATGGGCGGTACAAAGAAAAGTATCGACGCATTGACTCCGGACGAGCGCACTGCAATGGAGCGCGAAATGGGCGAAGCTGTGAATAGCATTATTGACAAGTTCACGACTGACGCTCCGGAGTCAGAAACTGAGCCTACTGCTCGTGACACTAAAGATGAGGTCAAAGACGCAGAAGAGCCTAAGAAAGAGGAAGCTTCTCTTAAAGATAATACTAAAGACACCTATCATATGCCGGTACTTGTTATTAAGGACCGTAAAGAGGTGGCCCGCCAAGAGCAGGACGTTAAGAAGACCCAAGACTGGCTGACTGGTCGAGGCGGTCATGAAGCCTTCGCTAAGGCTCTCAAACAGGCTGGCAAGCTTGGTGCAACCTTTGACGGCTTGTGGCGCGCAGAACTTAGTAAACACATCAGTCTCGACGGTATTAGTGGTTTACCGACGCCAACCGATATCGTTTCGATGTTCCGTGACGCTCTCGAGAAACCAGATGGCATTTTGAGCCACG
>CAZETG010000012.1:0-21470 GCA_964514875.1 uncultured Candidatus Saccharibacteria bacterium | reverse complement strand
AGAACAACTATTCCACTACAAGCATAGACATCAACTTAAAAAGGGTATTAGACCGAGCGTTCGAAGGCCGCTTATATAACACTCTCGGCGGGCAAGATCGCAAAATTTTAATATGAGCTAAGAAAGTTAATGTAGCAAAAGGCGCCCATTTTGGGCGCCGAGAAAGGATTTGTGTGTGGCAGTTTCGTTGGTCAACGGGAGATTGTGACGCAATGCGTCATTATGCTGATGGACGATATGCAACAGTAAACGGTTTACCGCCAGCGGCGATAGGAATGGTTCCGGACCGAACGTAGGATCATGAAGATTGCTACTACGAAGCCGAGCATCATCAGAATCGCAAACGCCCAGGTCATCAACGCCCAAACTAAGCGACCGCAAAACAGGCAAACAGCCCCGACCGCACCCAGTATTGCTCGGAAGCTTTTCTTCAGGGGTATCCCGAAGAAGCATCCCAAGATCATGAGTGTTCCAATGCCATAAATCAATTCTCTCATAAAGAACCTCCCAACTGGAATTTAGGGAACGTATGCCCCTATCTTTTCATTATAGCACACATCATCGAAAAAGTCAATACCAATTATGGTTTACTGCTCTCTATATGGAGCTCTGGAATATCGCATGGCGTTGTTGCATGGCTACCGCCCGACCTCGAGTTACGCACCTCTCTTTAAAAACCAGTCTCCTACCGTAATTTTGTAATTGAACTAAAATAGTATTTTTCTGCGTTACCGGCCTTCTTGAACTGATACTGATATCGGTTCATGCTCGTTTGGTATTGTGTTGCGTCATCTTTTTCGACGTTAAGAGCGATTGGTCGGAAGAGATTATTGAAGTTATAAAACTGACGTTCTTTATTATCGTACGCTAGCGCTTCAGTAATAACGTAGATCACTTCGCCTTCCTCATAAATCTTTTCGATTTGCTCAATAATCTCGCGTTGGTTAGGTTGGTCGCAGATTTGATTAGTCGCGGTAAAATTATCGTCATTCTTAGAATAAGCAAAATGCCAACAGCTATAGTCAAAATCAACAGGCTCGTAATAATCCAGCGTTCCAAAGGTGTCCTCAAAGGCCGCACGCATTGCGTCGCCAGAAATCGTAACGGTCGATAAACCACCTGTCAGAGCGGTGTTCGTACTGTTGTATGCCATAGCTAGCAACAGCTCCGGCTTAATCTCGGCTGCTCGATAATCATTAGTATATAGATAATAAGCTGACAACGTGTCGCCGTTTAGGTTAGTACGCAAATTCTCGAACAGATAACTATAATTGGCTAAATACCAGGTCGAATCTTTGACCGGCCCAGCACTTTGCTCGATATTCGGAGTCGTAGTGGTGGTATTGGTCTGGCAATTAGATGCGTTATCTGTACACTGTGATTTCATAAACGGGAAGTACTGCACGTCATACAGACAATAGCCAAAATAAACCGCTACTACGACCAATAATACAATCACGATATCATGGAAGAAATTGCTCCAACGGCGACGACGATTGGCCTTTGCGATTTGTTTCTCAGCAATCAGGCGAAAATCTTCGCGCAAGCTCTGCTTGAGTGATTCTTGCAGTTCTTGCTTGCAATTCTCAATCTGTTCACGTATCGACGCTTGAAATGCGCTGTTTCTGATTTTATCATAGCGCTGGCAACCCTCGCCGTATTTGCAGTGGTCAGATGTTTGCGTAGTGTCTTCCTCAGCATGTTGCTTTGGTTCGCTTGCCGTGACAATTTCCGCTTCTGCGATATCGTTGTTGATGTTATTGGAGGCTGTAGTTTCTTCGGGACTCTCTTCTGCAGAGCTTCCTGAACTATCGCCCGAATCACTCTCTTCTTCGTCCACTGTTCCATCATCATTCTCGCTTTCAGCTTCGTCACCAGACCCGTCTACATCGGATTGGTTTTGCGTATCTTCTTTGTCGAGATCCTGAACTGTCTCTAGCTTTTGGTTTTCAGTATTATTGGTTTCTGCCTGCCCTTTTTGTGCGACGGAATCATCATCAGCCGCGGAATGTGTCGTCTTGTCTGACATATTGTACCTCTCTTTTGTAGCTTCATTATAACAATAAAAACTCAAGCGTCAAGCAGAAACTTGACGGATTATTAGATGACGCTTATACTTAAAATAATATTACTGCTGCTCCAGGCTAACCCATTACAGGTTAGAATGAGTAGACACTATTAGTTGAGAGGAAAAATATGGCGACAAAACCCACGCGTAAAACTACTAAAACTAAGACTGCTCGTACAAAAACCGTTAGCGAACCGCGCATTATTGAAACTGCAATTCCCGATTCTTATGCCCCAATTACGATGTGGGGGTATTTTGGTTATGAAGTTCTCTTTAAGATTCCATTAATTGGCTGGATTATCTGTATTTGTTTTGCTTTTATGGCCGACAATCACAATGTACGCAATTTCGCTCGTGCTCAATTCTGCTTGTTGATTATATATGTTGCTGTATTTTGCGTTTTTGCAGCTACGGGCATGCTAGGTGCGCTTTTCGAGGCGACCGGACAATTCTTTCACGCCTGGTAGACAAAAACAGAAACTGCTGTATAATCATAATATATAACCTAAGGAGAACTCATAATGATTCCTTTAATCATTGTCATTGCAATCATTGTAGTTATAGTTGCAGTGGTACTTGGATGCTATAATAGCCTCGTACGCCTGAATGAGCGTGTGAATGAAGCTTGGTCAGATATTACCGTGCAGCTCAAATATCGCGCCGATCTCGTTCCGAATCTCGTCGAAACCGTTAAGGGCTATGCTACGCATGAAAAGTCCGTCTTTGACGACGTGACAAAGGCTCGCTCAGCTGTCCTGAGCGCAAAAGGCGTCAAGAATACCGCCGAGGCAGAGCAGAGCCTCGAGGGAGCCCTGTCGAGGATCTTTGCGATTGCTGAATCATACCCAGAATTGAAAGCTAATACAAATTTCCAGCAGCTTCAAATCCAGCTTCAAGACGTCGAAGACAAGATTCAGGCGGCGCGCCGTTTTTATAACGCCGGCGCTAAAGATCTCAATACAAAGATTAAACTTTTCCCATCCAATATTATTAATAATTTATTTGCGCATTTCAAGCCTCGCGAATATTATAAAGTTGCTGAGTCTGAGCAAGCCAAGATTGAATCGGCTCCAGAAGTAAAATTCTAGTAGATTGTAGCGGGATGTATCAGTAAGAGGTGCGTCCCGCGCCTCACAAGAAGATACGGAGATCTAAGTGTATAAACAAATTGCTGCCAATAAACGTAATACCATATTAATTATGGGCTTTTTCGTCTTGCTGATTGCGGCAATTGGCTGGGCGGTTGCCTTCTTTCTGAAGGATTGGACAATAGCTGTCTGGGTGGTCATTGTGGCAATTATCTACGCAGTCATACAGTATTTTGCTTCTGCGTCGCTCGCTGTCGCGATGACTGGCGCCCGTGAAATCCATAAAAAAGATAATCCCAGATTATATAACACGGTCGAAAACCTTTCTATTGCTACCGGTCTGCCAATGCCGAAAGTCTATATTATTGACGATCCGGCACCTAATGCTTTCGCGACTGGGCGCGATCCTGACCATGCTATTGTTGCTGCGACGACTGGTCTTCTCGATATCATGGACAATAAAGAATTATCGGCCGTGATGGCACACGAAATGTCTCATGTTAAAAACTATGACATCCGCGTTTCAATGATTACCTTCGGATTAGTATGTATTGTCGGTTTTATTGCCGATCTCGGCATTCGGATGATGTATTACACGAATCGGCATGATAGCGAAGATAACAGCCCGATCGGGCTAATTGTTATGGTTTTTGTTGCTTTGATTGCGCCAATTGCCGCTTCTCTAGCGCAGTTAGCAGTTTCGCGTGAGCGCGAGTACTTGGCAGACGCCTCAGCGGCACATATCACCCGTTATCCCGAAGGGATGATTTCAGCATTGAAAAAACTTGACACTCATGCCCAGCCGATGCATCATCAAAATCCTGCTACCGAGGCCCTATTCATTGCCAATCCGCTTAGAAAAAGCTCTTTTAAGAATCTATTTAGCACTCACCCACCGATTGAAAAACGCATCGAAAGGCTTGAACATGGCAAAACGAAATTCTAAGAAACGTAAAAAAGCTCCAAAGGCAACCAAGAAGCTGAACGAAGCAAGGATGACCAGCTCCGATAATGTTGTAAAAAATACAACAGATATGACGAAAAATAGGTCGGGAAGGAGTAATAATCGCATCGCGAGCTTAGTAAAGAGAGAAGGTGCTCTCGATAAAAAAGGTGCAAAAACCGCCAAGAAGCTGCCTTCTAGGTCTCGTTCGCTCAGGGCTCGCATTCATAGCTGGCGGGCAGAACGCGTGCGTTTACACCATAGCTTTAAGCGTTCTTATCGCGAAGACTACCTACGTAAGACAAAAACGCCAGGTCTCTTGACGCACGCCATGACGACATTCCAGTTCATTTTTAAGCATTGGCGCACTTTTATTCCGCTGGTACTTTTGATGACGGCACTGTATATATTATTGGTTGGTTTGATGACTGAAGATTTTTACCTACAGTTCCAAGAAAATATTGATAACACCAGCGCTGAAATGGCCATGGGCGATATCGGGAGTTTTGCTAAAGCTGGGTTGCTGCTGATCGCAACCGTAACGACGGGTGGCCTCGATGCTGGTATGGATGAGGTTGGTACGGTTTTCATGCTTATGCTGCTGCTCATGGTATGGCTGGTCACGCTTTTCCTGATGCGTCACTTTTACGCCAATAGCAAGCCGAAACTGCGTGATGCACTATATAATTCGATGACGCCGTTGATCTCGACGCTATTGATTTTTATGTTGATCATCGTGCAGGCCCTGCCAATTATGCTAGTGGTGATTACCTATTCGGCCGCCGTGGCGACTGGCTTCCTTGCGACTCCATTTTATGCGCTGCTATACTTTATTTTTGCAGTCTTGATGCTACTTTTGTCGGCCTACCTTCTGTCCAGTTCAATCCTAGCGTTGGTGATTGTGACTGTTCCTGGCGTCTATCCGCTGAACGCCCTAGCGCAGGCTTCCGATCTCATTGCTGGACGCCGAACGCGCTTCGTCATTCGAATTATTTATCTATTCTTTGTGCTGGCTATAATCTATATTATTGCGGTTTTCCCGGTTATTCTGCTTGACCTCTGGCTCAAAAGTCTATGGACCTGGCTCGCCGGCTGGCCAATCGTGCCATTTGTACTTCTACTCGTAACCTGCTTCGCCTTTGTCTATATTACGGCCTATATTTATCGTTACTATCGCTACTTGATCGATAACCAAGAATCGTAGCGCAGAGAAGCGTTCAAGAAACAGCAAGACAATCATTCAATATTCACTACCATTATCCCTACCGTACTAGACAGCGGAGGGGAAAACCGAACCAGCGATTGGCGTTATTATCAACAGTGATTTCAGATAGGCTAAAAAGAAGATTATAAGTATATTGAATTGTACTGTTAGGATATGCAAAGAGCGTCCAACCATATCCGTAGGCGCCTGCAGCATTAAGTCTGCCGGAATAGACGGCATCCCCGCTCCGCACGAAACTTAACATTTTTATGCTCCATACGAATAAGGCTCTCTTCTGGAACAGATTAATACAAATACGTTCTTGTGAGAGAAATACGCCTTATGGTTAAATCTCTATACCATTCTCTAGATTACGGTGAGCCTCTTGTCATCTAAAGATTCCAACTCGGCTCAGCCGTAAAAATAATCTTTCGAATGGTATAGAGATTTATGAAAAGCATAACTTGCATTCAAAACTATTCTTACCATTATCCCTACCGTACTAGACAGCGGAGGGAAAAAGGATCGTAGCGCTGCACATAGCTAGCGGGATGAGTTTCTAAGGCATTAGAGTAGAACCTGAGCGCGCGCTGGAAATCGTTTATGCTAAGATTTGCATGAGACGACCAAAAGTCTACGTCAATTCCGAACCATCGATTAAAAGTGTGATAAGCTATGACCCCGCTCCGCACGATCATACCATTATCCCTACCGTACTAGACAGCGGAGGGAGAAACCCCAATAACGCGAGTGATCACCTTCTATAGAGCTGAACACGCCATTTAAGTTAATCACGAAATAGTAATTGCCAGTAAAGAAGGCACTATCATGACTGGTTGCAGCGGACCAGACGTATCCATCAAATCCAGGAGTAAATATCAGCCCATCGTAGTGCATGAAACTGCTCCGCACGAACTGCCCAACGGGTTGCATCTTCCTACCATTATCCCTACCGTACTAGACAGCGGAGGGGGAAGACGCCCCAGCGGACAATGCTGTTGGACGGGTAGACGTCTGAAGCATTAAAGTAGAGGTAGAAGGCGACCTGAAAGTCCACATTAGAGTACGCACGAGATGACCAAAAGCATGCGCGAGTGCCCGTGTTCGGACTAACATGGCCATCAGTCCAGACTGCACTGCTCCGCACGAAAAAACACACAAAGTATTAAACCTCCGTAGTTATTTGATGTTTTTGATGCCAAGCGCGGAAAGATTTTCCGGCCATCTATTCATAACTTCAAGTCGCGGCTGTCTAGAAAACTCAAATTCTGTGTTATAATAACCATAGGAACTGGAGGTAAAAGTGGACAAAGACCAAGCGGCGGCGCGGATTCTGAAATTGCGCGATTTGATTAACGATTATCGTTACCATTATCATGTGCTCGACGAGTCGACGATGTCGGAAGCGGCAGCGGATTCGTTGAAGCATGAGCTTTCCGCGTTGGAGAAGCAATATCCGGATTTGATCACGCCGGATTCGCCGACGCAGCGGGTCGCCGGTAAGCCGCTGGATAAGTTCGAAAAGGTCACGCATCGCGACCGGATGATTTCGCTGGCGGATGTTTTTTCGGTCGAAGAAATTCGTGATTGGGTCGCGTCTAATGTGAAGCTGGTCGGTCCGATTCAGGAATATTTCACCGATATTAAAATGGACGGTCTCGCTTGCGCTTTGCATTATCAGGATGGTCTGTTGCAACGCGCAGTGACGCGGGGTGATGGCTTGGTCGGCGAAGATGTGACTATGAATGTGCGTACGATCGAGAATATTCCGCTGCGAATTGATGAATCGGGGCATGTCGAGGTGCGTGGCGAAATTGTGATTTTCAAAAAAGATTTTGATGAGCTAAATCAGAAGCAGGAGCGAGCCGGCGAGAAACCGTTTGCAAATCCGCGCAATCTTGCCGCTGGTAGCATTCGTCAGCTCGATCCGAAAATCGCCGCGTCGCGCAAATTGCGCTTCATGGCTTATGATCTCGTCCAGCCAAATTTACCGAAGCATTCTGAAGCCTACGCAAAACTGCGCGAGCTTGGCTTTCGTACCTCTGGCGAGGATCATATTTTTAATAATATTGACGGCGTCTTGGCCGAAATTGAGCGCCTCGGCGAGTATCGCCAGACGCTACCGTTCAATACCGATGGCATGGTGATCAAGATTAATGATCGCGAGGTCTACCAGCGCCTCGGGATTGTGGGCAAGACGCCGCGCGGCGCCGTTGCTTTCAAGTATCCGGCTGAGGAATCCACGACTCGCGTGCGTGATATCGTCATCTCGATCGGCCGCACCGGCGCCGCCACCCCAGTCGCTATTCTCGACCCCGTACAAATTGCCGGCAGCACTGTGCGCCACGCCAGCCTACACAACGCCGACGAAATCGCGCGCCTCGACGTCCGTATCGGCGACACGGTGATTATTTATAAAGCCGGCGACATTATCCCGCAGATCAAGGAAGTTTTGACCACCCTTCGCCCCGACGATACTCAGCCGTTTAATTATCTCGCCGCCCTGAAGGAGCAATACCCTGAGCTGGAATTCGAGCGCCCGCCGCACGAAGTCGTCTATCGCGTCAAGGGTGAAAATTCTGAGCTGATTTTGAAACGCGCGATTGAATATTACGCTTCAAAACCGGCGCTCAATATTGATGGGCTCGGTGAAAAAAACGTCGCTGCGCTGATCGACGCCGGACTAGTACACTCGATTGCCGATTTGTATCGCCTGAAGTCGGAAAAAGTCGCCCAGCTCGAGCGTTTTGGCGCACTTTCGGCACAGAATCTCGTCCAAGCTATTGCCGATTCGAAGCATCCTCCGCTGGCGAAATTTATCACCGCGCTCGGCATCCGCCATGTTGGCACGCAGACGGCGATTACGCTCGCGAAACATTTCCCAACCATTGACGATCTCGCCAAAGCGACCGAGGAAGATCTCCTGAAGCTCCCCGATATTGGCAAGACCGTCGCCGAGACGATTTTGGCCTATTTTGCCGACGAGGATAATCTCAAAATGCTCGAAGAGCTCAAAACCCTCGGTGTCGAGCCGGAATACATCGATCAGTCGAAGCTACCACTAATCGGAAAGAGCTACATCATCACTGGCACGTTAGAGAGCATGGGGCGCGAAGAGGCGGAGGATCGGCTACGCGCGCTTGGCGCGACCGTTACAAGCTCCGTCACGAAAAACACCACCGCCCTCATCGCCGGCGCCAAACCCGGCAAGAGTAAAACTGACAAAGCCGCCAAGCTCAATATCCCTACTATTGACGAATCTGCTTTGCAAAAACTCCTAAACATGGTTTAACCTATTGACATTTTAGCACAAGTGTGATAGAATAGAAGCATCATGCGAGTTGGTCTCGCAAAGGTTTTTGTAGCCGGGATAATTTTTGTAATTATTCTCAAAACAAATTTGCTATGTTACTTTCATACCATTATCCCTACCGTACTAGACAGCGGAGGGAACGGCCCTAGCGACGGTTATTGTAATTCGTCGTGCTAACGGCAGTGTCACCAATTCCCATATTGTACGCGCCAAGTTCATCTAAACTCACACCAGTATTTGGTCCCCACCATAGCCCTGCTTGACCACTATTCCGCACAAAACCATTGTGCGGATAATTTCCGCTCCGCACGAATTTCCTAACAATTCGTAATCGCCAGATTCTGCAACGCCCACATTGCAATGCCAGCTGCGACGGAAACATTAAACGACTCCTTCTGGCCGTGCATCGGAATCTCCAAGAAACTATCCATGAGCGCACGAATCTCCGGCGGAATCCCGTACACTTCCTCTCCCAGAATGAGGACCAGAGCGCTATCAGGTGCTAAGGTTCGATTTTTCTCTCCCAGAATCCAGCGTTTGTGCGCTTCGTCGGGCGTTAAATTATTTTCCAGCCCTATAATCTGCCAGCCTTGCCGGCGCCTTTGCCCAATCCATGCCGGCAAATCGTCAATGATTTCTTGTCTCACGCTTTTCTCGGCTCCTAACGCCGATTTTTCGATTTGATGATTCAGCTTCTCGCGTAAATGTGGCAGCAGTTTGGGGTCATTATACCTCGGTGTATATCCAGAAAACACTACCGTCTCAACACCGACCCCGTCCGCTGTGCGCAAAATCGCCCCTACATTATAAACTGACCGAATATTATGCAAGACTGTAATAATTCTCATAACTCATCTTATTCTATCATATTCCTACCATTATCCCTACCGTACTAGACAGCGGAGGGGGGATGCCCCAGTAGCGTCCCATGCTACCAGACCAGACACCAGAATCATAGAAATCAAGATAATGCACATTGCTCAGCATATCCGTATCTGCAATCACTGAGTCTTTAGACCAATAATATCCACCTATACCATTGTTTAAAATGGCGCCCTGAATATCTACGTTGCCGCTCCGCACAAAAAGACAAGCATTCGAGAGAAATGAGAGTTTACTATCATTTCTGAGAATGTGCAGGCTTTTCTGGTACGAAGTAGCAGAAATGATCAAGCGTCTGAGAGAAAGAAGGGCTTGCTTTCATCTCCGAAGGCGTGCAGGCATTGCTGACACGAAGTAGTAGAAATATTAGGCATCCGAAAGAAAAATCCCCGGCAGTGAGCCGGGGAAGTGCAACGTTCCGAAAATCAAGCCTCTTCGGGTTCCTGGGCAAGTTTAAGATTAAGCTTCTTAAGCTTATCTATAATCTCCTCGACGGAGTTTCTACCCATGTGTCCGCGACACAGCAGCTGAGATTCCGTCATCTCACACAACTCATCTACACGAGTAATGTTTGCGCGTTTCAGCAGACGGTATGTGCGTACGGAAAAATCAAGCTCATCTATCGTCGGCAACGCGACATGAAAATACTCTCGGATCTTACTCATGCGGCAGGGATGCTGCAGCCCGTCTAGAGCCGCTTGTTCAATTTTCTGAACGCGTTGCACAGAGATACGAAGGTGAGTAGCGCATTCTTTATAGGTCAACGCTGGCTGGCCGTCGAGACCAAAACGCAACTTTATCACCTTACTTTGCGCTATTTTGAGAGTATCCACGAGCTCATTTATAACCCAGTTAATCTGCTCATCGGTAAAAACCGTCGACGCCGAAACCTGACATGCCGTCGGTTCGTCTTCGGGCGCCAGACCAATTTTCGCGAAGAGATTCCGGATCGCAATCGACTGCAACGTTTTTACGTCGAGATAACCAAAGCTTTTCAAGAGATTAATAATCTTGACGAACCTCTCCTTGGTGATACCGGGTAATTCCGCCAAATCGCCACGACGCGCCGCTGTTACGATCTCTGCCGGCGTATATCCCGTCAGAGCCTCCATAATTCCGGCGGCTAAATCGAAGTCGCGAATTTCGCTAGCATCTTTGTGCGTCAAGGGATTACGTACCGGTGGCGTTATCATAGTGTCGGGCATCTGATTCATGCTATTCATCCTTTCAGTCATTTCTGCATGTCAAGCCTGGGACCTTAAGGTCATTTTCAAAACTAATAAAGTACTTCCGTCACGGATCTTTAGATTAGAGCGACGAACTACTCTACCTTCCATTATATCACAGACTTGTAAAAATGTCAATATGCACGCGTAGTTCTACAACTGAATCCCTGAAACGGGACTCCGGCAACCAAATCTGTACCTATTTCATATCATTATCCCTACCGTACTAGACAGCGGAGGGGAAAACCCCAATAACGCGGATGAGTATCGTGGCCAGTGTATGAGATAGACGAATTGAATCCAAAAAAAGTTGCATATCGATAAGAATTTAGCGTAGTAGCTGATGCCCAGTATACGCTAAAAATACCGGGATTAGGAGTATTGCCTGTTTCATGGACTCCATCGCTCCGCACGAAAAAGCTCACATGCAATATCTTCAAATATAATACGCAGCTAGCAAGCACTTTCATCAAAAGTGCTTGACACGTATGGTATCATAATAATATATGCCTAAAAACTTAGTTATCGTCGAGTCTCCTGCGAAGGCTCACACTATCGAAAAATATCTCGGGCGGGATTTTCACGTCCTGGCGTCGGTTGGTCATATTCGTAAGGATACCAAAGTTGACAAATCGACCTTTGACGTTACTTATGAAATTGATCCAGGTCATAATAAAATTATCGCCGAGCTCAAGCGTGCCGCCAAGGCTGCCGAGACGATCTGGCTCGCGACGGATGAAGACCGCGAAGGCGAGGCGATTTCTTGGCATCTGATGGAAGTTTTGAAGCTTCCGAAAAACACGAATCGCATCACTTTTCACGAAATTACCAAACCGGCGCTCGAGAATGCGATCAAGAATCCGCGCAAAGTTGACATGGACATGGTGCATTCGCAGCAGGCGCGCCAGACGCTAGATATGTTAGTTGGTTATGATCTGTCCGGTGTGGTACGGCGGAAGGTGCCGGGTGCGATTTCGGCCGGGCGCGTGCAGTCGCCAGCTTTGCGGCTGGTCGTGGAGCGCGAGCAGGAAATCGAGGCTTTCTCCAGCAAGGCGAAGTTCAAAGTCACAGGGAAGTTCAAGACGAAGGAAAAAGACGAGCTGGCCGCGACGTTGGACAAGACTTTCGATACCGAGAAAACCGCCCAAAACTACCTTGAGAAGGTCGCCGATGCTGATTGGGAAGTCGCCGATATTACGACCAGTCCTGGTGTGCGCCGTCCGGGGCCACCGTTTACGACCGCTTCGATGCAGATCGAGGCCAACTCGCGTCTCGGCATGTCGACGAAGGCCACGATGTCGGCCGCTCAGGCGCTTTATCAAGCTGGCTTCATTACTTATCACCGTACCGATAGTCTGAATCTCTCCAAGCAAGCCATTGCCATGACCGCGAAATACGTCGAGGACAATTTCGGCAAGGAATACCTCAAAGTGCGTAATTTCAAGACCAAATCTGCTGGCGCCCAGGAGGCTCATGAGGCTATCCGCCCGACTCATATCGAACAAGAAGTTGCCGGTCGGACCGAGTATGAGAAGAAGCTATATCGCTTAATTCGCAATCGCACTCTCGCGACTCAAATGGCCGACGCCCAGACCGAGAAGACAGTGATTAAGATTAAAACCGACACCGAGAAACATCTTTTCGAAGCGAAGGGTGAAGTGATTACTTTTGAAGGTTTCTTGAAAGTCACCGGCCGCAGCAAGGAAGAAGAATTGCCAGCGCTGACCGTCGGCGAGCCGCTGAAGGCGGCCGAGATTAAAGCCCGTCAGAATTTCGCCAAACCGCCCGCACGTTATACCGAAGGTTCGCTTGTGAAGAAGCTCGAGGAGCTCGGGATTGGCCGCCCGTCGACTTACGCTACGATTATGTCTGCTATTCAGAACCGCGGCTACGTCGTCAAAGGCGAGTCCGAAGGCGAGCCGCGCGAAGTCGTCCAGCTCACACTACAGAAAGGCGAAGTCAAGCGCGAGATCGTCACTGAGAAGACCGGCTCGACCAAGGGTAAGCTCTTACCGACGCCGATTGGCGAGCTTCTGGCTGGCTTTTTGACGGATAATTTTAATAACATTGTTGATTATAAATTTACCGCCAATATCGAGGAAGATCTTGATAAAATCGCCGAGCACAAGCTTGAACGCGTGAAGATGCTCCGCGATTTCTACGGGCCGTTTGAGAAGGAAGTTCTGAAATCTGACGATGCCGCGCGCTACAATAACGCTAGGGAATTAGGGAAGGATCCGAAGACTGGCCTGCCGATTTATGCCAAGATTGGTCGTAACGGTGGGTTTATTCAGCTCGGCGACAACGAAAAGACTAGTGGCGAAAAGCCTCGTTTTGCGCCACTCCCGAAGGGCAAGACCGAGAAGACCGTCACTCTCCAAGAAGCTCTGAAGCAGCTGGCGATGCCGGCGCTTCCGCGTGAACTCGGCCAGGCTAAAGACGGTACGACTATTATTGCCTCCAGCGGACCCTTCGGCCCTTACCTCAAGGCTGGCAAGTATAACATCCAGATCAAAAATTACGATCCTTATACGATCGATTTCGCAACCGCCGAAAAGCTTTATCAGGAAAAAATGGATTCGATCATTGCCGATTGGGGCGACATTATGATTATTAATGGTGCTTATGGCCCATATATCAAGGGTCCAGGACGTTTTAATAACGTCAAAATCCCCAAAGAGCAAGACCCGAAGAAGATTACCCTTGACGAAGCCAAAGCCATGCTCGACGATAAGCCTAAAGGCGGCGGCCGCTTCGGCCGTAAAACTGCGACCAAATCCGCCAGCAGCAAGACTACCAAAACTGCCACAAAGTCGCCTAGCAGGTCTACGAAAGCATCCGGCACAAAGGCCACAAAAACCTCTAGTAGTAAAGCTACCAAAACCACCAGAAAATCCACTAGCAAAGCTAAAACTACGGCTGCTAAAACCAAAGCCACCAAGAAAACCGCGAGCTAAATTTGCTAAAATTGGCCTAAAATATTGCAAAAATCACAACAAAATAGATAGTTCATGCTTGAAAAATGCCAATTTTCTCGCCAAACTCTTGACTTTTCTACAAGAGTGTGCTACAATAGAAATATATGGCATTAGCCTTTTGTACTTTATCAAGGTGTAAAAGTGCTTTTGCTAATCTTTTTGGAGGTGTTTCAAAAATGACAAAAAGCCAGAAAAGAGCGAAGCTCGCTAAGAAAACTACCAACCGCGACCTCGGCGACAAACAGTCCGCCATTAAAAACACTACCAGCAAATCCACCGACGCACATCACGAGATGACTACGGCTGATGTGGCTTTTCACAATCTCATGCAAAGCCTTTCCACGGGAGCGCATATTCCGACAGCAGGCGACGATGACACTCGAGTGCATTCAAGGCTCCGTATCGGTCTGGCTGATCCGCTTGACGCTACGTCTGCCAGTACCGGCGTAACCAACGAATCGCCCGAGAAAATGCAGATTAGTGTAGGCGCTGCTCATGAGCCGCCCAAACTGGTGATTACGCCCGAGCAGGCGACTTCGCCGGAGATTGCTGAGCAGTTCAACGCTCTCTTAGCCGAACTGGATGGCGTCTGCAGGATTGAGTCCGGTCCAGACGGTACGGGTGAAATCGTGGCTCATGTCAAAGAATATACCGGCGAAAAGCGGAAATATTCCTTTGGCAAGCTTCCGGTAACTGCGGCTACGGTCGCGTTTTTAGCGCGGCGTATCGAATTGCAAGAACTGAAGCGTAGGCTCTATGAGCTGGAGCCGCGTATGCTGGCCGTTGGTTGGAAACAGCTGAACATTACCATATCTGACCGATTTTCGGTGCTCACGGATAATGAACATCTGCAGTGGGACCTCAACCCAGCTTCTATTAATGCCGTCACCGAACGCTTAGTGACGGCGGAGGCCAAACAGCTTCTGGACGAGCATTACGAAGAAATTAGTGCGTCCGGTATTGGGCTTACTAATCGGCTGCCAGTGCCCGTATCATTTCCGTCCTTTGGCTTTACCTTGCGCGAAAATGACCATCTGACGATCCGCCGTTTAACGGTGGATAATATCAAGGAAGTCATCGCTATCGCTCGCGCTCTGAACGAGCTTCATTCCGATTAATCCTCTCGCTTGCTTTGTTCCAGCATATGCGCTTTTCATCCGCCCCGACTCATTTCCCGAGCCGGGGCATTTTCTTGCGTATTCATACCATTATCCCTACCGTACTAGACAGCGGAGGGGAATAGCAACCCAACGGCCACCGTCGTTAGATGGAAGGACATCTGGAGCATTAAAGCCGAGACGGAAGACACGCTGAAAGGCTGTATTAGAGAACGTGCGAGACGACCAGAATACGGCGGTAATGCCTGCATTGGGGCTAACACGGCCATCATCCCAGACCGCATCGCTCCGCACGACATAAACAGTTGCCAGTCGTCGCCGAAAGAACTATAATAGAACCATGAAAATTTTGAGTGAGGTGGTTTCGCCAGCGGACTTGGCGAAATGTAATGTGGTTTTTGATGGCCCAATGGTGAAAGGCGTGGTCGATGTCGAAGCAGGGCTTCTGGCAATTGACGCGGAATTGCATGCGGATTTGGAGCAAATGCTGCTCGAGCAAGGCTCGAATCAAGACGCTTTGTGGGGAGTTAACCTCTGGTACGAGGACGAAGGCGCGGATTTCTTAGAGTTTGAGTCGATGATTAATGTTCGCCCGCGCCTCGGCAATCCGTCTCGCGGTGTCGAAGACCCCGCTACACGCACCAAAATTACCGAGATAGTCGGAAAATGGATTCATTAAATTGTCAACATCGAAGCCTGGCCAATGGCGACTGGGCAAAAATGCCGTTTATTCTACAAATGGGCAATATCGGCAGTGAAGTTTCGCGCTCGCTGAAGTGGTTCCAGAAAAACGAAAAACGCTTCCAAGCCTCTTTTGCTCGCGCCCTGGAACTGTTTGATTTGACGATTGAATGCTCAAAACATAGCTCCAGTCGACTCAAAGAAATATGTCGCGCCCGCGAGGAATTTTGCGACTATTTTCTCGGCAATTCTTGGGGCACCGACCCTGCCATTATGATGCGCTACTACGACCAATTCGCTATTCTCGGTCGAGGCTTATAGAGCCCCATATTTCTACCATTATCCCTACCGTACTAGACAGCGGAGGGGAAAGCCGAAATATCGAGTTTCAAGATGAGATGCGTAAGCAATCGAAGCATTAAAGAGTAAAAGATAACTAAGGGGACTGCTCGTACTGCCGCCATGGGACGACCAATAATAGCCGTCAACGCCTAGCCAGCCTGGATGACCATTGCCCCAAGCTGAGGCGCTCCGCACGAGATTATAAAACTCTCGGCTCTAGACGCAAAGTATGCTACAATAAAGATGCGAAATCGAACAGTTTATTTTTATCCCATTTAAGGGTTAGATGCGGCTATTTACGCAGTTGACCTTAAATGGGAAGCTGTTCGGTTTCGCGACTAGTAAATAGTCGCATTTTTGTTTGCGGCATAAGGAGGTAATATGACCGAACAGCTAAAAAATCATGAATCATCCGAAGCAAACGGAGAAAATCCATGGACGAAGATTATGTCAAGTCTACCACGCTTCGAAGACCGGCAGGCTGAAAAAGATTCAGAATCAGAAAAGAATTCTATTAATTTGGAATCGTTGCAGAGCGTTGAGGGGTTTTCCGAACAACTTGAATCTCTGGGAGCTAATCCAGATATTATTTCCAACCCTGCTTTTATGCGCGTTTTGGATAAACTCATTTCTAACAGCGGCCTGCAAACTGGCGCAAATCTCAAGGAGTCCAAAGTCAGTGCCGACACACTTAACTTTCAATGTAACAGAGGTCGTATAGGCGGTAGCGATACGCATGATTGCTCGAAATTTCGTCTGGCAGTTGAAGAAAACGGCAATTTTACGATTGAATATGCTTATGCGGATAGGGGCGAAGTGTCTTTATCAAGAACGGGCGCTCCTTGGGAAAACGACGCACCACATCTAGGAGAACACCTTAAGGGTTATGAGGATAAAAATTACGCCGCTCGTTACAGCTTTGTCAAACAGGCTGGGGCAGAGGGATTTAACATCGATATAGTTGACGTTTATGAGCATCAAGAGACGCCAGAGATTAATATTAGAAATTTTAACAGTGCGGCCTTATACAATAAAAGTATTAGTAAGAAAATCAGGCATTTCAATGCCAACGGACAAGAAACCTCGTGTGAATCTCGACTATACTCCAGTACGCCAGTCAAAGCCAACCTTCTAGCACCAGTTATCGGTTTTTCGAATCGTTTTAGCGGCTCATCAGCAGAAACAGCAACGTTTGGCGCGCTTGATACTTTTCGCGACGGAAACCTACGGGAACCAATTAGGACAGAATCCTACCGGCGCGTCTCAGATCATACCATTACTCAGCGCATTTGGGATGCCAAAAACGGAGTTACTGAAGAAGAAAAATACATATCCGACCCTTATGATATCATGCAAAGATGATAAGACAGTACCCTATCCTTCCGTTATAGCACACTTTGCCAAAAAAGTCAATATAAGGTATAATTATCTCTATGGATAGATATGACCCACTGAAAATCGAACAAAAATGGCAAAAAATCTGGGAAGAGACCGAGGCGTTCAAAGCGGGGCCGATCGACGAGTCGAAGCCGAAGAAGTATGTCGCCGAGATGTTTCCGTATCCGTCAGGAGCTGGCTTGCACGTGGGACATGTCCGTAATTTTACCATTGTCGATGTTTTGGCGCGCTTTTACACACAGCAGGAGATGAATGTTCTGCGGCCGTTTGGCTATGATACGTTCGGTCTGCCGGCCGAAAATTACGCGATCAAGACCGGCATTTCCCCGAAAGTTGCCACCGAGACCAATATCAAAAACTTCCGCAAGCAGGCCAAGCGCCTCGGTTACGCGATTGACTGGAGCCGCGAGATCAACACCTCGGATCCGGAGTATTATAAGTGGACGCAGTGGTGCTTCTTGCAGCTGTACAAGGCTGGTCTCGCTTATCAGAAGGAGTCTTACCAGTGGTGGTGTCCGGTCGACAAGACCGTCCTGGCGAACGAGCAAGTCGAGAATGGTAAATGCTGGCGCTGTGGTCACGAAGTCGAAAAGAAGAAAATGAAACAATGGTTCTTCAAGATTACTGAATACGCGGACGAATTACTCGATACGATCGACGAAGTGGAATGGCCTGAGAAGATCAAAATCATGCAGAAAAATTGGATCGGTCGCAGCCTGGGTGCTGAGGTGCGCTTCGATATCGCCGGCGATGATTCCGAGCCGGATTTGCCGGATCATATTACCGTCTTTACGACTCGTCCGGATACGTTGTTCGGTGCGACTTTCTTGGTGCTTGCGCCGGAGCATCCGCTGATCAAATATCTCGTCAATAGTAATACGCAGAACGCCGTTGAGCAGTATTGCCGCGACGCCATTAAGAAATCCGAGATCGAACGTCAAGAAAATAAGGAAAAAACCGGTGTCTTTACCGGTAGCTACGCGATCAACCCGGCGAATGGCCAAGAAATTCCGATTTGGGTGGCTGATTATGTCTTGATGGGTTACGGGACGGGCGCAATTATGGCGGTGCCAGCGCACGATGAGCGCGATTTCGAGTTCGCCGAGAAGTTTGACCTGCCGATCAAAGAAGTCGTCGAAAAGCCCGAAAATAGCACCGATGACGAGCGTTGCTATCATGGCGAAGGCGAATTAGTCAATTCTGAGCAGTTCAACGGTACACGCAGCGAAGACGCGCGCGAGCAAGTCGTGGCTTGGCTCGAGGAGCGCGGCTATGGCCATAAGAAAGTGACTTACAAAATGCGCGACTGGCTGATTTCGCGTCAGCGCTACTGGGGCTGTCCGATTCCGATCGCTTACGATAAAGACGGCAACCCACATCCGATCCCCGAAGACCAGCTCCCAGTTATGCATCCAGAAATTGAGGATTATCAGCCTGATGATTCTGGTCGCTCTGCCCTTGCTAAGGCCAAGGATTGGCTCAAAGTCACCATTGATGGCGAGGAAATGACGCGCGAGACTGATACACTCGATGGGTACGCTTGCTCGAGTTGGTATCTCTGGCGCTATGTTAGTCCGCACGATCAAGACGCCGCCTGGGATCAAGACGCGATCAAATACTGGGCGCCGACCGATGTTTACGTGGGCGGCGATCACGCCGTGGCACACTTGCTCTATATTCGCTTTTGGTGCAAATTCTTCGCTGATCAAGGCCTCTTGCCGTTCCGCGAGCCGATCAAGAAACTATTATACAATGGCTACATTAACGCTCCCGACGGCAAAAAGATGTCCAAGTCGAAAGGGAACGTCATCGACCCGCTTGAAGTCATCGAAAGCGGTTATGGCGCCGATACTCTGCGCACTTACGAAATGTTCATCGGTCCCTACGATCAGGACGCCGCTTGGAACACCGAGGCGATCGGCGGAGTTTATCGCTTTCTGAATCGCTGTTGGAATCTTTGCACAGATACGACGGAGTATGACCTTACCACGGAGAGTGCCAATGAACGCCGCGCTCTGCGTCATAAGACCATTAAGAAAGTCACTGAAGATATTTACCGTTGCAGTTTTAACACAGCTGTGGCAACGCTGATGGAATTTGTCAATAAGACCATTAATAATCCGCTAGTTGAGGATAAAATTGCTCTGGCGAAGTTGCTCAAGCCTTTCGCGCCGCATCTAGCTTCCGAACTGCTCGAGCGTCTCGATTCGGATGACATTTGGCCGACTTACGACGAAAAGTATCTCATCGCCGACGAAGTTGAAGTCGTCGTCCAAGTCAATGGCAAGCTCCGTGCCAAATTGATGATTGCAGTCGACGATCTCACCGACGAAGACAAACTCAAAATGCTCGCGCTAGAAGATACTAACGTCCAGAAATTTATTGCTAGTAAAGAAATTCGCAAAGTCATCGTTCCGAAAGGCGCCAAGTTGATTAATATCGTCGTCTAGCAAGGATAATGCCGGCGATAATCGTCTTGTAGAAGCTGCAACGTAGTCAAGCCTTGAAAAAGCCTCCCTTTCAGGGAGGCTAGGCTTTAGTAACGTCTCGCAGCTTCATCGTAAAACACACTTGTCAGTCTTGCCGCAGCGACACGACTCTGGCAAATTTTAATACGTCGTCATAAATACCGCCTGATTCAGTGCATTGACATATCCTGGATAATATGCACTCGCTAGCGACAATAAATCATTGCAGTAATCACTCAGCTGTCGCGCCGTAAAACGCTGTTTCAGCCAGTACAAGCTCGTATCATTGCCGCCGAGCCGCTCAATCGTTGACCTCAGATCTCGCACGGTGCGCCAATCATTGATTAGCCTTGCATTTTGCAACAGGCTCTGCACGGAGCACGTCCGGTAAAACTTGGCGTTCCGCGGGTCGAGCTCGCTCAGCAAATCCCGCAGCTCGCCGCCACTCATCATCTCATTCAGGCAATAATCCGTGTACTTTTGCAAATCCGGCGTCGTGCGATATTGCTCCGTCGTCTGAATATAGCGTAACGCCTGCTCCGCACTTAGCTGCCGGCTCGTAATATACTCGGCGTCGCGCATTGTCAAATGTTGCCAAATCGGCGCAATCTGCTGGCTATCAATATAGCTCTGTAGCGTCGTCATTGTCACCGGCATATAGTTTTCCGCCCTGGCGATTTCGCTCGGCAAGCTGCAAATCTTCTGACATTGCCGCGCCACCAGCGCAATTTTGCTCGCAGCACTCAGCTCATAGCGGTAAACATACCGCTGATAGCGGCCACATCGATCGTACCAGCGGTCATAGCAATCGTAGTAGTCATAACCGTAATAGTCATAGTTGTCCGGATATTGTCCCAGCAGGCTCAGCTCGAGCTGTTCTGCCCGCAAGCGGTAAGTCGTATCGTCCGCTTGTACGACCAGAGTCGCATCAATCGGATAGCTATCCACCGCCGGATAATCCGGATCCTCGTAACTCCAGCCGCTCGGCAAAAAAGTCGGTCGCGGCCCGCGCTCTGTATTCATCCAAATCGGACCGCGCGTCCCCGTATAATAGGCGCCGGGCGTCGCCCAAGCCAACGGCATCATCGCGCTAAGCAACGCCAAAACCACCAACAGGGAAAGCAACTTCTTTAATATTCTCAAGCTAATCATCCTTTCATCTCGTAATGTACACCTGATTTACGCCCACGATCGTTACTTCAGCTACCTCTAATCATAGTACGCACTCACCTCTTTGTCAAATCTCGTCTCTGGATTATCTCTAGAGCTGAAGCATACTTGCAATCTCTAACTAACTTTTTGCTAAAATTACTAAATTATCATAAAATCATTGCCAATTTCAGAAAATAGCATAAATAGTATTGACTTTTTGATAAATCTGTGCTACAATGAAAGCATATCCCGAATATTGTTCAGGGATAAAGGATAATTTTGTGTCCAAAAATACTCATAATAAGGTTAAAAATCAAGCAGTATGACACAAAAAATCCGAACTAGTGAAGCCGCAAGCTGAACTGGTGGGAATAATAAATTAAATTCGCAAGAGTTAATTAGGAGAATATAACATGCGTAAGACAACTAAAAGTGTGGTCGCTTTGGCTAGCGCTGCCCTGGTTGTCGCGAGCATCGCGACTCCATCGATAGTTTCAGCCTGGGGCGACAACGGCGGTGGCCGTAGAAGCTACACCATCGACCAAATTAATCACGGTGCTCTTGGCAACAAGATCGTCTTTAACTCGATCTCCGACAGTGTAGACGGCG
>CAZETG010000011.1:0-21641 GCA_964514875.1 uncultured Candidatus Saccharibacteria bacterium | reverse complement strand
ATAGACCGCTTACTCCAGCAGCACCCAAGTTATAAACATATCCGCTCCGCACGAACTAGTTTTTTGTCATTTCACACCAGAAAACCCGTACATTCTCAAACATAAGGGTTTTAACTCTCATTTTACCTCGACACTTAATATTGCATGCGGAGCGGCGCTGTCTATGAAGCTGGTTCAATCTACAGTCAAACAGGTGCTATGGTAAATTATTGGACATCACGATCCTATAATGATACTGACTTTGGATATTCATATAATATATACATTGACCCATTTTCCAGCGTACTTGCCTCTCATATTTATTGGCGCTGGGATAGTTATCCCCTCCGCTGTCTAGTACGGTAGGGATAATGGTAGGAAAGCGGAAAGCTACAAGATCGGATTTTCGTGCGGAGCGATGTTATTGGTATGGGCGGAACCGTCGCTTCCTATGCTGGCACCAATAGTCGGTATTTATCATCACGAACTAATTTATCATTAAACACTCAAGATATGTTTAATCTTGCTATACTCGGCATATCATGGACGCTTCCATCTGATGACTATCGCCGCTGGAACGGTCTTCCCCTCCGCTGTCTAGTACGGTAGGGATAATGGTAGTGAATAATAGCAAACATGTCATTTCTATTATTAAAAATCGTTAATTAACAATAGAATCTCACTATTCTACCCCTGCAACACCGTCTTCCAACTTGTACGCGGCGTACAAGTTCGACTACATTGTTTATCCTTCACATTTTCTACACAAAAAATCCCCCACGATCTCTCGCGGGGAATTAAACTCAGAATTAAAACTAGAACCCTCGGAAGAAAATCGTGCCAGCAGCTCCACCAGCACTCTCCATACTAGAAATCACGAAGTTTACAATTGCGAACGCTAGCAAAGCCACCACAAGACCAACCACGCCGTAAAGAATCGTATTGCGAGCCTTCGTCACCTTCGCTGTATCACCCTGCGAAGTAATAAAGTTAATACCACCCACAATCATCATCACCACCGCAATCACACCTACAATACCAATTACGACATTGATAATACTACCAACCACCTTCATCAAACTCTGATCATCTGTCGTCTGCACTAAACCACTACTACTACCAATATTTGGTAAATACTGACCAGCGCCCTTATCATCGGCTGCATACGCCGGCGACATCATCGCTACGCCACCTAGACCAAACACTGTCAAAGCCACAGCAACAATACTTAAAACTAATTTCTTCATTAGGTTCTCCCTTTAATCTAATTACTCTTATTACTATATTATAACAAGCCCTCAAAAATGTCTAGCATAATTTTTATATTCCGCTAGACCTTATTAATCACAAAACATACCATCCGAATCTGCCATAAGAACCTTTACTTTTATTAACCCATGAGCTAGGACTATTACAGACCACCACAGGCAACACAAAGCTCTTCCAAACTCCTTCTAGAAGCAATGGCAAAAATCACACCATTGCTCCCAACAAAATCCAAATTTATTGAGAGACCGTCTTCACGACCACCTGAACAATCGCCACCGCCAACAATGCCACAATTAGGCCAACCACTGCATATAATATTATATGCCTAGCCGTCGTCGCCTTACTCGGATCCCCATTACTCGTCATAAATTTAAATCCACCGTAGATGACTGCACACACTGCGATCACCCCAACAATCCCAATGACCGGCGCAAACCAACCACCTAATTTATCCTCTATTTTATCATTCTCATTGCATCCTGCCGCTTCTAGTAATTCCGGATCACTAATACCGTCGCAGACCGTCCCCGCCGCATTGACTCGTGGCATATCCAGCATACACAACATAGAACTTCCAGCCACCATCGCTCCTATCATTGCCACAACAATTAATACTTTTTTCACCTCCTTATTCTCCCACTACCGTATTAATCACAAACGCTGTTATCAGATATGCTGCAATCACAATAATCAACCCCACCACCGAAAAGATGATCCCCCGCGTCGCCTTTTGCACATTTGCTGGATTACCCTGAGAAACCATATAGTCAATCCCCGACTTCACAATAAACACGACTGCCACCACGCCAGCCATGCCATATGCCCAGTTCAGGATATCATTCACTCTATCCCAAGAGAAATTATTCTGCTCAGGTCCAGCCGATGCGTCAATTCCCAGTAAAGAAACTGCCGTATTAATAATCACCGACGCACTAAGAGCAATCACTACCCCAATCACCGCCGAAGTCAGAGTCTTCTTACCCTTCGCCGCCCTACTTGGATCACCCTGCGACATTATATACATAAAACCACCATATATCACCATAGCCAAAGCAATATAGCCGATCAAAAGCGAAATATCAAAAGAGATATTCAATACAATCGTCCATACGAAATTCGCTAATTCCGTACCTTCCTCATCTACATCCGGCGAAATAATCTCTCCATTCTCACATACGCCCTCATACCATGGCCGAAATCCCAAAAAGTCCGCTTCACAATCCGCCGCCAAAGCCGGCTGACTCACGAGCGCGCAACTAATGCTCAATATCAAAGCGCTCAAAATACCCAAAATTTTCCTCTTCATATCTACATCTTATCATTGATTATCCCAAATTCCAAGCCAAAAATTACCCCACACAAACCAAAAATACCCCGCAGCAACCCTCTTTACAAAAGAGGGTTGGACCATGGTTGCATTTAGGATAGAAAAAACTTGTTTTTTCTGGAAAATGCGTCCATGGCAAGAGTTTTCTTCGAAAACTCTTGAACTGCATAGGAACCGAGCAAAGAAAATACAAAGTATTTTCTTTTGAGGTGACGCCCACAGCAATACCCTTGAAAAGGGTATTGACTAAAAAGCTTATGTGTGATATAATGAACATATAACCCGTAATCGGGTCTTTGTGAAGGTGTTTATGAATAAAATCTTAAAGAAAGTTATGGCTACAGCCTGCCTCATTATTGGGGTGGCTTTTGGCGCACTTTCAATATATATAGCACCTTCCAGCCCTCTTGTCAATTCAGCTTACGCCGATGAGCTAGATGCTGATTTAGTGGATGACATTTACGCTAATCCTGACACAAACACTCCTAATGACACTAGCCCCAATAATCCCAATGCTGACGTCGACGCCGATCTCAATGACGAACTCTCGCCGGGGAATGACAATAATAGCAGCACTGATAGTGGTAGCGACGAAGCCGCTCCAAACGTCTGTCTCGAACAGAGCGGTGCCCTCGGCTGGATTGTCTGTCCAACCGGCAGCCTAGTCGCAAGTATCACCGATGCTCTATACGCCGCCATCGGCGACATGCTCACGGTCTCCCCTATATCCATGGCCAATGATTCGCCCGTCTACATTGTCTGGCAATACATGCGCAATATTACCAATATACTCTTCATCATCTTTCTCCTTATTGTCATCTATTCACAGCTCACCGGCCTTGGCCTCAGTAATTACGGTCTCAAAAGAGTCCTTCCGCGCCTCATCATTACCGTAATTATGATTAACCTCAGCTTCGTTATCTGTGCAGTCATTATTGACGTTAGCAATATCGTCGGCGCCAATCTCCGTGGCTTCTTTGAGAATATCCAAGACACCGTTATAAACAACGGGTCCGTCGGCAATGCACTCGCAAATTTCTCGCTCAGCGACCTCCTCGCCACCGTCCTCGCTGGCGGCACCATTGCTGGCATCACTATTAGCGCTGTTGGTGGTGCTGGATATATCTTCTATATGCTCTTTGTGATCCTACTCGGCGCCATTGTTTCTGTTGTCACCGGCCTTATCACTATCTCCGCTCGCCAAGCCGTCGTTGCACTCTTGGTCATGATCGCTCCGCTCGCCTTCCTTGCTTATCTATTACCAAATACCGAAAAATACTTCACCCAATGGAAAAACCTTTTCTTCCGCATGCTCGTCTTCTATCCGATGTTCAGCTTCCTCTTCGGTGCCTCTCAATTAATTGGCTATACTTTAATTGCTAGTGCTAATAGCGCCTTCGGCCTCATTCTCGGCGTTGCTGTCCAGTTCTTCCCACTCTTCGCTTCCTGGCCACTCATGCGCATGTCCGGTACTATGCTCGCTTCGCTCAATACCGGCCTACGCAGTCTTATCTCTCCAGCCCAACGCGCCGCTACTGGCTGGGGTCTCAGTGTTGCCGATCAAAAACGCCAAGACCACCTCGCTAATTCTTCTATGGCTGGTGCAAAATTACGACGCTATCTCGATCAACGCCGTGAACGCCGCGCTCTCGATACTCATAATTCAATCGACATTCGCCGTGGCAAAGCTATCGAAGGCGCGCTTACAGACGTCTCCTCGTCCGCCGGCTACGACAAGGAGGGTAACCTCGCTTGGAAGCGACGTGCGAACCGCTACACTCTAAACGCTAAACGCGCCAGCCTCTATAACACACGCGCTAGCAACGCCCAGACCCTATACCAAAGCACCATTAGTGGCGCTGGTGACATCTTTACAAACGATTCAGCCATCGGCAGCCTGGCTAATGACCAAGCTCAAGAATTCGTGACCAGCGTCGCTTATCAGCACCTAGCCGTCAATAACGCCCAGGCTGATCAAGATTGGCTGCTCCAGCAATACACCCAAGCTATTAACAAACGCGCATCAAATCCTTACCAATATAATCGCCTTGTCAAAAGTGCTGCTGGAGGCATCCGTCACCTCGGCGAAGCTTCGATCATGGGTCAAGTTATCGTTGGCAACTCCAAAATCGAGCGCCGCCGCCGCGATGAAGCCCGCATCATGATTACCAAATACGGCGTCGATAAAGCCTCTTTCCGTGGCATGTCTTTTGATATCAATAATATACATGACGATGGCTTTGAATACGACGAAAACGGTAAATGTATAGAAGACGATATGTATAATATTAAAGATGGCTACAGACACACGCCGTGGCAGCAATATATTGCCGTTCATCTCGATACTGGCAACGAAATCACCAAAGATCAATACGACGCCCTTAGCGACGATGAAAAAGCCGATTATAAGAAAGTCCGCTACATGCACATTAAAGACGATAATGAGAACGTCGTTCAGACTGTCTACGACGACGATGCCGGCTATATGAAAGAACTCCTTACCGACGATATCATGATTGGCGATCCAGTAGTCGATCGTTACGGTATCTCACTTGGTGTCGGTAGACACGATGGTGAGCAAACCGGCGTTCTTCGACGTTATCAAAGCACTATTACCAACGCACTCAATGCCAGCAGCTACAAAGATCACGATACCGCCTACACCTCAATGCTAGCAGCTCACCTTAGCCGCGGTTTCATCACTAGCCCTGGCCAGCGTAATATCGCCAAAATTGCCAGTTACAATGCTTCTGCCCGCCCAAATGCCGGTCTCATTAATGATCCACACGTTATTAAAATGTGGCAAAAATGGTTTGAAGCTATCAGCAACCCTGAGCTAGCCATGCATTACTTCCCAGATCTAGATCTTGAAAATTATGATAATGTCAATGACGAAAAACTCGCCGGTCTCCAGCTCGGCTTAGACGAAAACGGCAATCCCCTCTGGATAGACGTCACCAATAGCAATCCTAATATAACCAACGAAGATCGCCGCAACAAAATTATTCATGGCATGTTACTCAAGTCCGCCACCAAATGGATTAGCACTCTCGACCGTCAGCTCTCCCCAAATGTCCTCGAAAAGCAAAAACCCGACACACTCGCCGCTCTTATTGGCTTATTTGAGACACTCGACAAAATCGGCAAAGATAATCTCGACCCGACCGTCCCATTCGAGCAGAAGCTCGATGGTAAGACCAATATCTTTGCCGGCGCCAACCCTCGCGTACTTCAAGATAAAGTAGCGCATGCCAAAGAATATCACAAAAAGCTCAAAGAAGGTGTCGAGAGCGGTCTCTTCGTCCTCCCTACTGACGACGAAGACACTGGCCATGACAATGACGGCCCAGGCGATTTCGGAAGTGGCCCAGACGGTGGCGCTCCAACTGGAAGCGGACCATCCAGAGGGAATAATCTATCCGAAGGCACTTCAGGTAATAGCAGCCAATCTAATAACGACAAGCCTACCAGTAATAATACCGTTGCAGGAAGCACGCCACAACATAGCGACAATACTAGCACCGATAACACTTCTCGGCTCGAGAATCAAGTTAACACCCTGAAACGTCACCAGCAATATCTTAATAATAAACATCGCCTTAATGATCCCGAGCAAGCCGCAGAATATATTCGGACTGTCAACACCACCGTTAAAGATCCTCAAAGCCGTATTGATCTCCTCCAAAGCTACCTAAGTGAAGTCAACGATGAAGCTATACAGAAAGCCGTACAAAGGCAAATCGAATACAATCAGATGCGGCTTACCCCACATGATGCCGCCGTCCTAAACTACGAAATAAACAACATCCAAGATCAATTTGCCTATCAACCACCCGCTTCTACTGAGCAAGCTATTCACGATATCACTCATGGCACTCAAAATGCCGATGCTCGCGAAGAAGCAAGCCAAAATGCCATTGATAATATCTTCAACGGCGATAGTACACCCCTCAATCCAAATCCGCCTCGCGGCCCCTTCGACTTCTAAACCTTAAAACTTACCTCAAACCCAAAACTTCAGTCTTGCGGAATCCATTTTTATGCTATAATAGATACATATGGCAACATACAAAGTTCCGCAAGACGTTGAGGCGGACGATAAGTTACTTGGGCCGTTTAGCTTTAGGCAATTCATTTACCTAATGATTATTTTGGGTATGGTCGTACTAGCTTATGGCTTATTCCAACTTTTCCCGCTTTTAGCACTTATTCCTATACCATTCATTATCTTTTTTGGTATCCTAGCCTTACCAGTCAAGAAGGAACAGCCCATGGAAACTTATCTTGCCGCACTAATCTCTTTTTACACAAAGCCCAATAAACGTTACTGGGTTCCCGGTCAAAGCGAATCGACTATCCTAATCACCGCCCCGAAGCAAGTCGAAGAAGTTCGTACTCGCGAGATCGCTCCCGACGACGCTCGCCATCGCCTTTCTTTCCTCGCTGAACTCGTCGATTCCGAAGGTCACGCCATCAAAAATGCTAGTACTACTATGAAAGATGAGTTTTACGCCGAAGCTTACAACACTACCGACATGTTCGAGCAAAACAATAATTATGGTCTTGGCAACATGATGGTCCTCCCCAACGACGAGCGTCATGATGTCATGGTCGATCAAATGCGCGACGCTATCGCTAATTCCGATTATAATTACGAGTCTCGCATTGCCAAAGCTGGCACAATTCAGCTTCCCGGCCAACGTATCATTCAGCCGCGCGAAGGATTCACTGGTACATTTAGCGACTTCCTTCCATCTGGCGCCCCTAGCACAGTATCTGGCTTCGAATCCCCTAACGTCGTCCAGCCTATTTTTACCCCCAGCGCGACCGTCAATCCAGCTGCCCAGCCTGGCGACTTTTACAACGACCCTTCGCAGCTTTCTATTAATCCTACTCCGGTCGAGCTTCGTAACAATGCCCAGCCTCAACCCGAGAACGTCCAGCAACAGGCCGATCGTATCCGTCAAGAAAACGAAAGTGAAGTATTCATATCATTACATTAAGGAGCTATATGAACCCACAAAACTCACAACAACCTCCACAAGCTTACGGCACCGGCGCCCAAAACCGCGCCATGCTTGCCTCGACTCCTTTACGACAGCCTTATACCAATACTAGCCCCAATAATATACAGCCTATGGGCTTGCAAGCCGGCGACCAACAAGTCGCTCGCTCTCAAATCGTCCAATCCAACATGAATCAACAACAAGCTCTCATCCAGCAGCAAATGGCTGCTCAGACCGCCAATGCCAATTACGTCAATGCTCCTAACCCCGAAGCCCCACAAGCCATCGGTTCTGCTCCGACCGAACAAAAAATCGTCGAGCTTCCAATTTCCACTCAGGCAACTTTACTAATTTCCGAAATCCGCGACGGCATCGTCATCATGAAAGATGGCTCTTTTCGCGCCGTCGTTGCTTGTCAGTCTATCAACTTCGACCTTATGTCTGAGACCGAGCGCGAAGGCGTCGAATATAGCTATCAAAACTTCCTCAATTCTTTGAACTTCACTATTCAGATCTTGATTCGCTCCCAACGCGTTGACATTACCCCATATCTCGACCGCCTTACTAATATTCGTCGCAACAATGATAACATGCTCCTGGGTATTTTAATGGACGATTATATCAATTTTATCGACCGTCTCGCTCAAGAAGCCAATATTATGGACAAATCTTTCTTTATCGTCATTCCATATTATAGTTCCGCTGACGCCGAAACTCTTGCCAGCCAGACTCGCAATTTATTCCGTGGTTTCAGCAAACAAGCCCCCGAAGTCACTCGTATTAATCGCGATACCTACAACAAAGCTATCGACGAACTCAACAACCGTGTCGAATCCGTCGTATCCGGTCTTTTCCAGATCGGTATTCAATCTGTCCGCCTCAATTCTCGTGAGCTCAACGAGCTATATTATAACTTCAACAATCCTGATACTGCCGTCCGCGAACCGTTAGTCGACTTTAGCAAGCTCGCTACAACCTATGTCAAGAAAGGAGACAAACAAAATGGCTAAAAAGCAGAAACGTGGCCGTCTCACCGCTGCCGAAATCGCCCTACAATCCCAAGCTGCCGACGAAGCAGAGATCCAACAAGCATTTGAGCAGGGAATTACTACTCTTCGTGATCTTATCTCTCCGAGCTCCATCGAAATTCACTCTAGTTATTTCCGTCTCGGCACAAAATACGGTCGCACGATCTACGTTTATGGCTACCCACGCATGCTGTATACTGGCTGGATTTCTTCATTAATCAATATCGATGAAGTTATTGATGTGTCTATGTATGTCTATCCGGTCGAGACTGCCATTGTCATGAGAAACTTGCGCAAAAAAGTTACTCAGCTCGAAGCTAGCGCGAATGTCAACGCCGAACGCGGTAAAGTCCGCGATCCAGAAATTGAAGCTGCTATTAACGACGCTGAAGAGCTTCGCGACAAGCTCCAAGTCGGCGCCGAAAAATTCTTCCGCTTCGGTCTATATGTCACCATCTGGGCAGAATCTCTCGATGAGCTTAATTTTGTTCAGCACAAGGTCGAGACTCTACTTGGCCAACAAATGATCTTCTCTAAAGTCGCCAGTTCTCAGCAAGAGCAAGGCATGAATAGCTGTATGCCACAATGTACAGACCAACTCCTCATTCGTCGCAACATGAACACTGGCGCTATTTCCACTAGCTTCCCATTCACTTCCGCCGACCTCACTCAGGAGCAGGGAATCTTATATGGGATCAACATGCATAACTACGGCCTCGTCATTTTCGATCGCTTCTCATTGGAAAATGCCAACATGGTCGTCTTCGCTAAATCTGGTGCTGGTAAATCCTTCGCCGTCAAGCTCGAAGCTGTTCGCTCAATGATGATCGGCACAGAAATTCTCATCATCGACCCAGAAAACGAATACCAGAAGCTATGTGATGCCGTCGGCGGTAGCTATATCCGTCTCTCGCTCAACTCCGATGTCCGCATTAATCCTTTCGATCTTCCAAAGGTTATCGACGCCGAAGATGCAAATGATGCCTTACGCGCTAATCTTGTCACCCTACACGGTCTTTTCCGTCTCATGCTCGGCGGTAACCAAGTCGGCCCTAACGGCCAGTTCATCCCCGCTCTCACCGCCAACGAAGAAGCTGATCTCGATCAAGCCTTAATTGACACTTACGCCCGTGCCGGCATTACCAGCGATCCGCGCACCCACGACTCCATGCCTCCGACAATTATTAATCTCTATGATACTTTGTTACACATGGGCGGCACCGGCCCACAGCTCGCTCAGCGTCTCCGCAAATACACTAGCGGCACTTTCGCCGGTATCTTCTCACAGCAATCCAATGTCGACATCAACAATGCTATGGTCGTTTTCAATATTCGCGATCTTGAAGATGAGCTCCGCCCAGTTGCCATGTATATTATTCTGTCCCATATTTGGAATGTCGTCCGCGCCGACCAACGCCGCCGCCTCCTTATCGTCGATGAGGCCTGGCAGCTCATGAAATACGACGATTCCGCCAACTTCCTCTTCAGCCTCGCCAAGCGCGCCCGCAAATATTATCTCGGTCTCACCACTATTACCCAAGACGTCGAAGATTTCATGAGTAGCAAAATGGGTCGCGCCATCGTCGCCAACTCTTCTATGCAAGTCTTATTGAAACAATCTAGCTCCGCCGTCGATGTTTTGAGCGACGTTTTCAAGCTGACCAACGAAGAAAAAAAACGCCTCGCCAACTTCCCGGTCGGCCAAGGGCTCTTCTTCGCTGGCGCCAATCACGTTCATATTCAGATCATTGCCTCCGAAACCGAAGAATCCCTCATCACTACTAAACCTGGCGGAGGTATTAGGTAATTATGTCTACCGCCGTTGTCACTGCTGGAAGCTTACGTCAAGCCGAGCTTGACGCGGTTAGACGTAGCAATCACACATATTACACCGGCACGGGTCGCGATGACACTTCTAGCAAAAAAGGCAAAGCTTCCAACGTCAAAAAACGCGCCGCCGCCCTCATGATCGTCATCGGGCTCGCCATCGGCGGCATGGCCTTCCTCGGCAGCTCCAACTCGCTCCTCGCCGGTGCTTTTGAAGCGCTCGTTACTGAAGCTACCGACACTCAAAACGCCGCCGGAGTTTTACGTTCTAATTTTCTATATAAATATTTTCTCAAAAATGGCGAGGCCACTACAACCACTTGGAAGGGCACTAAAAAATACGCCGCCATGTCCAATGGATTCAAAAAACGCCTTGCTGATTATAATATCGAAGTCGAAGGTTCCGGTGCCGGCAAAGCCCTCGTCTTTACCAAGCAAGATGTTGACGGCAACGATATTGTTACTCGTGTGACCGCCGATCAATTTGATGATGTTTTCAAAACCGACCTTGATTTCCGCGAAGCCTACACTGGCGCCAAACGTGGCCGCGCTGAATACTTCTTTGATAAAGCCGCTGACGAATTTTATTCTTTCCGACAAATCACCCGTAATCTATGGAATAAATTCTTTAGCTCCGGCGATAGCGATGCCGACACCGGCAAATTCAACGAGACTATGACCTCACACATGGATAGTGGCGACGTTAATTTAAAATCTCGTAGCGAATGGGAAACCGAAGAAGTTGTCACCGATGAAAACGGCAATATCATCTACGATATAGACGAAAACGGCAATCGTACCCCTAGGACCGAAAAAGTCCCGCACGATAAAAATGGTAATGGCAGCGCGCAAATTAGTGCCGACGTTGACGCCGAAGCTAGTGCTCGCAGTTTCATCGACAACGTCGCCGAGGGAATTGGCGGTCCCGCCAACGCCGTTTGCACCCTTATCCGTATTAAAAACCTCGTTGCTGTCACCGTTTCTACTGCCGAAATGGTCCAGACCGCTAATTATTTCCTTGGCCTAGTTGAGAATATTAGTAAAATGAAGGCCGGTAATGGTAACTCCGCCGCTATTAACGAATTCCTCAATATGCTATCGATTCCCAAAGATAGCTCTGTCCCCAAATATACTAATGGCACAGTCAGCGGTACCCTCAATCAACACGGCGCTCCACTCGAATCACAAGGGTTACGCAATATGCTCGCCTATGCCCCCGCCAACGCCTCTACCGTCGAATCATACTCGCTCGACCGTCTCGCCAATGGTGGCGGCTTAACTCCAGAAACCCTGCGCGGATGCGCAGCTAGCTCTATTACCACAGGTATAGTTTCACTTGCCGCTACGTTCACCCCAGTCGGCCTCGCCAAACTCGTTGGTGGCTTCTTCATTGATGTTGGAGTAGGTACATTATCAGATCTCTTTATTTCCTCTGCTCTTGCTTTTGCAATCCCTACAATTGCCCAAGTCTTATTTACAAATCGCTTCGAAAATCTTACTGGTATTCCTTCCGGCGAAAGCATGGCCGAAGGCGCCGGCGTTGCCAATATGGATTTAGGCAGAAATGGCAGCGGACAAAACTTCTCTTCCGAAGAGGTCGCCCTTGAGTATGGCTACGTAAATAACTCCGTTCTCGCTATGGAAGCTGAACTCGATCGCCACAAATACAGTCCATTCGATATTTCTAATAAAAACACCTTCTTTGGTAGTATCGCCTATAGTTTATTACCAGCTGTTACTTCTACTAAGACGACTAGCCTCGCTTCGCTTTTACGCACTACCGCCAAATCTTTCTCATCCCTTCTTACCAGTGTCCATGCTGACGGAGAAGGTTCTGGCTATACAACTACTTTTGGTGATTGTCCAACATTAGAGTCAATTGGTGCCGTTGGTACGGTGCACTGTGTCAGTATTACCACTACCGACCCCGACACTATAGAATTAGAGCCGACCGACGAGACTTTCAATAAGTTCATGGCCGAATCAACCGAATGCGACGACGATGGTGAGTGTGATGTTAAAAAAGGCTCCAATCTCTATAAATACATCGCCTATTGCGACAGTCGCACTTCTTATCCAGGTATTTTAGATGCCAATATTCTTTCTGACATGCAATTTTCTACTGGTAATTCTATTATAGATAGTGTCGTTAATTCACTCCCCATTATTAGTGACGTAATTAGTATTATGGATAGCCTTAAGGAGCTAGACGAGGAAACTATCATGTGGGCCAACGGCGGCATGTGTGTTAATAACGACGAAACCAACCCGAAATGGGACGAAGAAATCAAATACTATCAACGCTATGTCGAAGACGAACGCCAACTCACTAATCGTGGAGCTTTTGGCGACGAAGAAAGCACAGATAGCTCTGAAGGCGCCGAAGGAGCCGAAAATTCTGAGGGAACCGAAAGTTCTGACGACTCTAATAACGAAGAATCCATCACTTTCCGCGGTGGTCCAGCTCTCACCGCTAAGCAACAATACCTTGCCGAGCACCCTATCGAAGAGACCCCTGAAGGCGTCCTCGCTTACTTCACCGGCATGACCAAAGAAGATGCTACCTTCACAATCGCTCTCCTCGAATACGCTAATTTTATAGATGAGTACGACCCGACCGTCCGCATCGCCATGCAAGACGGCGACACTACCGTCATCAAATCCGGCGCCGAGATCGCCCAAGAGATCCAACGAGAAAACTATCACTTCAAAAATACTACTGACCTCATCCATGACACACGCGAAGACATTATAATTGCCAAGCGCGTCGTCTACGCCGATATTCGCAACAGGAATTACACGGTATGAGTTTTAAAAAAACGTCTATACATCTCATTTTTCGAATTTGCTGCGTCGCACTCTGCGAACTAATCATACTGACTTCAGCATTACCAGCCAACGCCAAAAAAATCAACGTCCCCGACAACGCCACTCTCGATATGTACGGACAAAACGGCATCTTCTATTACAATCCCGTTGGCACCGCACAATGTGTCATGGGGGTAGGATCCTATAGTGGAGAGGCCTCTGCAGGCCTCTCACCAACCCAGGCCGGATTCGTTGATCAGTACCACGATATCGCCGCTCAGCTCAGCGTCGAATATGGCATTCCATGGGAAGCTGTCATCGCCCAAGGTATTCTTGAATCCGCCGCTGGTACTAGTAAATTTGCCGTTAATCGCAACAACTTCTTTGGTATTGGTGCCTTTGATAGCAATCCAAACAACGCATATTCTTATGCCACTCCAGAAGAAGGCTGGCGCGGCTATTTTGAAAACATTCGCAAAACCTCCACCTATAGAAATCATGGAGTTTTTCAAGGTGATACTATTACAGACCCCTACGCATACATTGTAGCTATCAAAAATGCCGGTTATGCCACTGATACTAATTACATTTCAAAAAACCACAATATTATTGACGCCGTCCTTAATCGCGCACAAGAAAAAGGATGGAAAACTTCCGCCGAGCTTGCCGTTGAATTTCCAGAAATGCTCACCAATGCTGCTCAATATGCTGCTGGCACTAGCGACTCCCCTACATCTAATCAAAGCTACACTGGTGACGCTTGCATACCAACAAACGCCAGTGGTGGCGCTGGCGCCGGAAGCGGCGACATCAACCAAACCGCCCTCGATCTCGCCTGGCCATCAAAGGGACATGGCAAGAACGACCCTAGCGCCGCTTACAAGCAAGCCGCCATCTCACTTTGGGGAGAAGAGGCATGGTCTTCTCATTACAATGGTGCCAGCTGCGACCTCTTCGTTGCAACTGTTATGCGTTACTCCGGCATTGACCCTAATTTTCCACTCGTCCATGTTGGCAACCCCGGGGATTCTTCTTCTAGTAGTATTGCCGGTTACTTACACAATAATCCTGACTATATATATGTTGGCACAGGCGACGGTTCCGTACAAGCACAACCGGGCGATATTCGCATCAAATACGGCAGTCACGTAGAAATGGTAGTTCAAAAAAGCGACGGAAGCCTCGGTATTGCATCTGCCTCACTTAATGATCGCACTGGAGAAGTTACCGGCTATTATCCAAGCTCACAATATCACATTTACCGCCATAAATAGGGAACATCATATGAAAAACTACGACACCGACAAACGCCAAAAACTTATCATCATCATTTCTTCTGTAATCGGATTTTTCGTCGTTGCCATCATTATCATTCTTCTCTATATGTCCGATGCCAAAAAAACCGCCACCCTCCAAACTCTCATCGCTCCATCCTTCGCCACTATCACTATTGACAGCAAAACTTATCCCGTTAACCAAGATATTCGTTTCGAACCGCAATCCACTACAGCCACCATTTCCGCCGACGGCTTCAAATCCAAAGAAATCGAATTAAATCTCACTGCGAATGAGACTTCAGAAATCGTCACTTTCCTTATGCCTAACGATGGTACTCTTACTTGGTACGATAGCCACCCTCAAGAGTTTGACCTTTACCAACAAGTGGTCCAACGTCAAGCCACTGTTGACAGTGACAACTTCCTCGAAAAATACCCCATCGCCAATTTCGTCCCCTATGTCTATGTTGATTACAACAGTGCCACCAACGTCTGGACCGAATATCGGCTCGACATTGGCAAATTTGACGGCTGCAAACGCGAAATTTGCATCAAAATCACCGATTCCACTGGCGGCAACCATAACAACGCCCTTAATCTCATCCGCCAAAACGGTTACAACCCCGATGACTACGAAATCATTTACGAATACATCCCAATCACTCCTCTAGACTAACTTGTCAAAACCGCCCCATTTCTGGGGCGGTCACATTTTTTAGAGAGTTGCCTTTGTGGTCCAAACAATCGCATCGCGCCATGCCCGGCTTTCTTGATAGTTCATTTTCTCACCATTCAAAAATGTCGAACACCGCTCTTTCTGTAGCAGACTACCTTCGCTCGTATACATAAACTCGTCACGGTATTCCAAACGTTGCACTTCATGTATGCCATTATCAGCCACGTCAAACAGCCGATAACTCCCAAACCTCACTTCTTCCATCCAATCAACTGCCACGTTTTCCTCGTGCAAACACACATACACAGTTCCATCTTTCTCAGCCATGCCGAACTCCGCTTTGCGCCCGCCGACATCCAGAAAGAAATCCGCCTGCAGCAAAGTCGCAACTTCACCGTTACGTATCGTATAAATGTCCAAGACGCAATACGAAGTGTCGTCATAAACATAGCTTACTAGCAACTCTTCTTGTCCGTCATCGTCCAGATCACAATACAATTCATGGATATCGCGAACATCGGCATTTTCTGCCACCAACTTTTGCATCATCGCCGCATATATTTCCTTCGCATCCACTTCTTGCTCCACTTTTTGATCGATCTTCACGCTGCTCATCATCTGCCACAACTTCCGTACTAAACCCTGCAGGGAATTACCCGCTTTTGGTGTTTCCATCTTCAGCGCCGAATTCTGCATCAGCTTCACTTCTTTTCCCGCCGCGTCCGTACCAACGCCAGTTTTCCGATTTATCGTAAACTGATCTTTCGTTACCATACGCCGACTACTCGTACCGTCATCATGTTCGTCAACCATCACATCGAACGCCCGAATTATCACATTCTCACCTTCACACTGATCAACTTCATAATGTTGTGACACCCACCGGTTGTTCTTAACACAAAACACTTTCACCATCGAGCATAGTTCCGCATCCGAATAACCGACTTCTTTCACTTCCGCCGCCACTGCCATAGGGAACATCATCACAAACATAACCATCATCATTAAAACACGAATTGTTTTCTTCATCGTAAACCTCCAGTCCAGAAACCATCTGCCCAACAAAAAACTTCAACAACCCTCCTCTTAAAGAACTTATCGCCTTCCCATTATCGAAAAGGCTCCATATCTTTATATTATACTACATATCGCTAAAATAATCAACTACTTTTCCAGCTTAATACAATCTATCAACCCTGGCTGCACATTCACCGAAGTTAGCAAAATCTGATTATCCCGAAAGTTATTCACCAAACATCGCTGCCGCACTTCATCCAGCTCGGAAAACACATCGTCCAGCAGCACTACCGGCCTTTTTTGCAAAACCCCCATGATTAACTCTGCCTCAATAAATTTCAGCGCCAAAATGCTCGAACGCACCTCACCCCGACTCGCCGACCCATCCGCTTTTACATAATTAAAAATAAAATCATAATTATCATGATGCACCCCAAAGCTCGTATGCCCGAGTAGGGAATCACGCTCAAAATCTTCTCCCAGCTTCGCCAAAAAACCACTTTCCGTCTCCACCGCGCTCGTATAGTTCAGGCTCACTTCATCGCCATTTTTCGCGATCGACCGATAAATCTCCGTAAACCGCCGATTAATCATCTCCGTAAACCGCTTTCGCTCCTCCATCAGCTCAATCCCATGCTTTGCCAACAAAATATCCCACGGGAACAGATTCTCCGGACATACCTTCTCATCTTTCAGCAATTCATTCCGCTGCCTCAGTGCTTTATTATACCGCGACAATACCACGCCATATTTTTCTGACAACTGCCCAAACATTAAATCAAAATAGCCCCGTCGACTCGTCGGACTCGACCCGACCAAATGCAAATCATCCGGCTCAAATAATACAATCGGATATTTTGATTTCTTCGGCAACCGCCGCGACCTCTTATCCTCCGTCAAAAATTCCTTTTTCACACCATCATATACCGCCACCACTCTTCGCCCATCTTCATATTCCACTTCCACTCGGTAAAACTCCGCCCCTCGCCGTACAATTTCTCGATCCACCGCCCGAAAACTTTTCCCCTGCAAAACTTCATAAATCGCTTCTAAGATCGATGTTTTTCCACAACCATTTTCCCCAATAATGGTCGTCGTCTGTGGATTACAATCCAGCCGAAAACTTTCGTGACTCCGAAAGTTCGTCATTTTTACCGTCCGAATAATCATTCGCGCTTAATTCCTCGACTTTTCCACAGACTTTTCCACAGGTTTACCCCTTCAGTGGCATAATAATGTGGACATATTGCTTATCAACCTCACTTTTTATCACTACCGGATCCAATTTATTGGAAAACCCAAATTCCACCTTTTTTCCACCTAAAACTCCCAAAACATCTAACAAAAATCGCGAATTTAGTGTCACTTTTCCATCCGTTTCCACCTCAGTTTTAATTTCAGACTTATTCTCACCTAATTCATTCGCCACCGACGCAATCGTAAATACTTGGTTTTCCACATTTGTTCCACAGACGATCGACCCGCCCACTTCGCGCGCAAACAGCGCCGCCAATTTCGTCACTCGCACCAGCTCTTCACGCGCTAAAGCAACTTTAATTTCCGTTTCTTCCGGGATTAGCTGCCGATAATCAGGGAACGAACCGTCCACTAATTTCGAGGTTACTTCTACTTCACCTAGCCGGAATCTCACCTGCGTCTCATCAAATAAAATCTCAATTTCTTCCATATCATCACTCAGTAGCCCCATCACTCCGCGCAACGACACTGCCGGCACGATCGCCATCACTTCTGCCTCCACCTTATCCAATATTTTCCGCTCCGCCAAACGATACCCATCCGTCGCCGCCAAATACAACCCACCCTCAAAAGTATTAAAATACACCCCGGTCAACGCCGGTCGCGTCATATCACTACTTGCCGCAATCATCACTTGCGCCAACCCCGCCTTAAATGTATCAGTACTAATTGTGAATTTTACCATTTTGCTTTCATCGATCTCTGGCAATTCCGGGAAATCTTCCGCCGACGCCCCATTAATATGCGAAGAATATCCTCCCGCTTTAATCTCCACTTTATCATTATCTGCTACAAGCTCCACTTCTTTACCTCGCGGCAAGTTTCCCACAAATTCCGCCATTAATTTCGCTGGCACAGTTACTACACCATTCTTACAGCTTGCCACTGGTAAAAAACTCACAATTGCCATATCTAGATTCGTGGTCGTCAGTGAAACTTTATTATCATCTACCCTAATTAAAACATTACTTAGGATTGGCAAAGTTACTCTTGCTCCTCCTGCAATTTTACTTACATTATTGAGAGCCTTTGCTAATTTCTCTTGTAAAACATTGATCTCCATCTCTTCTCCTTTAAAAGTCTTTTGCCGTTCTGTTCTGATTTTTTATCAATTCTTCCTAAGCCACTTCGCCATTCTCATCCCTCCTTATATATTAATAGTAATTATAGTAGAGGCTGTGGAAATTGTGTAAAACCGGCCTTTTACAGAGATAAAACCGCGTGGAAAACACATGGAAAACTTTTCCACTCGTCCGTGGAAAAGCCCCGAAGTTCACCATTTTCGTGTGCAAAACTTTCTTTTTCACACAACTGCGTAAAACTTTCCACACATTTCCCACAAACTTTCCCCCAGCCTTATGCACAAGTTTTCCACAGAAAATACCCGAACAAACGTCAAAAACCGAACGCCATTTTGCACCCGAACACGGCATAAAACCCGAACAACTTTTATTTTCCCGAACACAACTTTTTATGTTATAAAATCCCGAACAACCCGAACATGCTCTGTTATCATCAAAAACTGACCCCCTAATCACCAAGTAGCTCCTCATACTACGCATAGATCTTTTCCTTAATTGCTGCAATTTGATCGCGCAATGTAAAATTCAGCTTCATATCGCCTTCAATCTTCTTAATGCCATGCATTACGGTTGTGTGATCCTTTACGCCGACTTCTAGCGCGATTTTCGGCGTGCTCATATTTAGATCTTTCGACAAAATATACATTGCTACTTGCCGAGCATTTTTAATATGACTTACTCGACTTTTGCTGCACATTTCTTTTGGTGTCATGTCGTAAAACTTCGCCACCTTTTCGATTACTTGTTTCGGCGAAACCGACTTCGTCCGCGCTGTATTCTGTGTATTAATATAACCTTCATTAATTACCTCGAGTGGCGTCATGTTCTTAAAATCTGCCACTGCCAGAATATGCTCCAACTCACCTTCTAGCGCCCGAATATTCGTCTTTACATTATCAGCAATATATTCGATTGCTTCGTCCTCAATTTCAACCCCCTTAAACTCCGCCTTCGACCGTAAAATCGCACAACGATCCTCAAATCTTGGCAATTGTAAATCAAACGCTCCCGCCCAAGTCAACCGCGACGCCAGCCGCTCATCTACCGATTTAATCTGGCTCGGTAACCGATCTGACGTCACAATGATATGTTTATTTAATTGGTACAAATCATTAAAAATATCAAAAAACTCTTGTTGCGACGCGTCCTTATTCATGATCATCTGGAAATCGTCAATAATTAGCATATCTAGCTTGCGGAATTTTTGCCGGAATTCGTCGCCCTTCTTCGCCTGAATTGATTTAATAAAGTCCGAATAAAAGCTCGAAATTGGCGTATAAAGGATTTTCATCTTTGAATCCTTCTGAAGCAGGGCATTACCAATCGCCTGCACCAGATGCGTCTTACCTAGCCCCGGCCCGCCATACAAGAAAAATGGATTATAGCTAATACCCGGATTATCAATAATATTCCGCGCCACACTCACCGCTAAATCATTATTCGATCCAATCACAAAATTATCCAACGTATAACGCGGATTTAACCCCGTATGTAGCGTCCCCGCTAGCGACGAGGAAGAGTTTCGGCTGGCAATTGTCGCCACTGGCTGTAGTCTCGCACTATCTCCTGACCGACTTTTTGGGCGTTCCTTACTAATTACTTGATAATCAAGCTGCTTAATTTCTATATCATTATGTTTAAAAGCTTCTTGAATTACTTTGGAGTACTTCGCCTGTAATTGCGTGCGCTTAAAAACGTTTGGTACGCCAATCACTGCGACTCCATTATCCACGGCGACCAACTCCGTACCAGTAAACCAGGTCGAAAACTGCTCACGCGGGATCTTTTGCTCGACTTCAGCTAAAATATTTTTCCACATGTCAAACATAGACTGATTTACTGACCTCCTTAACTATCTTCATTATACCAAAACCTGTCTGACTTTTCCACAGTTTATCAGTTAGATTATAGTGTGTTATAATATTCTCTAGGGTGAACAGATATACCTTTTCCACAACTTTCGCCAAACCTCTAGAACAAGATGTGGAAAACTTCTTGAAAAAAGTGGAAAACTAGTGTATACTAGAACAAGTATTCGATAATTATAAAAGTAAGAGGACATTATTTTATGCCAAAACGGACTTACCAGCCACACAAACGTCAGCGCAAAGTTGAACATGGCTTTATGAAGCGTAATAGTACTAAGAATGGCCAGAAGGTTTTGAAGCGTCGCCGCATCAAGGGTCGCGCCCGCCTCAGCGCCTAACAATTCCTCCCCGGATTTCTGGGGAGGTTATGCTATAAAGGCTTTACTATACGAAATTCATTTAGTTATGGTGGGGTGTCCGCTGTAACTAAATGAAGACAATAGCATCATGCTATAATATATATATGTTATCTCAGAAATACCGTTTCCATTCTCGCGGCGGCGTCAACTATGTTTACCAGAAGGGAAAATCCATCCGCGCCTCCAATATTTCGCTTGTTTACACGCCGAATAAGCGCGGTTTTCGGCGCTTTGCTGTCGTTGTTTCTAAAAAAGTCCTCAAATCCGCCGTCGGCCGCAATCGCATTCGCCGTCGCGTTTACGAAGCGCTTCGTCACGAGCTTCCGCTCCAATATCCGCCCACGGATTATATTTTTATTATCAATAATCGCACCGTCATTACTATGCCTTTTACCGACCTCCGCCGCGCTGTCCACGATCTAATCGAGCGCGCTCATACGCATAATTAATAGCTCATGTTATAATACATTTAGCGACATCCTAGATTTTACAAGAAAGAAGGGAATTTTATGTCCGTACATTCTCATCGCAAAAAGTATCATCGGTATCAGCCATCTACGCACTCCGATCTTATGATGAATTCCGCTAATCCCCCGAGAACTGCGGAACCTGCCGACCAAGATAGCATGTCGTCCTGGGAAAGACTCGACGCTCAGGGACTGAGGATATTTATGGCTGGAGGAGAAAACACGCCAGAAAATGAAATGCGAGAAAGAGCTTATGCCGCACAACATGGAGGAAGTCGTAAAATCCAATGAATGATACTTGCACTTTATTCTACCCTAGCACCGAATCGTGCTAGGGTATTTGGTAATGACTTCCAGTCTCGCTCCAGATACGAAGTAGATGGAGCGCTAACCC
>CAZETG010000010.1:0-30303 GCA_964514875.1 uncultured Candidatus Saccharibacteria bacterium | reverse complement strand
GACAGGCCCTTATAGGGCAGAGCAAACCACCCCTTGAAGGGGTGGTTTTGATTTGGCGACCTTTTGGGCTTTCATCGGTAAAAATATTTGTGAGTTTTAACTTCTCGGGAAAGTTTTTGCCGATGAAGCCATACTACAGTAGTCTTATTCCGCAAACCCCTTTTCTAGGGGCGCGTTCGGTCGCTTTGCTTCCTGTAAGGTTTGCTTAAGTTGTTGTGCTCGCTCTTCGTTACGCTCAGATTCTAGGGCGTCGCCTTACAAAAATCCACAATTCAATTCTGCGGCCACCCCCTGAAACCGCCCATGCTTGCGTTTATTAAGATGATAGAGTATAATCACCGCATGACTGGGGTAGTCAGAACTTTAAGAGGAAATGAAAGTAGAAATATAGTTTTGCGCTTTCAATATGGCCGGATTAGAGTTTTAGCTTCCCTAGTAGTGAGATTTGGAATAGTCTGGAATGGTTCCGGCGCAGTAATATAGATGACTTTAACCGTATCCTTTTGTAGGGCGGAATCTGGGCGTTGATGGTGTGCTCGGGTTTTGTCTCTTGAAGTTCTGCTTCGAGGGCGCGTTAATTGTCATCTTGTGATCGCGAAGAACGGTCAGCATCCTGCGTTGGAGAGAGCCTCGGCTCTATGAGAATATCTTCCATTCCGTAAACTTTCACGCACTACTCCATACGTCTTACGGAATGGGCTTACCGGAGTACGGTAAGCCCGGGGCGCTATGCGCCCCTCCGAAGATGTTGCTGTAGAGCTGAACTTGCTTGATGAGTCAATACTTATGCTTGTTCCTCTCGTGAACAAGCGAATCGTCTACGACGGTTTAGAGATTTTTATCTCTAGGTATATCTTTTCAAGCTTCCAGGCGTGAGTTTATGGAAGGAGTTCAGTATTATGCGTAGAGTAGACCCTATTTATTCCCACCTCTATAAGAAGGCGGGGCGCGAGTTCTCCATGGGAGACGAAATCAGAATGTGTTGCGCAACTGCGGCACAGTGGTTTCTCATGCACATTGTGCGTAACTGTTATGAGTGTGAGGTCTGCGGACGGCTTTACCTCACGCCTAAGGGTCGCAAAAACTGTTGTCCGTATTGGAAGCCTCAAAAAAGGTTGCTGCCAGCTTGGTATTTAGATTGGCAGGTCGATATGGCGATTTGCCCAGCCTGTTTTGGCAGTGGCGTTCACCACTTCCCGCACGAGTATAAAAATAATGAAGCGCTTGATAAGCTGGGTGACAAATGCTATGTCTGCAGCGGACATGGTACTATTCCCGAAAGGGGATGGAGAATTATTGGAGGGTCCACGTGGGGTATTGAACATCCAGGAGAGTTCCCGCCTACTCGATATTCGGAAGATTAAAAAGCCTAGCAAATATTTCTATTATAGTTTTACACTACAGCCCGCTCCGCAAGGAGCGGGCATTCCTGTCCCAAATATTTAAGGGTTAAGATTACGATTATGACGCTCAGCTTGAGCTTTATGCCTAACCCATTCATCGTATTTAATCTTATCTTGAGGTGTTTCTGCGCGAAGAAGATTTGTCCATCTACCGTCTTCCGTATATCCTTCTGGTACTGGATCGATTACCATGGGTTTCGGTGCTTCTCTCGCTCCGCGAATCTTGATTGTCGACGCATCAACTTGATTAAAGTCATGACCACTCATATCCTTAATACCGCGTTTCTTAGCCGCCGCTAGAATTGCTTGATGCTGCTCGGCTATACCGACGTCCATTGTTTGACTTCCAGATTCAAGGAAGCGTCGCGAGTTTTCTGCCATTTTACGAACTTCATCGTCAGTCAGAACATAGGTACCATTTTTTTCAGTTTGATCAATTTGATCGGCAACGCTTTTCAATGTCTCTAGCCCAATATTTCCAGCCAACTTGGAACCGTCGGTCTCATCAGACAGGTTGCTTGTAGTACGCTGCATCGCTCCGGCGGTCATGCCGGTCGCTACCATTTTCTGTAACTGAGCGCGCACATCATTGCTCATATTATTATTGCGCGGATTGTCGAGAGCGCTAGCGGCGTTAGCTGCCAAACCCTTCATTTGAGTACTACTCATCGTACCGCTACGCATCACATTGAGCAAACGTTCGAGCGCCTTATCATTAGCGTTTGCAAGATCACTTGCAGAGTATTTACTTTGCTCATCATAACCTTTGAAGCCAAGATCCGCCCCACTTTTTAGCTGAGCATAGTCAGCGTTGCCGTTTACATCGGTCGCAAATTGAAAATTCTTCGCGAAGTTGTTTGGAGTAGCTACAGCATCGTTAACCATTTCTTCGAGACCGCGATCCTTGGTGTGTAGGGTACCACGATGCTCGGCATTAAGATGTGCCATCGCCTCGGCGAAGCCTTGATGCTTGGCAGTGCTTTCATCTTGCGCCAAATCGCCAGCTACAGAATTACCTTCTGCGGCGCCAGTTGCCGGATTAATCTTTCTGCTGGCAAGATATTCGCGCAGACCATCAGAGAGAGTATCCTGACCTTTACCTGATTTCATCAGTTGATTCTGAACTGCGCGCAGTCGAACTCTACTATTATAATCATTAGGATCGGCGTCCACCCTCTTCAGCAAGGCTTGGTATTCATCTTTAAGATCCTGCATATTATTAAAGTTAATTTTTCTGACCTGGTGATTTGCGTCGGTGCTGCGATCTGCAATTTCCACTTGACCAGCTTCATATAGCGCTTCCTGACCGGCTACATCGTTCTTCAATGACGCCTTTTGGGCATTGCTTACTTCGCGATTCCATAGCTCACCACCAGGCGTCATTAGTTGAGGCATCTCGCCACTTTCAAGCCTTGCATCTTCCGCTCGCATAGCATTGTATTGACTTTTAGCCTTAGCAAGCCTTCTTCTTTGCGAGTTTGAAGCGTTTTTCCAGCCTTCCTCTCCTCCAATCTTCTTCTTCATCCTATTATAACGCATCTCACCGCCCTTCAACGCAATATTCCTCTGCAATTCCTTTCCGGCTTCAGTTGCGAGTAGAGCTCCGCCAGCACGACGACTGAATTTTTGTCCAGCCATTGAGATTTTGGCGCCAATATTGCCGATTGACGCCATAGAACGTTTTACGATTGACGGCACCATAAAGAATGGTATGATCGACACGATTAAAGCCATAATCATATAGATAAAACCTTGATCAGCCTCTGCACCGGCATTGACCAGTAACGCGGAAGCAAATTTGCCGCCACCAATCAACGCTCCGCAAATCGGATAGACTAAAATTACCGCTTCGAAGGCCTTGAGCCATTTATCAAAAGCACTTTTTGTATTCGGTAGAGCATAACAGACGATCGCTGCCGGCGCTATAGCAATCAGCAAAATCGCCACTGCCTGCCGCACAGCCAAGATTACGAAGAAGAATACTAGGCCGACAACCACACTGATTATCGTCAGAACAAAAGGTATTAACCATAAGTCCCAGGTCACCGCCAAACCAGCCACTGTGCCTGCTCCCGCGCCGATAGTTAGTAGGGAAGTAACGCCTTGCTTGACAATGCCGCCTACTGTAAAGTTTTCTTCCGCAACCCCCACCTGGCTTGCTAAGTTCGTCAACATATTTTGTAAACCATTACCAAAAATATTCGACAAATCCACTGCGACCTGCATCAGCAAGAACGACACATTTACCAGAATAACTACCGCCAACAAGCGCGGCAGTGTCTTCTTAATATTGTAATTGTTCATCCCGATGCCAGTGATCTGGGCAAAAATCACAAACGCGAACGCAATCGCAAACAGAATATTTGCAATCTGCCGGAAAATATTCCAAGCACTGTATAGTGATTCATTGCCGCCATTGCGATCCAACATCGAAGCGCTAATCGGCACAAAAGGTGCGATAATCCATTCGTATAGCGACTCAATCGCCGTGCCAATTGCTTGCACTACCGGACAAATCACCCACCCCAACGCGTTCGCCGCTGAGTAGCAAACTGGGGTTGTGTCGGAGCCTTCGCCGCTTTCACCACTAGTCGTATTTCCGTCGGCGTCAGTACTAGTGTCCATGCCCATATCACCAAGCGAAGGATTATTACCTCCTTCATTTGGAAGTCGTGTAGAAACTGCGCCTAGTCGCGAAGCGACTTGGTCAAAGCCCATTTCTGAGCCTTCAGCACCATCAATGAAACCTGAAGAGCTAAAACCAGCTACTTTAGCATTCTGATTTTTCGTTGGTATTACGTAACACGTCTTCGAACCGAGCTTTACGCCTTTATAACCAACTGACTCAGCATCCCTTGCGGCAGACGCATCCAAATCACATCCCTTTTGTTCAGATCCACGATAATAATCTATAGCATAAAAGTCTTTCAAATAAGATGCCAATAGATCTGCCTGTTCCTCATCGGTCAGCCTGGCGTTACCAATGTTTTCATAGCCAGTAAAATATGCTATGGCTTTATTCGCGTTAGCAGGTGTATTATTATATACGTAAGTTTTGTACTCTTGAGAGGAGGCTGTATATTGTGGCGCACCATCCACCGACCATCCTGACCAGCCAATTGCATTACCGCTAGTAGCCGAGTTCGTTCGAGATTCAATATAACTCACTATTTCATTAAAATCCTTACCCCTCACATCAATCATGTCGAGATTCCCAATCTTTAGGTCCGAACCATACTCACTAAATTTTAGCGGGGAATTCCCAGTAGTCTTAAAAGTTAATTTTGCATCGTCCGGGATTTTTCCATTGTTTTTATTTACTCCCGACGCACACAAAGTGGCTGACGAAGAACCAGATTTTTCACTTTTGAAGTTAAAAGTCGCACACCGACCAGCGTCCGACGAGGATTTAACTGTGTAGCCAATATCAGAAAAGAATTTATCGAGCTCCTGTACTGAAGCGCCCGTCTCAGGTAATTTACTTGAAAAACGCTCATTTACTAATTCAGAACAAGTTGTATTACCGATGGTGTTTGAAGCCAAATTATCATTAGTCAAGCTAACACTGAATAAGTTATTATAATCAGAGCTAACAAAAGAACTTTTGTAGTAATTATCAGAGCGGACATTGTTCTGAAATTGCCCCTGATTAATACACTGATACAAATTATAAGCATCATTTTTGCCACGGATTGTCTGAGAATCGATCAAAGCGTAGCTATTATGGCTAACCAAGCTACAGCCAAGCATCGCAAAAAATATACCAAAAGCTATTGAACTAATCGCCCTTTTGGCTGAAATAATCCTACTCATTTTCTGATCCCTCCGCGGTAGATTCATCTTCGGCTGGCTTCTCGGTGAAGCGCTGACTGAGTAGCCAGCAGTTATTTTCAAGGCTCTGGATTCTCGTGTTGATGCGATTCAAAGCTTGATCTTCAGTTTCTGATATTGTAATTGCGTTTGCTTCGAGGTTATCACTATCCAGCTTTTCATTTACACACACCGCGTCAATTATAATGTTATTGCCGTCTTCCTCTGATTTCGTAATACACTCGCCATTACTGTATGCGCTAAATACGTCAACCATAGTCTCATATTGTTTCAATTTATCTTCAACATAATCCTTGGCGAGCTGATAATCCATTCCCTGCAACTCTGCATAAAGACCGTGGAGATAGCTCTTAGTCTCGTCGGCGCCAGATTCCACAAACTTCGCAAGTAGCTCATTTTCGGTTGGCTCGACAATTCTGCTATATTTCTCCAAAAACTCAAGACCAGTTTGCTGACCACGCAATAACGACAATAAATTCTCATCATGATCTTCACGTTTTTCGTAATCACTAATTACGGTCTTCAAAGAGTCGAGCGTTGTTTTCCAATAGGTCTCACCATTCTCGCCGCGTTCCGCCACTTGCCGATCCAATTCATAAATCCGATCTGGATCATACTCCCCCTCCAATACATCCTTACTTTCGCCGAACAACATATAAGTCGCCTGACGGTTAAACTCTTTCTGGATATCCCCAACGGATTTCGCGACTCCAGCACCTTCGGAGGAACTGGGGCCTCTGTGATTCTGCAAAAGTAAATATGTTATACCGCCAGCCACCAATGCTACCACAACCACCGCCAAAACGATTAACGGCGCCTTGCTCGGCTTCTTCGGAGCCTTCGGCAAAACCAAATCTCCTGTCGCCGAAGAATTCGTGCGATTTGAGCGCCCTGGCGCTCGAATAATCTCTTCAGCGTTTTGAACTGGCGCGACAGGAGCATTTTGCGCTGGGTCTTCGTGGCTAATATTCATCTGGCCGTCATTAGCACTAGCATCTCCAGCCGCATTAGCGCTTGGCGCACCTTGTGCATTAGAATCATTAAAAACTACCGGCTGAACAGAATTCGCCTGCTCATCGGTACTTACTAAATTCGCCGGTACATTTTCCGAAGAAACTGTCAAATCCGGCGTACTAAAAATCCCACCCGAAAGAGGGGCGGAGCTATTGCTCGTTTTGTTTGAATCGTCAGTGTTGTGTGGCATAACCCCATTATATCATAAGCTGTTTGGAAAATCAGAAAGAATTTGGAGATTTTTGAAGCACTGGTTCTACATTAGCACAGGTCGCAATGGTGCGTGCAAAAAAAGAAGCCCCTGCGAAAGATAATTATCGTATCACATAAAGACCTTAACAACATATGGATGGTGGGGGCGGTTGGGTTCGAAATAGCAACTTTCTGAGTGAAGATAAGCTTGCTGAATCTTTCGAAAAAAGCAGGTATTTCTGATTTTCGTTAGAAAAACAGAACCAACGACCAAACGGTTATGAGTCACCCGTTTGTGGTGGGGGCGGTTGGGCTCGAACCAACGACCAAGCGGTTATGAGCCGCCTGCTCTAACCCCTGAGCTACGCCCCCATCTGAACGAATAATGACAGAGTTTATTCTATAATTATTCTGAAGGTGGATCTGCAGCAGGCTCCGATCAAAAACCTGCTACATCTGTATTATAGCATATTTCGTTCAAATCTATGCGATTTCAAGCCGCAGCCTGCGAACTAACTATATTCATATCCCGAACAAAAACGCCATCCACTGTTGGAAATTCGTCATTTCGCTAGTAGCTGTTGTCTCTTCGCTGGCGACCAACTCGCGATGTTTATTGCGTGCTGCTTCGGAATTCGCCGGCAGGTAGATCATCGTCTCGCCCGCCAGCATTTTCCCCTGATATTTGCGCGCTGCCAGCTCCTGATATTCTGTCGAGGCATAATATTCATTTTCCAGCTCCAGCGTCTCTACTTCTAGCTCCAGCAAGGCCTTTTCGCGCTGCTTATTTAGTAATTGTTGCGCGAGCGACCAGTTGCGCGACATCGAAGAAATTGAACCCCATGTCCAAATCAGGCAAAATACGCCCGCAATAATCAATATCACATTGTCAAAAACCAACAAATTATGCTTCGTCCAATAGACCGCCTTCCGCAATTTTGTTCTCAGCTCTGCCATAGTCGTATTATAACATAAACAGTAGCAGAATCAGGTCTAAAATCATTTTGCTACTCGTTGTTAGCCATGCAATATGCTTGAGGGGTAGATAATACTTGAAAGTTTACGCTTCCTTTTTTCGAAAAAAGTGTTACAATGATAGGGTAATTATTTGGTGGGATTAGCTCAGATGGTTAGAGCGTCTGATTGTGGTCCAGAAGGTCGCTGGTTCGATCCCAGTATCCCACCCCACATTGTTCAAATTAGCGCCATTAGGTGCTTTTTTGATGATATTAACAGAGAAGAGAGGGCTGATTTCGTTGGTTCCACACTTTTTGTGTTTGAGGTCGAAGTAAATGCCGTGCGGGAAAATCATTTTCTGAATGGCTTGTTTTGTCTCCAAGTCGCCATCACGCCAAAGTTTGGCAGGGTTGCGCATATAGTTGCAGACATATTCAATATCGGCTTCTTTAAGGAGCTGCGCCTGTTTGAGTTTGCTTATTTTTTCCTCAACTTTGTTGCGCCGAGCATCAAGCCCTGCGACATACTCTTCCTTTTCCTCCTTACTAATATCGCCATCCAGAAATGCGGCAATGGCTTTTTGCCTCTTCTCGGACAACCCTGCCCGCTCCTGTTCATATCCTTCGATTTCCTTATTGAGGTTTCCTAAATTTTTGAGTGCCGTGCGTTTGACAACCTCCTTGAAAAGTTTGATTGTGCCTTCTTCGGGCGTAATTTGTTTTAGATAATCTTCGAAGGCTTGATGGACTTCTGAGGCGAGTGCGGAGCCGTGCCCCTTGCATTTGCAACTATAGCGTGGGGTGCGCTTACCCGAGCCGCTAGTTGGGGCACTAGAGCGCAGGTATGGAAGTTTGCCTTTTGCAAATCTTACTTCTCTTTCTTCGTCTGTCATTTCGGCTCCGCAGATAGCACAACAGATGGTCTTATGGAGAGGGTATAGCGAATTATCGCTTTCCTCGTGAGGGTGCGGCTCGCCTTTGAGAATTCTCTGATTTTTCTCGAATGTTTCCAAAGAAATGATACCATCAAAGTTCATTTTTACCGGCTCCCCACCGTTCATCCTTTTTGACTTATGCCAACCTGCATAAATTTCGTTGGTCAAAATTGTGTCCAGTGTGCTCTGTGCTAAAATATCACCTTTGTAACCTCTAATATCCATTTCGTGAGCAAGTTTAAGCAGGTCGCCTGGTTTCAGGTCTCCCCCAGAAAATCTATTTAAGAGAGTAGCGATTTTGTCGGCTGTGCCATTTGTGTTATCTGGAACAAGTATGGCGTGGCTCTTTTGATGCCCATCGCGTTGTTTGCCTTCAACTGGTATTCTTTTAATTTTGAACCCAAGTGGTGTTCTGCCTCCCATCCACCACCCCTCCTCAGTAAAGAGAGAGCGCATACTACTCTTGGTTGATATTGATTTTTGTTTATTGTCAATTTCACCAGTCATAATGCCCAATATCATTGGAACATCACCCATTGGGTCATCCTCCTCGCCGTAATGTTCTGTTGCAGACAGTAGTTGCACGCCATTTTTGCGGAGTGGTGCCATAATTTCGCCGTAAAAGGTGAGTAAGTCCCTTGAAATACGGGTGCTATTGAAAATAATAACGCAATCAACGCCGCCTTTTTCAGCCTCAATGCGTTTTAGCATTCTTTGTAAGTCAGGTCTTTTGGCATTTTTGCCCGATGCGTGGTCTTCATACCAGCCATCTTGGACGATTTCGATACCATTACTATCTGCATATTGCTGAATAGTTCGTCTTTGAGCCTCAGGCGAACCGCCATAAGACTGTTCTTCAGTAGAAACTCGAATATAGCCATAGGCCCTTTTCTTACCTGTTTCCATAGCTGTATTATACCACCTTTTTGTTTTGTGGAACTGATTTTGTTTCTAGTAACCTGTTGGCTAAGAAACTCATACTACCGATAATCCTGCCGACCTCTTCGTCTGACAGCTGGTCGGAAACCTTTTTACCAAGAAGTTTTCTTGCCTCTTTGACAGAGATGATTGGCTTAAGATTACAGTTTTCAAAAGTGTTTGTTTCGGAAAGGCTAGAGTCATTTTTTGACATCTTCAGCATCTCCTGGCCAAGAAGTTTTGTATGCTGGCGCACGTCGCCGAAGATGTCATTAAGATTGGCTGCTCGTTTGGCCGATAACCGAGCAACGTCTTGTGGTTTTATCGTAGCACAAAAGAGCTGCTGTGTTTTTTCACTTTTGGCAAAAGGGCTGGTTTTCTTAGTCCTGTGTGATTTTAGTACTACCGTTTATGCAAATTTATGATATAATAAAATTGTTCAAGGTATTAGCAATTTGGTTAAACTGACAAGCGGTCAGGATTTCAACCTTAAAAGCAGTCATGTACTAGCTTTAGGTTGAAACCTAAATTGCGAAAAGCCTTGAACAGCCGTACATGGCTGCTTTTTGTCAGCCATAGGTAAAAATTTAACGGAGAAAACATATGAGAAAACTCGTAAAGTGGTTTATGATTGCAATCTGTGGCGCTATGGTTTTGCCAGTAGGTATTTCCCAAAACACCACACGAGCAGCGTGTGGTGGACCGTTCTGCCTGTATGACACAAACAGGGTAGACGTAGAAATGAATGTCGGCGAGGCACGTACGTTTTATTTCAATAACAATGCAAGCTATGGCACTCAACACGGCATGGGCTTCTGTGATAGCTTAGAGTTCTATTTTGATTTTTTGAATATTGAGACGGTGAATACCGATGTTCTTGGTGGAGATTATATTGCTGCGAACGGCACAGTAGTCAATTCGAAGCCATCAATGGTCTCAATCTCGCCGAGCAAAATGTCAAATACCTGTAGTAACGGGTATTCCAGTTTTACGATTACTGCCCGTGAAGAAGGTGTAGCGCTCATAGAAGTCGCTCATGCTACATGGAATGGCTACTCACCTAATAGATGGGGTAATGCTGGTAACGGTAATTACGTAAGCCCCGATTACTTAATTCAGATAAAAATCACATCAAGAAGTTCCGACAATTCCTCTGATGTGCGCGTACCAGATACCACTGACAAAAAGCCCACAGGTGGCACAGGCGGTTCATCCAATGTGCGTCCATCTGATACCGCCAACAAGAAGCCTTCAGGTAACTCCAATGATTCATCAAACACTACTCCAGTTACTTTTGACCATATTCAGCTCGATAGCTTAGAAAATCAAACCCAGCTGATTCAAAAACTTCTTGATAACACTAGAGACGGCGACCGTTTTCCTATTGTGTTGAGCAAACAATCGAAACTTACTAAAGAATCGCTTAAATTACTTCAATCTTACGACAGAATCATCGTAGTGACCGAACTTGATGACGACAAAGACAAAACACTCTACGAATGGGAATTTAGTAGTAAGGGCCTTAATGTTACTGAAGACTTTGATTTAAGAATCAACCTTAGCTCACCTTACGAAGAAGCTATAACAGAACAAATTCAAAGTTCGACCGTTGAAGGTGCTGATGATATAAATGTTGCCTACCTTTCGTTTAATCAGACTGGCGATTTTCCGACTTCGGCTAAGGTTAAGATTGGGATGGAGAGTTCGAGTGGCATTGTTCACCTTTACGAATACGATGAGGAGACAAAGCAACTTGAGGCGGTACAAGAGGACATCGTTGTTCAAGACGGTCAAGCTAAGCTTCCGATTGCGCATGGTTCGAAAGGCTATGTCGTGACCTCTTCGCGCATTAAGGTAGCAGCAGGGGACGAGGGCAACAATGAAGGCGGTCAAAATAGCGCAAACGAAGGGGCGACAGTTAGTATGCCCTTAATCTTAGGACTTAGTATTGGAGCTATTGTTCTTATTGCTGCTGGAGTTGGCGGCGCATTATGGTGGCATGCCAAGCAGAAGAACAACGTCCAGCCAAAAACAAAAAAGTTATCAAAACCAGATAAAAAGTAAGGCTGAAAGGTTGTAAGAAATTATGCTAACAGGTAGCAATACGGTTTTTAATAAGGTCAACAAACGTGCCGCGACAAGTAATGGTATTGCCTCGGTTTATAGGGCGATAGGCAAAATCTCTCTTGTTTGTGGTGGTGTTACCTTTCTAGTTGGTCTGGTTAATGGTAAAGATTATACTTTAACCTGCCTCTTCTACACGTTTGTCTTTATCTGTGTTAGTTTAATAAGTTTTACGATAGCCGAACTCATTCAAATCCTTCATGATATCAGGGCGAAACTCTATGAGGACAACGACGCGAGAGGTAAAAAATGACAGCTCCGACTTGCCTGATTACGTTCATTAGTAAAATAAAGGCCCTAAAACTCACAACGAAAATTGCAGTCATTATTGCAGCTACTGTGATAGCTGGTGGAGTAATGACTACAATCGTTTTGCTGAATAGCCATGATGAGCAGCTACACGAAATATCGACAACCAATATACGACAAGAGGAACTTGAAGAAACCGAGGAACTTCCTTTTGAAACTATTGAAGAAAAGGACGGCACTAAGCTTGAGGGTACAACCGAAGTCAAGCAAGAAGGACAAAATGGTGTACTGACTCGAAAATTTCTTATTACGTATGATGGTGATATTGAAGTGGCACGGGAGAAGATTTCCGAAACTATAACTACTGAGCCAGTACCAAGAATTACAGTTATTGGCACTAAGAAACCAATCGCTATGGTAAAGCCCAATACCTCTAATGCAGCTCAGCCGACACAAGACTGTAGTCTCCCGACGGGGTGGGGACGACCAGATTCTTGCCCTCCAGAAACACGTTCGGATTTTACGGCAAAAGGGGGCTGGGAAAGGGTTGCTCGTATGACACGTCAACGAGCCTTAAATTATCAGGATTATCCATCTTATGACCCAACTGGGAGTTTTATAAGACAAGGAGAACTCTGCTTTGGAGAAATAACTATAAAAGTTGACACGCTGGAAATCATAGAGGCGCATTGGGATGATTCGCCTACGTCAACGTGCGATTATGTACGGAATGACCATCCATCAATTCCTAGCATAGAATACCTTAATCACTATTTGGAAACATTGTGAATAATAAGATTTGCAAAAGGAACCAATAATAATGAGTAGCCCCTTCGACCCATGCTAGCTCTACGAGATAGGCAAAGATGCTGCTAAGAACCCTAAACGAGAAGTCAGCAATGGAGCTTTTGCCGTTGTTGTGATTTGCTTTGTCATTTCGCTTATATTAGTGGGTGGCGTGGTTGCTCTCTTTGTCTGGCTTCTCACCTCATAGTTCTAGCTCTCGCTAGCTCTTGCCACTTCTCCAAACTACAACGGTGTAATACTGGTTTGCCATACGTTTCTCGTTCTACCCACTCCACCTTGTTTGTAATGGAATTACAATATGGATTACAGCAAACTAGCTCACCAAGCTCACTTACTGGCGGTTCAGTACGAGTTGGGAGCTGATTTGTCTTGTTTACCACATTTACCAAATTCGCACTAAGCCAAACTCCAGAGTGCCTTTCTGACGCATTTAGAGGCGTTTCTAGGGCATTTTCTGTGTCAAGACGAGTGTTTGACCGTTTCTTACTTTTTGCTTGATTTTGAGTGCGTTTCGCTCGCCTAGCGTAGCGTCGGTACTCGCTAGTGCGAGCAAGCCCTAAACTACTCCAAGCTTGAGCCTCTGTTGCTTCTTGCACTAGCTTGGCAAACTCAGGCTTCTCTCTCCGCCAACGGCAAAACGTGTCTTCTGATATGCCGACACCAAAACAACAATCACGCACAGTCAGCCCATCAGCGAGATACTGACGGACGCGTTTGGTGAGTTCTTCGGTGTATTTGGTAGGCCTAGCCATGATGCCTTAATCTTAACATCAAAGAGCAAAAGTGTTTTTGGCAAGCCCAAACTCACTAAACGCTAGCTCAATCAAACCCTTATCCAGCTCCATTATTTCTTATACTTATGTCGCAAATCAGCAAAGAGAGTTTTCTATAGCAAAACCTCGATTGTTTAAGAAAACATGGGAAAACTGATAATAGTTATCCTTTATTCCATTCTAACAAAACCACAAGCTTTTGATTAACCGCACTCTAGACCTTATAATGAGGATATGGAGAAAAAAGAAGATTTAATTTTGAAAGACTTTTCGCAGCGTTTGCTTTTTGAGCCTTATAATGATCCTTTTAGTGTTTTTGGCACCACGCCACGAAAAGTCCCCATAGAAATTGAAGAAGTATATCGTAAGCTCTATGAAGATTGTCCTGATGGGTATCGTGAGATTTTTGCCTATTTTCATCAATCTTTGAATAATCTACTTCAGTTTATGAATCATAAAATACGCACTAATCGTCATTACAATGCTGACGAAAGTCGTAGTCTTATAGAAGTTATAGACTCAATTGAGGACTTCACGCGAGCGTTATATCAAGTCCATACTGATATACATATTAACAAGAATTACGGTAAAGTTATAGAAATCTGTAAGAGTTTTTTGTCTGAAAGCGGTGGTAGTACCATTCCAGACTCCATGCACATCATACATATTGAGCGTTATACGCCAATATTCAAGATAATTCGTTACGACACAGCAAAGGTTTGGCAGACTAGCTCCCTTAAGAAGTTGTTTAATAATGACTACATGAACCAAGAAATCAGTGAGATGACTGCTGCATTGGAAGATAACCCAGCACGAGCAATCAGCAAGGCTAAGAATATGCTTGAAACCTGTTGCAAGACAATATTGGATGACAAAGGCAGGAACATTCCGCAGGATGTAGACCTGCCCACACTCGTTAAGGAAACAAAGAAAGAGCTAAAGCAGTCATCAGCGAACCCAGACATTAAGCAAATTCTTGGAGGTATATCGGGAGTAGCTACAGGCATTGCGAAGTTAAGAAACCATTATGGCGAAGGACACGGGCAGAATATGAAAAAAGTTAAGGCACCAAGCAAAATTGAAGCTGCTTTGGCAGTAGATAGCTCAATAGCGGTTACTCGCTTTTTGTGGTCGTTACACCAAAGAGGTAGTTCGGAAAATGCTGACTCTAGCAAAAACGATTGAGCTACGGCATAGCATGAACATGGGACTTAGGGCGGTCGTCGAAATATAGGGGAGGGGGTATTAGTTTGGGATTGGTTGGCAAAATCAGAATCGTGTTATGCTAGGAGTAGAATGTTGCGGCTTTATTGATAAGAAGCAAAAACATAGGCAGTTTAACTTCTCCCAGCGATTTGAGACTACGCTCACATAGTTTCGGTAATACGAAATCGTGTGCCTGCACCCTCTCCAGTCCTCGGTCTTATGCGTTCAGTTTTAAGTATGACACTATCCATCCACTCCACTCTTTAGAGTTGGTCTGTGTTCGTCTCTCCTCTCCACCCTGCGTTCCCGTAGCCCTGGTGAGCAGCAACCCAAGCGATACCCCCCTAAGCCAGTTCCAGAGCCGTTAGGGGGATTTCTTTTTGTGGATTTTTCATTTTTGTAAGGGGTTTATGTTATAATGAGATTAGGGTCAGGACCCTAAGAGCTTGATGCGGTATCTTGTTATCGATGATAGTACCTAGCTAGAGGTGAAATAGAGATGATGTGTTTAACTCTAAAGAACTCCGTGGCGATTTGGTTCCATTTCGATTCAACAAGGTACCCCATAGAAAATTCCGAACGCTTGTGTGTTCGGAATTTTCTATGTAATAATATCTGGGTGCAGAACCGCTTTGCGCTGGCAAAGTGGCTCGTAACACCTTGGTATCCCCTCGTGCGGAGCGGTTTTATGCATCATCCTGGATATATTTTGGGGGCTGGTGGTGAGGGTCGTTTGTGGAGTAATCGCAATTATACGAATAGTAGCTCATATGTTGCTTCGTACTATCTAGGACTTACTGTAAGTGTAGGCTCGTCAATTCGTAATGTATGTTGGTGGGGCTTTCCCTCCGCTGTCTAGTACGGTAGGGATAATGAATATGAATACGTGCGGAGCAATACATGTCAAATTATCATTTATTATCTCCGTTATTAGTACGGTAGGGAATAACGGCATATAGATTCAGCTTAGCGTGCCGCCGCTATTTATCCGAGCAACTCCATAATCTTCTTGCTAAAATATCAATAAAACCATAATTACTATTGACTTTTCTATAAATCTGTGATACAATAGAGATATGGGGTAGGCGTTTGCGTTTGCATTTCGCCTGTTGCCACCTTAAAATGATAGAAAATACCCAATTTCCAACTTTTACATTTCCTGCACCCGTTTTTACTCTGATTTGGAGGTTATATGATGAACTTTTTGAGTATGTTACGTTCGCGTCTGTCCGACATCATATTATTGGTAGTTTGGACGGCATTAATCTTACTGGTTTGTACTATTCATAAGCCAACTGGAGCTTTGTTCGATATGGTCACATCGCCAGACAATGGCGATCCCGAGTTCCAAAGGGTTGAGGGTACTGTTATGGATGCCGGTTTTCGGGTTAAGGCTCAAGTCGCAATTAATGGCGTCGTGGATGCCGACAGCGTTCAGATCGTTAAGATATACGATCCCGCTGCCTGGCATGCCGAGCTGGATTCGACGATGTCGGATTACCACTTTGTGATTGAAGAAGTGTTGTCGGGCGACCTTACCCCTACATCAAATGATGCCGAGGCTTACGACTTAGTCGTGACGGCTTACTATGTGGATGACGAGCTATATCACGAAACTTGTGGAAAGATGACTTATATCGTGCATTTTATCGACATAACAACTGGTGAAGCGCTGGCTTCGGACATCATCTTATTTGATCAAGATTTGGGAGTTAAAGCTCTACCAGTTTTACCTTTGCACGACTATATACCGGTCATTCCTGCTGAAGAGCATCTGATCGGCGCTGTCACGCTGGTTAAGCAGGGGCTTGCTTGGGATCCGTTTTGTATCGAGGAATCAATCTACTACCTTCCGCGTGCTATAATTACGGAATTCTCAGGTGAAACCGAAACCCCTTCTATAGCAGAACCACCCATCACGGAGAATCCAACCTCTCGTCACCTCAGCTAATTATGCTTTATCGGGGTAATTTTTCTATCATTTCGCTCTTTTGTATAGGCTCTCCGGATCTGGGGAGCCTTTCGTCTGTCTTTAATTATTGACCAGGTTTAATTTCTTGGGAGCGTTGATTTATATTGCGCCTGCCGAATGAACATATATTTTTGGTTCACGCAGAGTCTTGTCATGCTCAAGTTTTCTCCCCATCAACCCAAAAACCGTGTATAATATAAACATGCTAATGGTTGGGCTAATTGAGTGGTGGTATTCGCGGGGGTGGCGGATTTTTATTGGTAAACTTGTCGACCAGTTAAGAAATGCCGCCGACTTTTTCTCAATTCGCTTGCTTGTTGGTAATATGTTCTCGCCGTTTCGCCAGATTTCGGTCGGCGAATCCACTTCTCCGGCACTCTCAGCGCAAATATCCGCCTTTTTTGATCGCTTATTGTCGCGTCTTATTGGCGCTACGGTGCGTCTAATTTTGCTCCTTGCTGGTACCCTAGTGATAATTTTGCAGGCTCTTGTAGGCGTTCTGGTGGTAGTTTTATGGCCATTTGTGCCAGTTTTAATCATAATCTGCGTCGGTTTGGCGCTATTTCAGGTACATTTCTGATGGATAATTTTAATTACAATAGTATGCGCGCCAAGGAAGCCCGAGCAGGGAAGTTTCTCAATAACATTTTGACGCGCGCTGTACTCTGGCTACTGGCTCTGGGCGGGTTTGGTGGTGCAATTTATTTACTTTCCTTCCGGCATAGCTCACTGGGCTGGCTGGCCCTAGCGGCGGCGTTATTTGCGAGTATGCTGCTTGCTTGGATTCGCAACGAAATCGTCAAAGTCCCCATGGGCAAGACTCAGGATATTAACGACATTCTGTCTGCGAACGTTTTGCGAATTCTCGACCGTAATCCGACGCCGCAATCCGTCGCTCCGAAGCTGATGAAGACGCGCAGCGGCCGGTTTTTGGCAGCTCATTTTGACATTACGCCGGCTTTTCTCGAATCAATCGCCGCTGGGCTCAGTAGCGACATGGCGCCGATTTTTGCCGCGGCGCGCGAGATTCGTAGTAAAGTCGACGGCGAGACAGTCTCTGGCGGTATGCTAGCGGTTGCGATGACCCAGAATCATCCCGAGCATGAAGAAATCTTGCGCCGGATGCGCCTGGAATTGAACGATTTGTATACTGGAATGATTTGGTATGATCATCTGCACGGTCTGGTCAAGGAAAGCCGTAAACGGCGTCGCGACGGCGGTATTGCCCGTGATTTCTCTTTCGGTTATATTCCACTTCTGCAGAAATTTGGCCGCAATATTTCCGTCCGCACGAAGGGAATGGCCAGTACGCAAGTACGCCTGGTCTCTCACCGCGAAATTATCGACAAAATGGTCACGATTTTCTCTGGTCAAGGTCGTCAGAATATTGCCTTGATTGGTCCAGAAGGTTGCGGGCGTAGTACGATTGTCCATGCTTTTTCCGAGAAAATTCTCGATGCCGACGCCAAAATCCCCAATAGCCTGAAATATCGCCAAGTTTTCATTCTCGACGCCACGGCCCTGCTCTCGGCGGCGCACGGCCCTGGCCAGATCGAAAGTCTCGTTACTCGAGTCCTGAATGAGGCGTATGCTGCGAAGAATATTATTATATGCCTCGATAACGCGCATCTTTTCTTCGAAGAAGGCACTGGTTCCGTCGATATTGCGAACGTGCTTTTGCCGGTGCTCGAAGCTGGGCGTCTGCGTATGATTTTGATGCTCGAAGAGCAGAAATACCTCGAAATTGCCGCCAAAAATAGCTCGCTCGTCAACGCTCTAAACAAAATCATCGTCCCCAGCGCCGATCGCGAAGATACTCTCAAAATCCTCCAAGACCGCGCTCCGCTCCTCGAAAGTAAATATGGCGTCATCTGTACGTATTGGTCGCTACTCGAGGCATATCGTCTAAGTGAGAAATATATTCACGATTTGGTTATGCCAGGTCGCGCGATTAACTTGCTCGAGTCAGCTTGTAATTACGCTGAAGATGGTTTCGTCACCGACCAGTCCGTCCAGCGCGCCGTCGAGGCGACGCAAGGCGTCAAGGTTCAGTCGGATACTAGCACCGCCGATCGCGAGAAACTACTTCAGCTCGAAATGCTGATTCATCAGCGTATGGTCGATCAAGAGCCGGCCGTAAAGGCGGTTGCCGATGCGTTGCGCCGTTCTGCGGCCGGCGTGCGCAATGAGAAGCGCCCCATTGGCACTTTTCTCTTCCTCGGGCCGACCGGCGTCGGTAAAACCGAGCTCGCCAAGGCTCTTTCTGAAGTCTATTTCAACGGCGAAGAGCACATCGTCCGCATCGATCTCAACGAATATGTCGCCGCTAGCGACGTCGCCCGTCTCATTGCCGAAGGCTCTAAGAACGCCTCTAGTCTTACTGCGCAGGTCATGAAGCGTCCGTTTAGCGTCGTCCTCCTCGACGAAATCGAAAAGGCTCATCCGCAGGTTTTAACTACACTCCTCCAGCTACTCGACGAGGGAATTTTGCGCGACGAATCTAACCGCGAAGTTTCCTTTCGCGACACGATCGTCATCGCCACTTCGAACGCCGGCGCCGGCCACATCCGCGAATATATCAGCCAAAGCATGGATTTCGATAGTATTAAAGACGAGCTGACCAACGCCATGATTTCCGAAGGTCAATTCCAGCCCGAATTCCTCAACCGCTTCGACGAAATCTGTATTTTCAAGCCACTTTCGAAGGAAGATCTGGTCCAAATCGTCGATCTCATGATCAAAACCGTCAACAAAACCCTCGCTCCGCAGAAAATCTCCGTTAAATTGACTGACGACGCCAAGCTTCTCCTCGTCGAAAAAGGTTACGATCCGCAAATGGGCGCCCGCCCGATGCGCCGTGTCGTTCAGAAAACCGTCGAAAACCTCCTCGCCAAGCTCATGCTTTCCGGTACTGTCGACAGTGGCGCCACCATCGAAATCACCCTCGACATGATCGAAGCGGAATAATATTACATGAACGTTTAACGGATAATATCGAGTAATTTCTATTTTTCGATAACTTCCCAAATCCTAACTTTACGTGAAAATTAGCCATTTTTCTTGATTTTTCACGCAAAGTTTACCTTTTAGACCAATTTTTAGTTTTTCAGCTTTATCCGAGCTTAATTCCTCAAGGTTCGCCTCGTGAGAATTAACGCAGAATACTTTGTATTCTGTAACCGGGCTTGTTTTTCCGTGGCTTTGTCTCGCGAAATTCCGAACTTTCAATCTGGACTTCCCCCATTTTCCCAGAATTATGCCAGATTTTCCCTCTAAACTCAGATTTTATGCTATAATAATTTCAACGCGAGTGTAGTACAGCGGCTAGTATGCAAGTTTTCCAAACTTGAGATGAGAGTTCGATTCTCTCCACTCGCACCATATAAAATAATCTAGACATTATGTCTAGATTATTTTATGTCTAGGGCAAACCAGGATAAACTTGAAAAGATTATCGCAGGTAGTGAAAAGAGGCCTAAAATCATTTTTATAAAATCCTTCAAAATCAGCCGAGCTTGTGGTAATATAAAAACATGAGCAATTCTTCGGAGCGCACGAAAAATTCAAAAACTAGCCAGCCAGCGACTGGCGATTCGCTGGCTAATAACGCCGCGCCGGCTGATGCTTCTAAAGCAGATCTTGCTGCGAAAGCGGATGTGTCCGCACAGGCGAATCCTCCTGCCAATCCATCAGCCACAGTCAGTCCACAGATTTCTGCTAATCCATCCAGCCAGCAGACTGCGGAGGCTAAAACACCGGTAGCTAGTCCGCAAGATTCTCCAGCGGCAAAACCGAAAACCTCTACATCTCAAGCAGCTACGCAAAATACTGCTTCAGCCACTTCAGACGCATCGGCAAACTCTGCGGATTCTACTAGTGCTTCTAAAGTTTCCGCTCCTTCGGTTACGACCCCAAGTTCTGTTAATGCGTCAGCTGTGCCAAGTGCCACCGCGCCGACTAATGTGCGAACTGTAGCGCCTTCGACGCCCGTAGCTTCGGCGGCGAGCAATGCATCTGGTGCTAAATCTACGCAAAATATGACGAATAATGATGCTCCTGCGCGACCGGACGATGCTAAAGACGTTAATTTCCGCACGGAGAATATCGGCAAATGGGCCTCTCAACAGGAAAATCCCTTTGAGAAGCAAAACCGCGAGCGCCAGGCTGAGCTAGAGCAGCGTCGCACCGCTTGGCATAAATATCGCCCACCTATTGTCGTTGCGGCCTGTATTGTTTTTGCTGGGTTAGTGACCTGGGGGATGGTAGCGGTCATTATGGCTATGGTGAATCGCCCGGAGTATGTTCCGACTATCGCCGGTGGGTCGTACGAAGATATCACGGATTATACTGAAAAACTCCAGCAAATTCAGCAGGAGAATCCCGATAATCCGAATATTATTCAGGAAACCGTCGACAAAACCTTGGAAACCGCCGACGGTGAGCAATATGTCAATCAGGTACTTTTGGCGCAGATGGCGTACTACTACGATAATATTACTTGCGACGAAGTGATCGGTATGAAGGACAAGATTGACATCAGTAAATTGAGCGGTGAACGCCGAGTGTCGTACTATAATATGCTATATAGTTGTTATGATTTCCTAGGCATGAAAGAAGAAGCCAGAGAGTATTCACGATTAGCGGTCGAACTAAGTCAATTAATCCGAGGAGACAACACTTATGCGAACGAATAAAAACACTAAGAAAAGCAAAAAGAGGTTATTGATTTCGATTCTTAGCGCCGTAGTTGTAATGGGTATGGTTGCTGGTTTCGGTCTGATGCTGAATGTGTCCGCCGAAAAGGGCGAAGACGGCGGCATGAGCACGACGACGGATGGCGAATGTAAAAACTGTGCCGGCTGCCGGACGACTGGCACCCTCTCGCATTATCAGGATTCTTGTTATGGTGGCTGTTGGTCAAAGGGTACGATTGGCGCTACAGACCGCACTGTAATTGATGCTGGCAAAGGTGGATCCGGTTTCGGCGGCTATGGCTTTATCAATGATAGTGATCCTAACAAGATTATTTTCGGCGGAAATTACAATGATTATCAAAATAGTCAAGATGGTGGTAATCGTCAATCTATCACCGGTGGTACGCTCGAAGGTTGTGGCGATTTAGGTGCGACGGAGTTTTATTATTCCGCAATGACTGACTTTAGTCTCAGTGACGGTAAGGCGACTAGTAATGGCGTCCAGACCGGTTTGCTTCCTGCCGGTAAGTACGAAGGTGTCGGTACCGAACCGCCTGGGGTGGTCTATAATTATAACGATACTTGCGGCACAAGTAAGCTCGAAATCAAGCAGAAATACGAAATCGCCAAGAAGCAATACGAAGCAAAAGGCCAGACTCTTCCTGATTGGAACAATCTCTCTGGTTTCTGCTACAATAGCGAAGAATGGGAGAAAGAAGATCCTGATGATCCAACCCCGCCAGAGCCGGACCCAGATCCAGAAGAACCAGATGATCCGTCTTCTGAAGATTTAGAGCTCAAAGGCTTTTGGAGCGAGGCGCATATATATATTCCAGAGCAAGATGATATTCCAAAGCGCGATCTTAGTTCTGAGAATCGAGAAGAAGCGCGACAGAATTCATCGGTATCTATTGAGTTCAGTACCGATATCGAAACCGTAAAATTTGAGATTTGGCATGAAATGTATTATTCCGCCAAATTAGATAAACGCGATGCTTGGGCGAATCATACAGATTATGATGGTATTGAGTCAGTGACCTCAAACTATAAAGTAACGGTAACTGGAACAGAAAACGGTGGTCCTTTCGAAGGTACGGTATCGTCAAAGGGAGTAGAAGATACTGGATGTTCTACTTTGCTAGAAGAAGGTAATGCAGCGCTTGATTATGTAGATGAGCAGAAACAAGAGAATGGCGATGACGTTAACCCTCCTCAGTCAGCCGGTAAGGTGCCAAGTGAAGGTCAGAACCGGACAGAATTTGAGGTGTCGCTTGACCCCGGCCAAACGATAACAGTCTGCTCAAAAAATGAACACGATATGTATAAATTGACTGCAAAGCGTACATTTAAGGAGAAAGTTGAAGCTCCGCAGGGAGAAGACCAACCTTCAAAATATAATCCGCCACATTATGAGACTGAATTTGGCGATTCGACGGCAGATGGTTCTTCCGAAGCCTGTGTCACGATTTATCGTGCCAATGCAGATCCAAAAGAAAAACCTCTTGGATCGAAATCAACTGGCACGAACAATAGCACTATTATGTATGCTGGCGAAGTTGCAGATAGTCTTCGCTGGGACAACGTAGCAGAAGCTAACGAAAGCCGCCGCATTATCGGTCATAAAGTCGTAGCCTACTTGCTAAAAACTGGTGCTGAATATCAAAACCAGGAAGGTAATTTGCCGGATCGCTTCGGGCTTAATGGCGCAGATGTTGGCGAGGGACGTGTCTTCAAAGAGCCGTGTGAGTATTACCGAGAAAAGAATAATGGGTTTTGGGTTGAAGATTATTGCCAGGAGATCCCCGGTTACTCTAGGGGTGCGGATAGTATGAACGAAACGTCAAGAGATAGTTATGGTCAATCGGTGAAGATCAAAGTACCCGATTATACCGGCTACAAGTATTGCAATACCTCTGGGTACGAATGGAGATACTATGAGAGGCAAATGGTCAATGGTAGCGGTGATTGGAAGGAAGTTACTGACATTCATCTTAAAGAAGGTAACGGTCATTTATCTGAAGGTAGATATTGGACAAACTACAGCTCTGCTTGCCGTACTATCGTGAAGAAACCTGAGGTTGCTTTCTGGAACGGCGGCGTCAAGACTACTGGCGGAATTACCACTTCACTTGCTCCGCGCTATAATCCGAATGACGATGCCAACCAACGTCCGACTATTGCTGAGGGTGGCAATAGAAACCTCTTTGGCTCCTGGACTGAATATTTAGCAATCGCGAATAATACCATTAGCGGCTTCGCATCCGGCGCAGCGCTCAGCCGTGATTTCCTTAGTGCTGATGCGGATATCTTTAGTCAAGCCTCTTTCCTGACGATTGCCAAGAATAGTGGCACTCTAGGAAATGCACAAATCAATTCCAATTCGGCTTTGCGCACCCGACTATTAAACTACCTCAGCGATAGAGCGCCAGATGTAGCCGTATCGCTCGCAAGTCCAAGCTCTGTTGCGCATCTCGATTGCAGTAGTGGCGGTAAAGCTCGTATTATTGCTAATGTAGACATAATTACCAATAATATCGAAATAAATGGTTCTTGCTCAGACATCTATAAAATTCCTCGTGTAATCATATATAACGCAGGTGATATTAAAATTGATTCTGGAGTAGATAGGGTTGACGCTTGGATTATCGCCGGAAGAGATGTGAATACCTGTTCGGACTTCGCAGAAAAGACAAGCGAGACCAGTACTGCCGCTGGACCTGGCAACCGGCTAGCCTGTAACGACCACCAGCTCAAAATTAACGGACCAGTCATCGCTGGAGGCGTGATGTTAAATCGTACTTATGGTGCTGATCCAGTCTCCTATGGTGTTGGCAACGCTGAACGTTATACTCCTGCTGAGATCTTTAGTCTTGGTGCCGACGATTATCTCTGGGCGTACGCACAAGCTGGTCGCTACAACTCGAGCTACTCCGACGCTTACACTAGGGAACTTCCGCCGAGGTACTAGATGAAAATATTAAAAACGCTACATAAGTCTCGTCCGAGCAAAGGCGCATCGAACAATCAAGGTGATAACTCCGAGCAAAACGGTTTCACCTTGATTGAAATCATGTTAGTTTTGGGCTTGTCTGGCTTATTGCTGGTCGGATTGATCGTAAATACTTTTTCCTCGATTAATACTCAGCGTTATAGCGACACTGTCCGTTCTTTTGCTGAATATTTGCGTACGATGTATAGCGAAGCGATTAGTCCGCAATCGCTCGGTAATCTCAGCCTAAGCGGATCCGTCACGAATACTGGTGGTCGCGGACCATGGGCGATCCTCGGCAAGATTATCGTCTTCGGCTATCCTCATGGCAACGCGAACGAAACCGCAAAAGAACAAACTCGCAGTGCTTATTCAGCGACCGTTATCGGTGACGCCGCCTTACCTAACTCATCCAATAGTCCGATTAGGACCGAATTAAGCTCCGCAAACCTGCGACTTTATTGTGGCGACCAGCCGGACTTGTATGGTCCTACGACCACTCGCCAATATTTGCCGCTCTGGGATGGAGAGTTTACGCGACCGCGAGAGAGTGACGGCAGTGGCGACCCTGTCAATGACCCGTTCAGAGGTAGTATTTTGATAGTAAAATCGCCAAGCTCTGGTGTTGTACATACACTCTATACTTCGCAGACTTTTGATTTATTAACTTCCTGCCAGGAATCCGATCATGACGCCAGCACGGCATTTCATGATTATATGACTGATGTAGTAAGTAATCATCCTACAGACTTGCAGATTAAAGAAATTGGAATTTGTGTTAAATCTCCGTCGATTAAGCCAAGCCTTTACCGTGAAATCAAGATCGCTCAGGACGGGCGCAATACCTCAGCTGTCAATACTATAGACGTAGATAGCGATGAGAATAAGTGCCGAGGAAATTAATCCATATGAAAAACCCTAAATTGCTTCACAAAGTACAACAAGCTCGACGTCAACATCCTAACGCTGCCAAACGTGGCGATACGATTATTGAGGTAATGTTTGCCGTGGCGGTTTTTGCTCTGATTGCCGTACTTTCGATCTCGATGATGAACTCTGGAGTCGCCGTCGCTGAACGCGCCCTTGAAACGGTCGTCGCGCGCAACGAAATCAATGCTCAAGTCGAGGCTCTGCGCTATATTCATAGTTCGTATATTATTGAAAAAACCTTACCTATATGTTCGGATCTATATAATACCGTTAACGCCGGTCAAAAGTGTCAACAATTCCAGGATCTCTGGAGTCAAATTACTAACAATGCTATTCCTGCATCTACCTATGCTAGTGAAATGTCGGAACCACTGACTAATTGCAATACGATGTATGCAGATAATAATAAAAAATTAGATGATTTGAATGCTTTCGTAATTAATACTCGTATCTTGCGACACGCGAATCATGACGGCACCATTACTGGCACTTTTCGTCCTTACGTCGGGATAGAGGCTACAGATTCTGGTCAGCCAATCTTCCATCCGGCCACTCTGGGCGCGCGTATTATTTTTGTCAACAACTCTGATTATTCCGTAGGTGGCGGTACGACTTCTGAAGAAGCTATGCAGACCACGAATCCTGCATATTATGATAGGGTTGGGCGCGTAGATGGACTCTGGGTAGTAGCTGTCAAGGAGCGCAACAACAATCCTCGCTACTATGATTTCTACGTTGGCACCTGCTGGTATGGCTCGGGCAGTAACGCTCCGACCACGCTTGATACGGTAATTCGTCTATATAACCCGGAAGGAGCGAACTTTGACTACCAGTAAAAACTCACAACAACTCAATAAGGCCGAGCGATCCGGTTTTACAATGATCGAATTCTCGCTCGTGATTGCCTTCATCGCGGCGCTTCTTATTGCTGTCGCCGTCATCACGGCTAGCATTATGCAGCTTTATCAAAAAGGTCTTACTCTCAAGGCCGTCAATAGCGTCGGGCGTGGCTTGGTCGAAGAATTCACCGGTTCGATTAACGAAGCCCCAGCAGTTGACACTACGAGTCTCTGCAATAGTTATATGAGTAATGATACTGCAAAAGAAGACTGCAAAAACGACCATGCTTACAAATTCGTTTATCAACAATTCCTCGGACAGCGTGCCACTCCGGGAGAACTCGGCGCCAATGAAGGCGCAGACAATACCGCTACGGTACAATTGGGCGGAGTCTTCTGTACCGGCAAATATTCTTACATCTGGAATACGTACTATGGTCAAGATAGCGGACAAACGCTCTCGCTACTCTATAATGATGCTCATGGGACTCATCAGGACCTTGGTACAAATGACAATAATCAATTCCGTCTTGCTCGTTTTCCAGACGAAACTTATCGCCTCTGTTCTAAACTAATTAACCCTGGCGACTACAATGATAACTATGCCGATCTTTCACGATATCCCGATAACCGCCGAATTAATATTCAGCAACTTGCTAATGGTACCACGAACAGGCTTTCTGAAGAGCCGCAGCAAGGCTTCCTAAACAGCTTCGATCTCGATTTGCAGCTTTATGAATTCGTCATCTTCCCGATTTCGCAAGACTGGGTGACGCAACGCACTTTCATGTCTGGTACATTCATCCTTGCGACCGAGCGCGGCAATATTAATATTGAACGCTCTGGTAATTATTGCGATATTCATGATCTAGACGACGGTGAAGATGCCAGCAATATTGCCGATCTCGGCGCCGAGTTTAACTATTGCGCCATTAATCGTTTTAATTTTGCCGCGCGCACGGCAGGTTTGTAGTATAATAAAACTATGAAGAGGTTGTGTTTATCTAAGAACAATACTAAGCAAGGCGTCGCGTCGCTTTATGTTGTGCTGTTTACGTCGATCCTTTTTGGCGTGATTACGCTGAGCTTTACGCGTATTATTATTTCCGAATCGGAACAGAGCAGCGAAGATGATCTTTCGCAATCCGCTTACGATGCCGCGATGGCCGGCGTCGAAGATGCGAAGCGCGTCGTCAATGATTATTATCGCTGCCTTTCGGGTAACACACAGGCCTGTGATAATATCCATAATGCGAATCCGTTTAGCGCTAGAGACGTCGATCGCTGTACTGATCAATTTCCGCTTGCCAGTATTCTCTATGGTACAGAAGAGGAAATAAAAATTCAAGAAGGGAATAGTCCTGATGAGGTCACCCAGGATACCTATCAGGATCAAGCCTATACATGCGTCTTGATTCGTGATACAGTGCCTGATTATCGCGGTACGCTGACTTCTGATACGCGCACAAAGGTTATCCCACTCGGTATTAATCGCGACAATGCACCTACGAGCTATTCGGAAGTTCGAAAAATCCGTTTTAGCTGGCATTCGCAAATCAATCTTGGCTCAACGGGCGATCTCACATTAAGCAATGGAACTTTTCCAGACGGCAATCATAAAACCGTGCCGCCGGTCATTCAGCTTACCTTAATTAAAACTGGTGAAACGATTGACTTAGATGCTTTGCGCGCAGAAGATAATACTGGAGATGTCATAAATAGCACGATGATTTTATTGCCGACTGATAATATCCAAAATAAACGAGTGATTTCCTGGAATGAGGTAGTCGATGCTGGGAATGCCTCCGATGTAGAAAAGGATAATAATGACGCTGCAGCAGGGACGCGCTACTCTAACCAACCATTCCTTGTCAAGTGTACCACTGATGATGAATTTGCTTGCACGGTTGATATTCAGGTTGACAGTAATGCCCTTGGTAATAAAAATAATCTTATACTAGTCGCTTCGCTGCCATACGGTGATGCTTATACTGATTTTGCTGCTAGCCTACTGGATAGTAATGATAATGCTATCCCGCTTAAAGGCGTCCAAGTCAGCGTCGACTCCACTGGGCGTACGAATCAGCTCTACCGTCGCGTCGAAGTGCGCCTCGATCCGGCCGATCTCTACTTCCCGTATCCGCAATATGCCCTAGAAATAGATGGCAGTGGTCCGAATTCTACTGTTGATAAAAACTTTTGGGTAACCGCAAACTGCTGGGCAACCAATCCGGCACAAGATAACGGTATGCCGACGCCTTGCGATAATAATGGAACGGTGGTGAACTCAGGAAGCAGCTCCGAAGGAAGTAACTCTTTCTGGTTTGGTGGCATGGAATAACGTCACTACTAGAACGCAATTCTTGCAACTATGCGTGAATAAAGCCCAAAAATAAGCATTTTTCACGGTAAGTTTGATAACTGTCGGGGCTTTGCCCAGGAATGTTGATGAATTTTCCAAAAAATCGATATTTGGCCCCGATTTTGGGCATTATGCGTTGGGTGAAGCAAAAATCAAAGTTATCACGTGATAGCTTTGCACTGATCACTAACAGGGGTGAGATTTTGCATGAAGTTGCCACGTGATAACTTCCGCTAAATTATAAAATAAATTAGAAATATCGCAAATCATTTCTTCGCTTCGTCAAAGTGTGCTATAATGAACATATAATTAGTGAGGAGTAATATGAAAGAATTGTCCAAAGACAGCAAAACTTGGAAAAACCTCGAGGCGGCCTTCGCAGGCGAGTCTCAAGCCGCGGTCAAATACCGTTTCTTCGCATCAAAGGCGAAAAAAGATGGTTTCGAGCAAATTTCGTCGCTTTTTACCGAAACTTCCGACAACGAAATCGAGCACGCCGAGATTTGGTTTAAGTTTTTGCACGGCGGTTCGCTAGATTCGACTAGCGAGAATCTTGGCGCTGCTGCAGCTGGCGAAAATTACGAGTGGACCGACATGTATAATAATTTTGCCGCCGAAGCCCGCGAGGAAGGCTACGACGAAATTGCTGCAAAATTCGACCTCGTCGGCAAAATCGAAAAGGAGCACGAAGCTCGCTACCTCAAGCTGAAAGAGAACGTTGATTCTGACATGGTCTTCAAGAGCGACAAAGTTACTGTCTGGAAGTGTCGCAAATGTGGCAATATCTATACCGGCGAATCCGCTCCTGAAGTCTGCCCAGTTTGCGGCCACTCTCAAGCTTACTACGAGATCCGTGCCGAGAATTACTAGAAATAATTAGTATAGGATATAAAAATATATGCCCCGTGACCATTGGGGCGTATATTTATCCAAAATATCCTGTCTTTACTTTCTCCAGATGTTCTTTTGCCTTCTTGGTGACAGCGCGACCACGCGGCGTACGCTCGATCAGGCCGAGCTGTAGCATGTATGGTTCGTAATAATCTTCGATCGTCGCCGCTTCGTCTCCCGTCAGAGCGGCGATCGTCGTCAAACCGACCGGCCGATCGCCGTAATTGTCTAGTATGAGCTGTAACATATTGCGATCGGCCGGGTCCAGCCCGAGAGAATCAATTTCCATCAGTTCTAACGCCCCTCGCGTCAAATCCGGGTCGATAAAACCGTTCCCGTGCACTTCCGCATAGTCGCGCACGCGTTTCGTCAAGCGATTTGCGATCCGCGGCGTCAAGCGCGAACGCGTCGCCAATAGTGCCGTCGCTTCAGGTGCGATTTCCGTCCCTAAGATGCTCGCTGTGCGGCTGATGATTTTTTCGATTTCCGGAATTTTGTAATACTCCAGCCGATGCAAAAGTCCAAAACGATCTCGTAGTGGCCCCGCCAGCGACCCAGTCCGCGTCGTTGCACCTACGACTGTAAACTTTGGCAAATCCAATCGCACCGATCGCGCCGCTGGGCCTTTCCCAATTACGATATCCAATTTATAATCTTCCATTGCCGAATATAAAACCTCTTCGACCGCACGACGCAGCCGATGAATTTCATCAATAAACAACACATCGCCTGTCTGTAAGTTCGTCAAAATCGAAGCCAAATCTCCCGCTCGCTCGATCGCCGGGCCACTCGTCACGCGTAAATTCGCGCCCAGCTCATGCGCAATGATATTTGCCATGGTCGTCTTCCCCAGTCCTGGCGGCCCATAGAGCAAAACATGATCCAAAGTTGTACCGTCATCGCGCTTTTTTACGGCGTCAATCGCCAATTTCAAATTTTTCTTCAACCGCTCCTGTCCGACATAATCTGCAAAACTCAGCGGCCGCAGAGAAATCTCTTCCGCCTGCTCCGCTAAATTATTATCACTGACGGTCGCATCGATAATCCGCTCTGATTTCTGCTGCTCAGCTTCCTGTTCGGCACTTCTCTGTATTCCCATATTTCCAATTATAACACACCTCCAGATAACTCGGCCGTAAGTGAGTACTACACTATATAGAATCTGGGTTTAGTGTAACAAAAAGGAACAATCCTGTAGAATAGTAGTTGTGATACAAA
>CAZETG010000009.1:0-32031 GCA_964514875.1 uncultured Candidatus Saccharibacteria bacterium | reverse complement strand
CCGTGCTTAACTTGGAAATCTAAGAATTTTTGGCGAATTTCATTTGCGTTCATGGTCAATATTATAACATAGGCGACAGAGATACGACACTATTGACTTTATTTGGAAAGTGTGCTACAATGAGAAGATGGACTCGTTTCCGCACCTTATGAGATAAAGAGAGGGTACAGGGCGAGAATTTTGGCTTGGAGGGATGGAAATGTTGCAGGACAAATTTCAGCGCGTGCGCTATACCTGCCGCGAGCTAAAAACCTTCGTCGTCGAGCTGCGTTTTAGCTTGACATTGTTCTTAAGGACTTTATTTATGTTGTTGTTATCCGCAGCCGTGATTGGGCGTTTGTCGGCCATAGTGATTGGATTCATTGGATCAGGGTTCAACAAAATCCTAATTTCTCAGATTCATCAATCGCTAATGTTCTATGGCGGGGCGCTGTTTGTCGTATTCGTACTGTATTGTGCATTTAATAATTATTTGTTGCACATGAGGACGGAAGACAAAATTCGTTCAGACGATTTATTTTTCATCGCTGGTTCGCCGTCGACTTGGACTGGCCTAAACGCCTGTATATCTGTCACTTATCCGCAGGCTATGCGAGTAATCGTACATATTATCAGCTTACTCATTATTCCCGTGGATATATGGGTGATAGTACGGTCGTTTGTGGATGCCGATTTTGCGCACAGCATGGTGATTTTTATGACCTTAGGTATTTTAGTGACCACTGTGCTGTTCCTGCAGATGGCATGGACCGTTACTCTGCCGGACGAATAATCTCTTTATTTTTATACTTTTGGGCGCTTTAGGCGCCTATTCTTTTAGAAAGTTCCAACTTTATGCTATAATTATATGGGACTGTTTCAACATTGCAGCTTCCATGCTATTTTTTGGGCGAAGCTTTCGGGCTTCGAGATCCTCTTTTCTGCATCCCCGATCTTTGCATCGGGGATTTTTCTAGGTTTCACCTATGATTATATCGGTAATCATTTTGGTTTGAGGTTGTTTTTGGTAGATTTTGGGTCAGTTTCAGCAATTATAAGAAATTTGGAATTTGTGCTACTTCGCACTGAAATCGCCTATGTGCTCTCTTGTTTTCCGTTGTTTATCATTTCGTGCGGAGCGATGGCATTAGCTACATAGGTACATCGGATGTTCTAGGTGCTGGCGCACGCCTTTGGTCATCTCGTACTTACCCTTGGGCTAATTTTCAACATTTATATCGTTTTGGTTTTGACGACCTAGACGCGGTTTCTTCAGGTGGCACTTCCCGTTACTATGGTTTCCCCCTCCGCTGTCTAGTACGGTAGGGATAATGGTATGGATAGTTTTGAATGCAAGTTATGCTTCTTCATAAATCTCTATACCATTCGAAAGATTAATTTTACGGCTGAGCCGGGTTGGAATCTTTAGATGACAAGAAGCTCACCGTAATCTAGAGAATGGTATAGAGATTTAAGTCGAGGCAACATTGCTCGAGTTAGTTTTTCGTGCGGAGCGGATATGCTCAAGCCTCTGGTTTAGTTTCTGAATCTGGATACTGGAGTTATATTTGGTCAAACCGTACCAGTGAGGATACGATATCTTCCCGTGCATTAGGTATTAGTGATGCGGTCGACGTTTCTGGCTGGACCCATTGGCGGTTACAGGGTTTCCCCCTCCGCTGTCTAGTACGGTAGGGATAATGGTAGGAATTATTCGGCGATGTAGCCGCCGCCTAGGCAAATTTCGCCGGAGTACAAGACCGCGGATTGCCCAGCCGCGGGGCGTTTGATCGGTTCAGCAAATTGCAAAATGCAACTTGCTGCGGAGTGGTTATTGTTTTTGCCTAAGCTGCTTCTAGACGTAACTGCATCGTCCTGCGCCGAAGCAATTTCCACTACATTCTGATTAATCTTGACTGGAATCAGCGGAGCGCGGTGACGGAGACGCACCTGCAAATTTGGTAACTGAGCGATTTCCAACGTCGTGCGTTGATTGCGCCAAAGCAAATCTGTCAAGTTAAGCTCCGTAGTCCATAAATTCGGATGATTAATATTGCGCGAAACATAAACAATATTGCGATCGAGATCTTTCTGGACGACGTAATACGGCAAACCGCCGCCAACATACAGACCGTGACGCTGACCGATCGTATAATAAATCACACCGTCGTGATAACCGAGGATTTTGTCCGTCTCCTGTTCGCGAATTTCGCCAGGTTTGACCTCGAGATATTCCTGCAAAAAATCCTTAATCCCGACTTCACCGACGAAGCAAATACCCATAGATTCTTTTTTGTGCGCCACATCGAGACCGCGCGCCGCTGCGAGGCGCTTCACTTCCGGCTTCATCAAACTACCGACCGGGAAGAGCGTCTTGGCAGTCACTGCGTCACTCATGCGATAGAGGAAATAAGTCTGATCTTTGTTTTCATCAACGGCGCGACACAAATTTGCCTGCCCGCCAATTACTTTAGTCTGCGCGTAGTGCCCGGTCGCAATGAAATCGGCCCCCTCTGCCAGAGCGCGCTCGTAAAAGAGCTTAAACTTAATCAGCTCATTACAAACCACATCCGGATTTGGCGTGCGACCTTTTTGGAATTCCGCCAGCATATAATCGACAACACTGCGCTTGTAATCCGCTTCGAAATCCCAGACCTCAAAATCCAAATCCAACTGCACGGCGACACGCTTAGCATCGGCTAAATCCTCTGCCCACGGACACTTCATGCCAGGGAGATCTTGGGACCAGTTTTTCATGTAGATCCCAGTCACGTCATAGCCTTGCTCTTGCAGAAGTATCGCCGAAACCGATGAATCGACGCCACCAGACATGCCGAGATAGACCTTAGACATGGTGCCCTCCAACGGAATTCCCGATAGCTTTATCAGTGTCGGCAGCTTGATTTTGCGCGTTGATAGCTCGAGTGTCGTCGCATTCCTGAGAGTTCTGCGTCGTTTTTTTCTCAGCTTGTTGCCTGAGACGATCATACTCGCGCTCGACTTCTTCGCGAATAATCCGGGCGGCTTCAGTGACATTCTCGAGCGTATTAGTACTGCCGAGCGAAATGCGGATCGAGCCGGCAATTTCTGTATCCGACAAGCCGACCGCTGCCAAGACATGCGATTTCGCGCCTTTATTGGCAGCACAGGCGGCGCCCGTCGACACATAGACTCCTCGCTGCTCTAGACGATAAATTAGCCGCTCCGCATCTATACCCGGGAAGCAAACCGGCACAAAACTAGCCAATTGATGTTTCAGACTACCGAGAAAAATCGGCTCAAGATATTGATGGTCAGACTGGTTGTCACTCGTTTTATTACCTTGAGTGGATTGAGCAGTCGTTTTACTATTGACTTTTTCACTATTCTGTGATATAATAGGGGTATGAGCTAGTTCTCGACGGAGGACAGAAGCCATTTCTTGATATGTTTTACGGCTGCAAGCGAGGTGCTGCTTAGCGAAGGTCGCCGCCGCTGCAAAACCAATCACTCCGGGGACATTTTCGGTACCACTGCGCAAACCACGCTCTTGGCCACCGCCAACACTGAGCGGACGCACAGGCACGCCATGCGCCAAATAGAGTGCGCCAATGCCTTTCGGGCCGCCACATTTCGCGGCATTTATCGTCAACATGTCAACTCCCAGACGAGAGATATTAACATCGAGCAAATTGAGTGCCTGCGAAGCATCGGAATGAAGATAAAGTGGCATCGTATTTCCCTGCTGATATCGCTCTTGACGGACCTGACGGATGATTGCAGAAATTTCGACTAGCGGCTGAATCGTACCGATTTCGTTGTTGGCAAGCGAAACTGAAACCAAGACGACATCAGGAGTCAATTTCGCACGAAGATCCTGCAGATTGATCAGGCCAGCGCGGTCAACCCGGAGCAAATCATAGTCAAATTGTTTGGCAGCTTCAATCACGGCGGCGTGCTCGGTCGCCAAGATGAGGACTTTCGGAGCAAAAGCTGGCGGAATTGCGGTTTTTAAGACAGATTTTTTTCCTGCGGTAAGCATTGGAGCTGCGATCTTCGGGGATATTGGGGCCGAGCAAACCGTGAAAGCAAGGTTGATTGATTCGGTCGCACCGCTCGTAATGACGAGGTCGGCACCTTTCGCGCCAATAACGCGGGCGATTTGGTTTTTGGCCTCCTCGTAAGCTTCGCGGACGCGCTTAGCTGGCAAATACGGCGCGGAGGGATTAAAAAACCGCTCCGAAAAGTACGGCAACATGGCCGCCAAAACTTGCGGATGCACAGGAGTAGCGGAAGCGTGATCAAGATAAATCATGCTCTAATTATAATATAACTAATAGATTCTGTCTAGCTTACGGGCAGAGGACATTCTTGTTATAGAGCTCATCGCAGTCGCCACTATCATAATCGTAATGTTCTTCATAAGCTTTGGCAATCGCATTATATAGCTTAGTGAAATTACCTACCATGGCATTCATGCCATCAAAATCTAGATCAGCAACTTCGGTAATATCGGGAGCTTCGTTCATTAAAAAATCACTGTAGTTGTCGCGGGCGGTCTCGAGAGCCTCAAATTCAGCATCACCCGCTCCGGGGGCCCAATAATCAGTGTTGGCTGCGCGATATTCCAGAGCCAGACGGAGCCATTCAGTTGCAAAATCAACTAAGGTCTTATTGCCAGTCTTGATCAGAACATCAGCTGCGGCTTGAAAGTCTTCACGCTCACTATCAGCATTGAGCGGATCTAATAGTATAATATATTCATGCCAAGCACGATATAATTCTAATTGTTTATCAAGACCACTAAAACGCGGCAGGGCAGCTTGATAGGACGATTGAAAAGTTTCGAAAAGTTGTCGGAGCTCTTCGTTCTTGCGGATAGCTGAGCTATCGCCAAGGAGATTGATTAGTTCGTTTTTATCGCCAGCAAATGATTGACAATTGTCGATATAAGTCTCGTAATTGCTATTGGTGATCTGTTTATTGCTAGCAAGCTCAATTACGTCTGCACAACTGTTGTCCTTATAGACATCGGCGAGCTTACCACGCAAATCGCGCGCAATGCGATAAGACTCACCGTAATCAATATGGAAAACAACGTACGCTATACCACTGCCAACTCCAATGACGACAAGAGCACCGGCAACAATACCGAGGGCAAGCTGAAGCTTTTTGCGCTTTTGAGCCTTGCGAGCGAGCCCTTCGGGAGTAGCGATCTTGGATTCCTTGTTGGATTGAACTTTGGCATGATCCGATTCAGCAATCTTACCAGACATAAGAATGTGGTAACCATCGACCTCGCCCCAAATAATCGTACAAGCGAGGACGAAATAAGCCAAAATATAAAGCACTTGCATGATTGCCGAATCGCCATACCAAGTGCGTCTAAATGTACCGAGAGTTGTCGTATCGACGATCGCCGCCGCGAATAGTAATATCATACCGAAGGCAAACGTCAAAAGATGCGCAATCGCACGCTTATATTTACCACTATAAAAATCGTGCACACCAGCAAAACCCAAACTAATACCCAACAGACCAGCGAAAAGAGGGGTTTTTGGTTTTTTCATGATTTTCTCCACTTAGAATTGCTATAATAATCCAGCAAGGCAAGACTGAGTGCTGGTAATGATTAAAATTATTATAACACACGTTCAAAGATTAGGGAGTAAGAAATATCGCGCTAACTAACCAAGAGTTCAACTTAGCGACTCATGGAAAATGCCTCCGCAAAATGCGGAGGCAGAGTGGAAGGAAAATTAATTGTGCGGGGAAACAACGATCGACGATGTGTCGACTGGCAAAAAACCGTCTTGCGTCTGCGTATTATTGCCAGACGGAGACCGGCGCGAAGCCAGATGAGGCGGCGGCATTAATTTGCTAGGGCCAGCTGCGGATCGCGTCGACCTATTTTCAGCGCCAGCCTCAGCGGAGCGTTGCCTGTCGGCTGCGGCAGCACGTGCTTCGGCGGCTTTTCTCCTACGCTCCAGTTTCTTCTCGTACAGATCTTGTTTGTGGCGCGCAAGGCCGTCTGCCTGGTAGAGTAGCACATAGAGATCATCCATCGCCAGATTAACCACTGCCAGACAAACTAAAAAGGCTACCGCCCAAACAAGCGTCAAAAATAGCTTAGCTCTACCACTAAAGATAGCCGTGATTATTTTGATCAGAAGTATTACTCCAGCCACAAATGACATGACCGCATAGAGCATAACGCGCCCCAGTTTGTCCCGACGCATAAGACTGCGCAAGGCTTTCGGGAGTTCCTCGGCGTAGGCTTCGTATTTCGCAGACTTCCGGTAAACTATCCGGATAGCGCGCCCGATGCCTAGGACGCCACCATATTGATTGATAAAAATAGCCTTCAGTAGATGCAACAGTGCTTGCATTCTAACCCCTCCTTTTGATGTACTTAGCTCTTTTCCTCCTTCCAACGGAAATAGGCTACCTCTGGGGCAGCTCCATAGGGCTATGCTTCCATTATAGCACACATTGCTCAAAAAGTCAATGGTAAAGACATAGGATAAGCCTTATGGCTATGGCGAGCAGATATTCTTAACGTAGGAAGTTTTCCCTAGACCAGAAAGTCCTGTTCTACAAAGCTCTTTTCTAGGGGTCCGGAACAGGACTTGCTAGATGATTAGTCGCGTAATAACATTGATTACTGAGGTATTAGTATTAGTGTATGGGAATCGTAATTGTATCTCGGGCTACGCAACGAACGGGATTGCCAAAAGAACGCCAGTTATTACTGGTTGGCGTGACAGATGATTCACCGAAGAAAAGGAAGTTAGCGCTTTGAGCCGTGGAAGACGCACGGGAGCTCCACACAAAACCATTCATACCGGTAGTATTAAATGTACCACCACTATGAATATAGCCTGCTCGCACAAAGAAGAGGGGTTTCTGGGCGATATCATACACAGGGCTAGTCGACGAGACCGTGCTACTGTTGACTCCATAAGCTTTTAACAAATAGTTAAAACTACCCGAAGTATTATCGCGGTCAGCTCCACTCGTCGGCAGTTTCCAATTCTTAGGGCAGATAGAATTGGGTGCCGTCGCGCTATTGGTTAGTATTCCCGTTGAAGCATTATTTGCGCCATCACCGCCCGCAATAGCCGCGTTCCACTGATACCAGTTCCCGACTAAGTAATGAGCGTCGAACTCGACGTAGCCGCTAGAATTGGTCTTGAAGAGAGGATTGCCACTGGAATCAGTGCGCATGCGGCCACTGGAATCTTTCTCGACGGCAATGGCGTAACCGCCATTGTTGACGAAGAAGTTTGGGTCAGAACTAGCGACGAACCGTACGTTATTGATGCCACCGGTAGTACGATTAGTGGCAATACCGTTTTCATAAATCCAGTCGTTACCAACTTTAACGAAGCCAGCTGTTTTACAGTCACTCGCGCTCAATGTTGCATCTCGACAACTTTCAGCACCCGTCGGCGTATTTAAGACGTATAGACCCTGCGTCCAAGATCGTTGCGACTGGTATTGTGATGAATTATATGAAGAGAGAGTGTTTGTAGTTGAGTAAGCTGGCGTCCAGGAAGACGTCGATGTAGGGTTGAGATCGCTAGTAGAGCTATTGAGCGCAGAGCCGGCGCTAAGATTCAGATGGAGATTCTGACTCATCCAGCAGTTGCCGTCGGCGAGCTTCGTCACCCAATAAAAACGTCCGTCGCGTTCATCGCGTAATCTGGCGGTGTCATTAGTATTGGCTGCCTTACAAATACTGGGTTGCATCTGCTGCATCGTAGTAATCCCGCTAAAGGTCGCGACTTGGCCAGGTTGCGCGACTGCTGAGACAACGACACGATTTGTGTAAGTACCGGCCGGCTGCTGTTTATTAACTTTAGCAGCAAAAGCGACGTAAAATTGCTTTGTATCATTGATCGTGCCAGAGCCATTACCTTCGGAATAAAATGGCGAGGGTGCGCCAGTCGGGATGACCGAAAAAACCGTATTGCCGCTCGGAGTTTCACTACTGAGACTATAGCCCCAGTGGTTGGCTGGCATCTCCGCGAGCGTAGTTGCACTGGTGACGGCCGGGATGGTGTGGCCTTCCCCGCTGATCAAATTTTGATTTGCACCTTGCACGGATAAGGTATAAGCACCGGCATTGCTGATATTAGCTATAATCGTACGATAATAATACTTCGCGGCGTTGGCATCATTCGAAGCGTCGAGGAACGGACTATCACCCATGATAATTTCTGAACCAATCGAAAGATTAACCTGCCCTTGTCGGGTTGTCGTAGTGCGCAAAACCGCACCAGTTACGCCGCTATAAAGGGTCGCCGGAGCACCAATACTAGACGCTAAAGCGACAGCGTCGTCGGATAAGGTAGTCGCTTCATTGGCTGGTTCTTCTGAGATGGCATCCTCACTAGGTGGCGTTGATGCATCATCTCCTTCTACATTGTTAGTCTCTGCTTCCGGATTTATGTTATTGTCGCTCAAAACTTCTGCGCTATTGGCATCAGTCGGCAAATTACTAGTGTCGGTCGACGAATCGATCAATCCGCCGGATGAGGTCTCGGTATTATCAGAATTCATCGCCCAAGCCAGCTGACTAGACGATAAAACTAAAATTCCAGCCAGCAGAGCTATAAAGGCTCTGTGTGACTTTCCTCGATGTTTTGTACTCAAACGAGCATAACTTTTATGAAAAATGTTTATTTTTGACATGGTTTCACAAATCCATTGACCTTTTTGTGTTATGCTTACATTATCCGACGGCATAAGCGAAATGTCAAGGATATAGTTTGGCACAAGATCTTGTTATGCAATTACATATCAAAAACTCTTGCAACTAGCTCTGAACCGCAGAATGAGGATGATTATAGAGGTATGTTTTGATGATTTTGAGATAGGCGTGAGTAGCTTGACGGAAATTCTCTAGCTCAATACCTTCGAGCTTGCGGTAATTCCCAGCAGAAATTTTTTTATAGACGCCAGAGGCGCGCACTTCGTAGCGAATTGTCTGCTGGCGGTGGTGTGCATTTTGATCATACCAGCCCTCGTGCCAAATCCACACATTCTCGCGATCATGGAAGAACTCTCGACGATGCCCAGCTGGGACCGGTCCGAAGAGAATGCTACCGAGGCAAGATTCGGCATTGATCAGATCAGCGCGAGTAAGGCGCTTCGAAGCATGAAAAGCACGGATTACTTCAGCCGGATCACGCGCTAGGTAAGGCTCGAAGCCTTCTAGCGGCTGATCTGGTTTGACGTGAGGTGTAGTTTTAGGCTTAGGAGAGGTCTTTTTCGACTTCGAACGCAAAGTTTCATTAGCATAAAACGCTGTTTGATGTAAGTATTTCGGGTCGTGCGGAATTTTAATCGAAGTTTCGACAATCTTCGTAGCATGCGTATGAGCATGACGAGCCGGAGCCGACGACTGCATGCAAGCGCCGGAGATATACTGAGGCTTCGCCCGAGATTTACTTGCTTTTTTGGCGGTTTTCTTGGACGATTTATATGCTTTATAGCTTGCCTTACCAGCTCGAATATGTCTTACAGAGACGCACGGCATAGCTCAATCTCCTGTGATATATCGGATAATTCACGATATAATGCAAGCGATTCACGAGTCGCTAAATCCGATGATCTTGTGTCGGCAAGGTCAAAGTTAGATATGAAATAGTCTTTGCGCATTTTCTGTAGTTTGCTCCGCGATTATATTCTCTGCCACACCCATTTTACCCGCGAGGAACTCCGCAATCAGGCGAATATTCCCTGGTGAGTTCATTGTACCACGATATGGTGCTGGTGTCAAGAAAGGAGCATCGGTTTCTAAGACCATTTTTTCGAGCGGCGGTAAAGGAAGTGTGCTATAGGTGGTGAGACCATTTACGCCTACATAGAAATCACGTTTCAGGGCTTCTTTCAGCACGCGCTTGGAACCAGTGAAACTATGCACAACGCCAAAAACTTGTGAAAAGTTATCCAAAACCCCAAAAGCATCCTCAAAAGCCTCCCGGATATGTAGCGAAACTGGCAAGCTTAAGTCCTGTGCGAGTTGCAACATTTGCTCAAACAGGTAAATTTGTGACGCGCGATCATATGGCTCATAGTGATAGTCTAGGCCAATTTCGCCAATTGCAACTAATTTCGAGTTAGCTTTTTGCGTTTCCATTCTAAGCGGTTGAATATCTATGCTATTTTTCGACCATTTGTCGACATTCTCAGGATGAATCCCGTAAGTCCAATAAATATCAGTATGTTGCTCAGCAAAATCGCGCGCCTGCGCCGAATCTTCTGGATCCGTGCCAATACAGATGATTTTGCGAACGTTATTCTCAGACGCTTCGTGCAAAAACTGCTCCGCCTGCCCTGGCGAAAACCACTCCTGGTCATGCAAATGGCAGTGTGAGTCAATTAAATAATCCATGAGAGCATTATAGCATAAAACTTCACCCTAAAGATAGCGGTGCCGACTGTGGGATTTACCTATAAGGAAAGCCCCGTCAAATCGACAGGGCTTCAAACTGCTCAAAAGTAATTACGCCACCCATATAGCCATAGCGCGCAGCATGCCGACAAGCAGCATAGTAACGGCGCAGAGTCTTCGCTTTTGGTCGCAAACGTTTCTCTTTGTCCATATAATCTTTGACGATTCCCCTCGAGATACAGAGAATTTTTGGAGCATACACGGCCTGAACCGGGCAAACAATTCTGCCGTTAAAGCTGCTAAGTCTTCGCTCCTTGATGCGAGGATCGAACATTTCAACGGCGTCCTTAGTGTGCGGACGATAAGTGAACATCAGTTCAGCAAGCAAGCAAGAAGTCTCGGGGTCGCGCAGCTTTTTCGCAAACTGCTGCGAAATCGAATATGACATGAATTCGTCTCGCCCACAGACGCGCCTATTCTTCATTTGAACTATTTCATAGAAATCTTTCTTGAATATCGCGTACGGAAATTGCCAACAAGGATCGATCAAAAACCAAATGCCATGATAGCGCAGTTCAAGCCATGAATGTTCAATCCAAATCTGCTCAGAATCGTCCCAGATTTTCGCTCGGACAATCCGCGCCGTGCGATTATTATGGAACGTCAACATCATTAGTGCTGACACTTCAAAACATAGGCCACACTCGAGCACGGTCCGAAAACGCGGGATAAAACCTTTGTCGAGAATCTCGAGCAAGGGAAAACCGTAGAAATAAACTTGTCGCGTATACTTGCGGACATACGTCTTGAAATCAACTTCAACCATATGCCGCCAGGGATTAACCAGACAATGATAATCCTGATAATACCTAATTTCAAATATGATGAGCGCGATCACAATCAAGCCGACCTCGCAAAGGAGCGTGAGTTCTATGAACTTCATGGTTACACCATCTTTCGTAAAAAGTACAAGTAACGCCAGCATCAAAATCGTGCCAGAATTTACTAGCCTGTTTACATTGTAGCATACTTTTTCCATTTTGTCCATAGTTTTTATATTATTTTATAATTTTCGCAAGTATAGTGGAGTTCTATAGCCTTTGGATTTATAAATTAGTGCGGAGCGGGAGTTTTTCTGGTGCGAGCTACTTATACTATGTCGGTCATTACGGTCCGTTATGGTCATTACGGTCTGCTCTGGTTGATAATAATAGTTATTATTTCGATATTTTAGGATTTCAAATCAGGACATCGCTCAACATTTCACGAAATCTCGGCTTTCCCCTCCGCTGTCTAGTACGGTAGGGATAATGATAGGAATAAGAAAATGCCCCATCGACAAATCGACAGGGCTGTAATAGTGGTGAAATACATGCGAATTATTCCGAAGCCGAAGCATCGGCGACGCCACCAGCATCTGAAAATTCTCTGAGGTATTGCCTGTAAGTCGCATAAACTGCAGGATAGTCATAGCTCAAATCAGCTTCTTCGTCAATGAAGTCCGACTTGAGCGATTCCTTCTCACCGAGACGAATATAATAAGGACAATTCTCATCATCACTGCGATCGACCCAGATTAACCAATACTCAAGGCGCTTTTTATTTACTTTGCTAGAAAAGCTCAAATCAACAAGAAACTCTAGCCAAATGAAGGAGTCTGTAGGCTCATAAGCGCCATTTTCATCCATCATACCAGAAAGCCTGCCGCTACATAAATGTGCCTGTAGGCTTGGACCGAGTGCGAAGAAGCACTCGACGACCTGAGTTAGAGCATACCAGTAGTCTTCTGATAGCCGATCAGCGGCATAGGTCGGAATACGAAATTGCGCGCATACCAAAGCACGGACGTCGTCGACGCACAATTCCGTGTAGTCCGCTTGGCCTCGATACTCGATTAAACTCGTGCGCAGGCATTGCGACACTGCCGCTCGACAAGCCTGCGTGTCGCCATGGACACACCAACGTACTAGCTTAATGACGCCGCACCCTATTAGCCAAACTAAAATACCGCTGATAGCAATAATACCAATGGCTCGCACGAGCGGGCTATCCACTAATTTAGCGGATAGTTCTAGGATATATTGCATCTTATCACCGTCTTTCTAATAATGTTCAAGTTTTGCGCGTTCAAGAAAGCACCTCCTCTGTAAGAAATTGCAAAACTTAATTTGTATTTTAGCATAAAAAATACAGTGCGTCAACAGTTGTAATATAATTTCAAGGATGATTCATTGCCGTGAAACGAGCTGAGCTATAAAACTCGGCATTCTAAGATATGGAATAAGACCTTCGGAGAGCGTCATACATAGCACGATGTCGTACATATATCATTTGGCGATTCAATTTTGTGGCACAGAGAGCTAGTAGTGTTGACTAGCTGCGATTTTCGCGCTTACGCTTAATTGGGTCGAGCTGACGCTTGCGCAGACGGAGAGACTTCGGTGTGACCTCCAGTAATTCATCATCCAACAGAAAGTCAATGCATTGCTCGAGCGAATATTGAGTGTATGGCGTGAGCTGAATTGCGCCGTCGGAAGCATGCGTACGCATATTCGTAAGCTGTTTTTCTTTGCAAATATTAATGTCGAGATCATCCTTTTTGTTACTGAGGCCGACAATCATACCTTGATAGACCGGCACACCTGGTGGAATGAAGAGAATACCACGCGCCTGCGCCGCATCGAGCGCATAAGCCGTACTTGTGCCGGCTTCGAAAGAAATCAGTGCGCCGTTACGCTCCGGCTTATAGCGGCCTTCGACCGGACGATAGCCCGCCGGCAACGACGACATAATCACCGTACCTTTCGTGGCGGTAAGAAGATTATTGCGCAGGCCAATCAGGGCGGCGGTCGTAATCTTGTACTTGAAGCGTGTACTGCCGCTCGAGATCAGCTCTTGGCTAACTAAATCTGCTCGGCGTACGCCTAGCTCTTGACTAACAGCGCCAACAAACTCTGGGCCAACTTCCAACGTCAGTTCTTCAACTGGCTCATATTTCTGGCCGTCGATCTCCTTATAGATAACCTCTGGACGGCCAGTTTCCAATTCGTAACCTTCACGGCGCATCGTTTCGATCAAAACTGACAAATGCAACTCGCCACGGCCAGAGACCTTGTAGCCCAAGCCTTCGGGAACGATGCGAAGAGCGATATTCGTCTCTAATTCTTGTTTCAAGCGGTCGGCGATCTGGCGTGAAGTCGTAAATTCGCCTTCTTGACCTTTGAGCGGAGAAGTGTTTGGGCCGATATAAATGCTTAAAGTCGGAGCTTCGAGCTCGATCGTCGGCAAAGCCTCTGGCTGATCGCCAGTCGCAATCGTGTCGCCAATGCTCGCCTGAGTAATTCCAGAGATGGCGACAATATCACCGGCACTGGCGGAATCTACTTCTTCGCGACCAAGACCTTTGTAGGTGAAAATGCGATCGATCTTCGCGTTTGTCCACGTAATCCGCTCATCTCCAGGATAATAGCTAAGCTGCTTCTTGTCGGACGCGTCCGCAACGCCTGCCGTCGCAGGGTCGCGGCGCTCATTCTCGGCCGAGCCTCCGAAAGCCTCCGAAGAAGCACTTTGGCTATCATCCGCGATTGGCAGAGTTACATGCCCGATCGTCACTTTTTCACCTTTTTTGAGGCTACCACGGAAGATTTTGCCGATGGCGTATTTACCTAAATAGCTGTCGGCGGCGAGAGCAGCGACGAGGAGCTGCGCGCCCTTGTCGGAGACTTCGTCGATCTTCGGAGCGGGAATTTCGTCGATGATAGCGTCGAAAATCACATGCAAATCATCATCAAGATCAGTCGTCTTACCAGCCTTGCCATCACGCGCGATTGCGTAGTAGATCGGATAATTCAGCTGAGACTCGTCGCTCGCAAGCTCGAGGAAAAGATCGGCGATTTCGCTTTCAACTTCTGGAATACGGGCAGCGGGCTTATCAATTTTATTAATAATCACAATCGGCTTCAGCTTCAGACTAAGCGCCTTCTGTAGGACAAATTTCGTCTGCGGCATCGGGCCTTCCTGAGCGTCAACCACCAAAATCACGCCATCAGCCATATTAAGCGTGCGCTCGACTTCACCAGAGAAATCAGCGTGGCCCGGCGTGTCGATAATGTTGATTTTGTAATCTTTATAGAAGACCGCAGTCTGCTTCGCGGTAATGGTAATTCCACGCTCATGTTCCTGATCCATGGAATCCATGATTAGAGTCTGCGACATTTCTGCCTGATTGTCGCGGAAAGTATTAGATTGTTTCAAAAGCCCGTCGACCAGAGTAGTTTTACCATGATCAACGTGCGCAATAATAGCAACGTTACGAATCTTCTGTGTCATCTTTCTATTGTATCACAGATTTTCATTTCTGTCAATAGGAAAAAGTATTTTTGACAATATCAAGCAATGGTTTTACTTCCTTAGAAAACCTGCGGCTGATCGTAACGACGCCCGCGGATTCGCGCAATAATCCAGATTATTATCAACAAAATAAAGGCACCGATCAGAACCATTAGCCAAAGCGGACAAATGATTACAATTTTATCAAAACTTTGTTCCTCAGCAAGAAAAGAGATTGTCTGATGGACACGAAAGACGCCCAATTGGGGAGCATTTTTCCATACCATTTCAATGGTGCGCTTAGTGCCCGGGAGGACGGTCGATGACGACGTGCCGATAGGATAATTACTTTCACTAACAGTCTCTGGTGTAATAATTTCACGATTAGTGAAGAAGTCACGAATCGTTATCGTTTCGACTACTTTGTAATCAATGTTGCCAGTATTCTCAAAGGTCGAAGTAGCTCGAAAATCATTATTGAGAAGGAAGCTGGGGATGCTATGCGAAATCATCTTTCCCTCCTCAATAGCTTCTGCGCCACTAACGTGACCATAAATTAACGAGGCGATTTGGCTGACGAATTGTACAGCGGCTTCGTCAGCGCCGCTATTAACCATGCGTACGATGATGGCTGCGTATTGCCCGCCACCGGTAATATCATCGGGGACGTCGATCTCAAATGTAACAACTTGCGCCGTACCAGGCTCAACACGAAACTTTGTTTCTGGAAATGTAATCCAACTGCTCAACTTAGTGTAGTTGTTCGTCGTTGTAAAATCAGGCTCGTAGTTTTCACCTCCTGTCTGATACGGAGTAACATCAACTTCGAAGTCAAAACTTTTCCGACCGAGGTTGTAGACTGAAAGAGTCTTTTCGTAGTGCTTACCCGGTTTTAGCTCGATGTTTTGCTCGGAGGGGTTAACCGACATCACGACGTCACCAGATTCGGCATAGGCGGACAGTGACACAAAGAGCGGCGAAACTGCTAGGAGTAGTGCAAGACAGATTTTTTTTAGCATGGTTCCTTCGGATATTTATGGATTAGCAGCGGTGATTACGAGCGTACTGGAATATTTCCCGGCTAGAAGGTTAGAGCCGACCGCAATGCCGACATCAAATGTAGTCGTCTCATCGGCGATGGCCTGCGAGCTTCGGTAAAATTCTTTTGAAGTAGCAGGGATAGCCTGATAACTATCAGCAGTATGAAGCTTGACACCCCAGCTTGTCTGCCCCTGTTGAACAAGGCCAGTGCCGGGGATTTTATTTACTGTCGTTCCCTCTGGATCACTACTAAGCGTCATGTCGGTCTTACCATTCTTAGCATTAAGAGAGAGTGTGTAGATTTTGTTGGATGAGACCTTTGCTGAAAAGCTGCCGGTACCGATCATATTTGGCGTAACATCAATGTTCATATCTTTCGCCTCAGTACCTGGGTCGTCATCCGGTACGATGACCTCCATAGTAAGCACCGATGACACCTTAACTGACACGGAACCGTCGTGATCATCTTGGACGTCGGCATAAGTCGTTAATGGTATGGACGCGATAAGGGCAGCCATCAATATCCCTGTCGCGACGAATAATTTTTTTAATTTTTTATCCATTTTGGTCTCTTCCTATTTTATAGGTTACTACATGACATTTATACTTACATCATACAAAACTTTTATGTTTTTAGCAAGACTTTCTTGAACTTTTCTTCAAATCTTCTGCTTTTTAGACTGAGCTAGTAGTTTCTCTATTGATATTCGAGGGTTTTTTGATATAATAGTGTTAGTTCCATGCGCTCGTGGTGGAATTGGTAGACACGCTACCTTGAGGTGGTAGTGGCGATTTTAAGCTGTGCTAGTTCGAGTCTAGTCGAGCGCACCATTAAAAAGAAGCTCTTCGGAGCTTATTTTTAATGGCTTAGAGCTAGATGAGAACTATGAGCGGAGCGAATAGTTCGTCCGCCGTAGAAGATGAGCGAAGAAAAAACTTGCTTTTCCTTCCGAGGCGACGCCCGGCGAATAGCGATTTTATTAAAAATCGCATTGTCTAGTCGAGCGCACCATTAATTATGCTAACCTTATTCAGCTCTAGCCGAGACCATGAGCTTGAGCGGGAATTTAATAACTTGACGCGACTGGCCGGTCTCGTCTTTTTGAGTTTCATAATAAGGTTCATCGCAAAGCTCGACTTGTCCGCGGTAAATATACTCGTTGTCATTAAACGATTCAAAAAGGTGCATATCAACACCATTGATCTGAGATTCGTTGACGGTTTTATTCTGTTTATAATTAACATCTTGATCGCCTACTAGCCCCATTCCAGTGTAGTGCAGTATATTACCTCGCCATTTATCGTCGTACGGATTATTATTATCATGCTTCGCGATCAGCACCAGACTATTCGACTTATTCGATTTACGCATACCACCTTGGCTGGAAACACAGAAAATATGCGTCAAATCCTGATTATCATAGGCCGAGCCAATGGTTAATTCGTCAAGATGTGGTTTTTTATTAAGGCCAGTGAGAATATTTAGCAATTCTTCATCAGCCGGAGCTAGCTTAACAGCGTAAAAACTACGCAGATCTGGTTTCCAAATAACTTCTGAATGATCTTTGAGCTGATATGAACCTAGTACGTGTTCGCAAGCATAAAGTCTGAGCTCGCGATGATCATCGATAGCAGCCTTGGCTAGCATTTTGCCTACGTTGACAACTGTATTAAACTCTTCTATGATTTCACGCTTTAACGCAGCTTCGTCAGTTTCTCCGGCTTCAACTTTACCGCCTGGAAATTCCCACAAGCCGATATTTTCTGCACCAGAAGATTTTTTGGCTAATAAGTACTGCCCGTCTTTCTTGATTAATGCTGCTACAACTGTTTGCACTGTTACTATCCTTCCAAAACTACGAGAACTCAACTATTTTATATATCCCCCAAACGTCGATTATGCTTGATAATTCCGGCTCAATACGTGGAGTCGCTAAGCGCCGGCTTCGTTGTCTTTTTCGCTAGTTTTGGCTTCTCGAGCATCCTCGATCTCGGCAAAATTCTCGGCCGTCTTATTATTTCTCAACCCTTTAATCCCTAGCGGCAAAATTATGCCATATAGCCCTTTGACTGCATAGATAACGCCAAGGACAATCAAACCCGTAAAAATAGTGTAGCTTTCGCCTGGGCGCGCATTTTCATACGAAAAATAAGTCATAGCACCGCCCGCGATCGCCACTGCGGCACCGATTAGAAATTCTTTAATCGCCCGCTTACGAGCGAATGCTTTATCTTCGACTGTACTCATGTCTGTATTGTAACATAAAACTCATAAAAATGAAAGGCTGTCCGCCCACATATATTTCTTCGTGCGGAGCGGGACAAGAGGATCTTCTGGATTGATTGCAAACGCTGGTATATGGGGAGCATTTTGGAGTCAAGCAAGTGTAGTTGGAATGGATAGCACGGTGGCGCGATCGTTTGGCTTTGGTCTTGATATCCAACCAGACCAAGGCAACGTTTATCCAAATAATTACAATTATCGTAATGGCGGCTTTCCCCTCCGCTGTCTAGTACGGCAGGGATAATGATAGGAATACGAAAGATTTTTCACTAAACTCGTGTGTATTTTTTACATAACGCACAACTTACTACTTTAATAGAGTAAAGGGACTTGACTCTGCTATAAATGCTTGGTAAGCTAGAACTGGTTAAAGGTTAATTACCGGCGCTTCAAAGCGACGGTAATTTTTATCATGCCATTATGGCATGATAAAAGAAATATCATATGCTTAAAAACAAAACATATTTCCGTACCTTAACCTCCTTTCTGCTCCCACCCAGCGATACCATTATCCCTACCGTACTAGACAGCGGAGGGGGAAACCGAAATAACGGTTGTCGTTGGCTGACGGACTGACATCTACAGCAAGGAAGCGAAAATAGAAGGTGAACTGACGATTTGCAATTGAGTTAGTGCGGGATGACCATAGAACGCTAGTTGCACCACTATTTGGGCTTATCAAACTGCCTTTATCTGTATTTTGCGTAAGACGGGCTATTGGCCACACTGCATCGCTCCGCACGAAAACATTTCTCATAGTGCTTGATTATAAAGCTCAAAAACTCCCACTCTAGTCGAAGCTAGAATGGGAGTTTCATACCTAAATAAATTATAGCGCGCCGAAATTAAGCTGCTTTTTTCTTCAAAGTCAAGAAGCCGTTACGTGGGTTTTCATTGACGACGCGATCTGCTGGAAGGTCGCAAGGAGTACCCTTACCGCCTTCGGCAGTTTTAGTGAAGAAATAAATAGTCTGTGGTTTGCCACCACGCAAAGTAACTTCAGACTTATGCAAATAGTAGGTAATGCCTTTACTGTTGGTATGTTGATAGGCCATTAGGTCCCTCCTTAAGGTTTATTATATCTATATCTTATGCCGAATCAATTGGGGCGTCAAGGGGTTTTATGGCTTTTGTAAAACTTATGTTTTTGTAGAATCTACATTAAAATAAAGCGTCACTTCTTAAGTAAGCAGAGGCACCAACCAGTCCAAAAATACGCCGAAGCGGAGGCTGAAGTTGCTTACGGCTGACGGCGAAAGTGAGCCGTAGGAAGCGCCGGCCATCTACCGAGACCACAAGTTTAGCCCAACTCTACTTAACAAATAGCAAGGCTATTTTCAGGATCATCCAAATAATGAAGCGCACACCGACAATAATTGCCAGAATCAAGCATGCTAAGATTACGAAGCCGGTCAGGGTTGGCGCCCAAATTGGCGAAGCATAATTGCGACGATACAACTCAGTCGAGGGGACGTTGGCGGAAATTAAATTCGAATCCAAGGCGTCACTGGTCGGATATTTAGCAAGCTCGCTAGTCCAGCAATCAAGATAGCCCGGACTAGACCATTGCCAGCCGTTGGCAATTGCTTGAGGCTGGCAAATTGCCGCTACGGCGGCATAAATGTTGCCATTTGGATTGGCATCACTAGCTAAAGTTGATTCCGCCTCGGCAATCGCGGCATTAGCAGCACGACGGTATTGTTGCTCGAGATAAAACGGCCCCGTTCCGAAAGTAATTGCTTGCACGCCGTTATGCTCGGTAATATTTACAACTATATTCGAGAAGACGAATTCCTGTAATTCTTCAAGCGATTTTTTGAGTTCGTCTTCATTACCAGAAGCATCAGCCTCAAGCACTGCTGCTCGTAACTTCGTCATACGAATATGATCAAAACGCAATAAAGTTGCCGCCAGGAACAACATTGGCAACAAAACTAGCGCTAACTGCCAAGTTCGCACCGCTTTGAAGGATCTAAGAAATTCCTTGATATGATTCGACTTTTTACCACCCATTACTGTAACAATTATAGCATAGTTCTTCGTTCTAGAAACATTTGCATTACCTCAAAAAGGCAAATGCTATTACTAAGAAATATGGTAAAATGAACTTATGAATATATACATATCAGGAATTTCAGGGACAGGGATGGGGCCGCTGGCCTTAATGGCAAAAGATGCCGGCATGAAAGTGTTTGGTTCCGATACAATGCCTGGAGCGATTACGAATGAGCTGGTCAATAATGGTATTCAGGTTTACCTGGGCGAGCAAAACGGTGATTTTCTGAAGTCTTGCGTAAAAAATGAAGGTGTAGATTGGTTTGTGTATACTTCTGCATTGCCGCCGGATCATCCAGAATTAGTGCTTGCAAAAAAGCTAAAACTCAAAATTTCTAAACGCGATGAGCTAATTAGCTACTTAATAAAAAAGTTGAAACTGAAAATGATCGCCGTGGCGGGCACACATGGCAAGACGACGACGACTGCGATTATTATTTGGGCGTGCCAGAAGCTCGGTATTCCGGTTTCTTATCTGATTGGCACGACTTTACCGTTTGCCGAAGCGGGTCGCTATAATCCAGAATCGGAATACTTTATTTACGAAGCCGATGAGTACGATCGCAATTTTTTGGCATATCATCCCTGGGTCGCTGCAATACCGGTCGTTACTTACGATCATCCGGATATTTACCCAACCGTGCAGGATTATCAGGATGCGTTTAAGCAGTTCGAACGCCAGAGTGAACAAGTAATTCATGGCGATGAAATATTGGCAGAGATTACCTTGGCAGGTGAAGCAAGGCGCTATGATGCGACTTTAGCGGTCGACGTCGTGCAACGCTTAATGCCGCAACCAAAAGGCTTGTCGCGCTTTACCGGCAAACAGCGCAAGCAAATTATCGAAGCAGTTAATCAATTCCCTGGTGTCGGGCGTCGATTTGAGCAGGTGTCAGAGGGTTATTATTCCGATTATGCTCATCATCCAGAAGAAGTCGCCGCGACTATCGAAATTGCGCGCGAAGAAGCGGAACGGCGTAGCCTGCAAGGCGTAGTGGCGGTCTATGAGCCGCATCAGAATATTCGCCAGTCGGAGTTAGCCGATGATTACGCCAACGTTTTTGAAGGAGTGAAGAAATTGTACTGGTTGCCGACTTATTTGACGCGCGAAAATCCTGATCTGAAGATTTTGCGACCGGAGGATTTTATCGAGAAATTGAGCAACAAAAAGGTCGCCGAGCCAGCAGAGCTTAACGATAAATTAGCAAAAGAATTATTGGATTGGCACGATAAGGGCTACCTCATCCTCTTGATGACGGCTGGTCCGGCAGATTTGTGGTTGCGTAAACTGGTTTATGCTGGCAATCAGGAATCCGCAGCGACGCAGTTTATCCATGCGCCGCGGTCGGCTGGAGAGTAGCTATCTGAGCTCGAGAGAACCGGTAATATTGGGTAAGATATGCTGGTTTTTTGGTGTTTTCGGTATTTTTTGGTGTTTGTGCATGCCAAACCAGCCCTCAAAGAGGGATTATAGGTATTGTAGCACAGATAGGTGATTTTGTCAATAGTGGTTATGGTAATTTGGGGAATTAGCAAATTCTTGGGTTCATTCGTGCGGAGCGATATAATTACGTATAATGGTTATGTTGGTCGCTACACTGGTGCTGACGTACATTTCTGGGCTTCTCGTGCATATTCTTCTGCAGATTTTCGTAATGCTTTTCACCTCTATTTTAATTCTTCAAACATTTTCTCATCTGGTACCGACCTTCGTGCTTACGGTTTTCCTCTCCGCTGTCTAGTACGGTAGGGATAATGGTAGGAATACGATAAATTGCAAATCATTCGTGCGGAGCGCTTCTGGCTGGCCTGAAGGCTGTATCAGCCATGACGCTGGTATTGTTGCAGTTCTTTGGACTTCTCGCGCACAATCTGCTAATACTTCTCAAAACGCTTTTCTTCTTTACTTTGTTACATCAGAAGTATATTTGTCTCAGGCTCATCCTCGTCAACTTAGCCGTCCCCTCCGCTGTCTAGTATGGTAGGGATAATGGTAGGAATATACTATTTCTTTGATGGTTCTTTTGGCTTTGTGATACCCAAAGATTCATCCGACAAAGGATCACCAGAATACGGGTCATCAAGGCGATTAAGATAATCACTTAGCACTTTCAGCTCCTTAAGATATTCGCTAAGCTCTTCGGGATCGAGGGCGCCTGTATCAGGATAGTGAAAAGTGGAAGTCGCGTTAGGGGCTTCTTGGACTTCGTTATTATCCGGCAAATATCCAGGGCGAGACCGGTCCAGATAAATATCGCCCGAACTACGATAAATCCAAAGTTCTACGGCAGTCGAGAATACGGCAACGCCAGTAGCCATAATGCCGAGCAAGATCAGATTCCGACGCCCGTGATTGACGGCTTCTGGGATCATAGTGACTCCTGTAATTTCTTAACGGCCCGGGATTGCTTATTAATCAACTCGGAGAGCTGCTGGGCAGTAGTGTGTAAGGCTTCACGTTTTTTGCGAGTATCTTTAAGCCTATCGTAAAACTCCTGCGGACGAGATTGGCAATCTGTGGCAATTAAACCATCCAAATCACGCATATACTCTGTGTAATAATTGCGAAAGTTCATCTGCGTTTCTGAAAATTGCTTTTCGATGTTTGTAATTTCTTCCACATTATAGTTATTGCGAGAGAGACGAAGACTGAGCGGAGTAATAAAGTCCCGCGCGATTTTTTCATAAGCAGAGCCGAGATAAGTACGAGTACGAGAATCAGCACGCTGGAGCTGAGCCAGTGATTGCTTGATGGAGGCGCAGTTCTGCGAGATATTGTTTAGCTCTTCGGACTCGGCTGCCTGTACATGCGCAACTTGCAGAATGCAAACAACCGCAATCATTAACAGACTCAAGCCAGCTACGATAACCCTATTTCGCTTCATAAAGACCATTATGCTTTTTATCGTCATAAATTAAAGTCGGGATACCTTTGGCGTGGATTTTGTTTTCGACCATGTCTTTGACGTGTGCCATAATTTCTGTAACTTTCTCGCCATGCGCGACTTCAGTAATTTTTGTGATTTCAGTTTTATCGGCGCCAAAATCCTTGAGCCAGGATTGTAATAGCTTCTCGGCATCTTCGGCAGACATCTCAAGGAATGCGGAACGGTAACTAGCACCATCCTCATCGGACCCCGTAAAGAGGCGGTCGAGCATTTTCGGCATATATTCGGTATCGAGGAGGTTCGCAGTGTGCATGTAGCGCGCGATCAGATCGGAATTTTTGAATTTTGGGCCGCCTTCGGGGAGCTCGATTACATAGATCATCGGCACAACATTATATTGCTCGAAGAAGCCGGATTCTTTCTGGTTACGGTAGCTTTGCATACAGACGACACAGCCAGGATCAAAAATATCGAGCGCTAGAGGCTTATCATCCTGATATTTGGAAACAAAAGTATAAGGCTCAACTAGATAGTCCTCGGCATTCCAGCTATGAAAACGATCGGGAATGTTGACGAAAATTTCGCCCCACTCATTGAACCAACGCCCAACCCATTCAGCAGGATTGCGTGGCTCAGCAGAATCAATGCCGCAAACTTCGGCGCCCAAGGCGCAGCTCGCAGGCTGCGAAACATTGCAAGTACCAAAAACCCAGAGAGCGAGAATTGCCTTAATTGCTTCAACAAGCGACCAAATCGTCACAAAGACGATCAGGATTGCCGAAACTTCGATCGCAGTACCTAGAGGCTTAATCCATTTCGGATGTTTGAGAGCAACCTTCGAGAGCAAGGAATTCTTGACGTCGTCTTTGAAATTGGTCTCGCATTTCTGCAACCGAACTTTCTTGCCAACGCAACCCCAAGCTTTCTTAAAAACTGCCCAATATTTGCGACCAATATCACGCCGAAAAATACTCAAAAAGGCAACAAAAACACCAACCAAGCAGAGGATAATAAACGCCGCAATACAAACCATGATTTTATTGTAGCACAGTTTCAGGGAAAAAATAGGCGTAAAACAAGCCTTGTAAACTTAACAACACCCGCTAAGCCTATTCTTCTGCAAACCCCTCGTCATACGGCGAGGGGCGGGATTCCGTGCTTAATCTTCTTCAATAATAGCTAAACGTGTCTCTTCGAGCTGAACTTCGTCCACCGGTGACGGAGAATTCATCATCAGATCGACACCAGAGCCATTCTTCGGGAAGGCGACGATGTCACGGATATTATCGGCATCTAACAATTCCATCAGCATACGATCAATACCGAACGCGCAGCCGGCGTGAGGCGGAGCGCCAAATTTGAAAGCATTCAGCATGCCAGCGAAACGTTTCTCAACGTAAGCCTGATTATATCCCAAAATACTAAAAACTTTATACATGATTTCTGGGTTATAATTACGAACGGCACCAGAGCAGAGCTCGAGGCCATTGACAGCCATATCGTACTGATCGGCAACAATCGCTAATTTGTCTTCGGTCTCTTCAAGCGTCTTCAACCCGCCCTTTGGCATCGAAAAGGGGTTGTGACCAAAATCGAGCTTGTTATTTTTTTCATCCCATTCATAAAACGGAAAATCAATAATCCAGCAAAGCGCAACTTTGTGATTGTCTTTCAAACCAAGAGCGTCGGCGAAAGCAATGCGAACCTGACCGAGGACTTTGTTGACTTTTTTGCGCTCATCAGCACCAAAGAAAACCGCATCGCCATCCTTAGCGCCAGTCTTCTGCCGAATCGCCTGCAATTCAGTATCTTTGAGGAATTTTGCGATCGGGCTGCGAACGTCGCCATTTTCATATAATATATAGGCGAGACCGCCGGCACCGTTTTTGCGGGCCAGCTCGGTAAATTCATCGATTTGCTTGCGAGTGAATTTCGCTCCACCCGGCACGCAAATCGCTTTCACGCAGGGCATTTGGAAAACTTTGAATTCGCAGTTTTTTAAATCATCAGTCAGATCGATCAGCTCTAGCCCGTAACGCAAATCTGGTTTGTCAGTGCCATACTTATTCATCGCCTCGTTGTAGGGAATCCGCGGAATCTCTTCACTAACTAATTCTTTGCCAGCGAAGTCGGTGACTAATTTCTTAATCAGCGGCTCCATGGTTTGTCGCACAACTTCACCATCGTCGACGAAGGCCATTTCCATATCGAGCTGATAAAAATCACCGTAGAGACGATCAGCGCGCGGATCCTCATCTCGGAAACACGGCGCAATCTGATAATAACGCGGAACGCCGCCGACCATTAGTAGTTGCTTGAATTGCTGCGGCGCCTGCGGCAAAGCATAGAACTGCCCCGGATGCAAACGCGAAGGTACAAGAAAGTCGCGCGCACCTTCCGGGGAAGAATTGGCTAAAATCGGCGTAGTAATCTCGATAAAATCATGCGCATCCATGTAATTACGCATAAAACGATAATATTCGGCGCGGCGCTTGAGAATATTCTGCATCGACGGACGGCGTAAATCAAGATAACGATAGCGCAAACGCATTTCTTCACTTGATGGATCGCCTTCGTCGTGAGTATTGACTGGGAGTGGTTCGGATTTGTTGATTAAGGTCAGCTGGCTAACGACCACCTCGATGTCGCCAGTAGCAATGTTGGGATTTTTAAGCTCAGGGGCACGCTCGCGCACAACGCCCTCAGCCGAAATCACAAACTCATCACGCAAAGTTTCAGCAATCTGGAAGGCCTCAGGAGTATCAGGAGTAATCACAAGCTGAATGACACCTGTGTGATCCCGCAGATCAATGAAAATCAGACCGCCATGATCACGGCGCGAATTCACCCAACCTGCAACATGTACAGTTTTACTAATTTCCGTCTTCAGGTCTATTGCTAAATTTCTCATAACGGTATTATAGCACAAAAACCCCTGTTCGTGAACCATCCTAGGATTATAAACTCTACCGGCCAGCAAAAAGCTTGCGCCGGAGCGAATAACAGCGCCTCATATTTCTATTCTAGCATACAATTTTGATTTTGTCAATAGTTAATCATGGCTCAGGCTGCATCAGCATGATTCCACCATACTCTACGGTGTGCGATTTTTGGCGGCCTTGTTGACGGCCCAGTATTCAACATCGACAAAACGATCGGTCGCGTAGACTAGACGATCATCCTCAGAGAAGGCACGAACATTCTTATTGAAATAATAGACTAGACTAGATTGATAAATACCGATGGCGGGAACATCACTTACCCAACGATTAAGGAAGGTTTCGTACTTGGTGGTACGGGAAACGACGTCCATAGAAGTACGTGCGCCCAGAATCAGGTCATCAACCAGCGAATTGGCATAATTAGATAAATTAAGGCCATTGGCCGAAGCCTGCGAAGAGTGATAATAAGCGAATAGATCAGGGTCGGCGCCGAGCTCGACTTCGTAGAGTAAAATATCATACGCACGCGGCTGAATGACATTGAGGAGAAATTCTTGACTAGGAGTATAAACGGATAATTCAACTTTTAGACCTAAAGATTCAAGCTGAGATCGAAACTGGGCGGCTAGCTCTGGAAAATAGCCTGAGTCGATAGTGACGAGTCGCAAGGTCTGACCGGCGACTCCTGAGCTTTCAAGGGTCGCACGAGCGGCGGCGAGATCATAGTCAGGCAATTCTGGATAATTATTGATCGAGATTTCCGACTCAAGAATAGGGTAGTTTAACGGAAATTCATAACCTAAGACTGAACGAATTTCATCCATATCAATTCCCTGACGAATAGCGCGGCGGACATTAACGTCATTTAGTAGCGGGCTGGTCGTATTGAAAAAGGCAAAAATACCACTCGCGAGCGCCGTCTGCTTCTCGTAGACAAGATCGTCTGGCAGTTGATCACGATAGGCAGCAGAAAGCTCAGCTGTCGCGGTAACTTCACTAGTCGCCACGGCCGTAACGATATCGTCAAGAGAAGAGTAGGTATGAATTGCAAAGCTATTTAGCATTGGCTGCGTACGGTAAAAATATGGATTAGCAGCAAGATAGATAATCCGCTCGCCTTCATTCGAAACACTCTGCATGGCATTAAAACTGAAAGCACCAGACGTCACGGGATTAGAACTGAATTGATGCTCCAAGAGCTGTCCAGGTGCGACGTCGCCGAGAATATGCTTCGGCAAAATCGGCACATTCAGAGTAGAATCAAAATCAGCATAGGCGGATGGAAGCGTAAAATTTAACGCTTCATTAGATTGCTCGACGGTGACGCCAGTAAAATTCGAAGCATAGGAAGTATTAATAGTTGGATCTTGAATCAGATTAACTGTAAATAAGACATCATCAATCGTAATCGGCTCGCCATCAGACCACTTCAGGTCATCTTTCAGTGTTACAGTCCAAACTTTACCAGTTTCGTCCGAAGTAATTGAGGCCGCGAGACCAAGACCAACATGCCCAGTATAGTCAATCGTGGATAGCGTCGAGAACATTAACTTCGAAAGGACACGCTCGCTATTCGTAGTCGCGAAGAGCGGATTTAGCGAATTGACGCGACCGATCGTCGCCTCAATATAAGTACCACCATTAACAAAGGCCTGCACAGAATATGACTGCGTATACCAAAAAGCTTGTGTCAATGCGAGTGACAATATAATCACGATCAAGAGACACCACTCTAAAATCAAAAGCCGAACACGACGAGCATTGGGTAAACGGCTAATGAGATTTTCTTGGATATGCTCGCGACTTTCTTCTTTGGCGCGTTCTGAAAAACTTTCCCAGCGCTTTGCTAGGCTTGATTCGCGTTTTTTTGGTGCAGATTTCATGCTATGGTTACGTTCCCCACCTTCTTAACTATATTCATTATGCCGGAATTAGAACTAGGCCAAGAATCGCCAAGACAAACACCACGACACAGACCGCTGTAGCATTAAACAGTGAACGCTCCAAACCGCGGCGAGTAGTGTAAAGCTCGCCAGAGCTACCAAAGCCAGCACCTAAAGACGCACCGCGCTGCTGCAAAAGGATTAATAGGATCGTCAAAATGGCGGAGACGAAAATAATACTCTGAAACAATGTTCCCAAATTCATACTCTTAATTATACTCCGTTGGTTAAGAAAATCAAGGTTTCGCGGCTAAGAAAAAAGGTTTGCCATATAAGAACTTGGTTGCTCGTTGGTTTGATCGGCAAAAACTTGGTTGAGCAGTCGAAAACTTAGTAATATTTTACCGATAAGCAACCGTAGATCTAATCCCGCAAAGCTAGGACATGAAGAAATTGAGCACGCCATTGACAAGGCTCAAAACGATGCTCGACAGCATAGCGTTCCAAAAACTCATCTCGACGCCAGGAAGCAAGTTGATCGTAATTACGACCATAATTGTATTAATAACGAGTGTCGAAATCCCCATCGTCAAAATCGCGAGCGGAAGCGCAAAAATCTTGATAATGGGTTTAATAATGGAATTCATGATGGAAAAAATTAGACCAGCGATGCCATAGAGAATGTAGGCTTCGGCGTTGGCGGCCGGTGACCCTTCTGTAATCGTGCCGAGCCAAGTAATACAAAAATACATGCCAATACTAGAAGCCAGCCAGCGCAAAAGAAAACCGAAAACTTGTAATTTGATCATAAAGTAATTATAACACAGCTGAGGATTTGTTGCGAAAATGTAACTTTACTTCGGTTTCTTTCTCGCAATCAGAAGAATCATGAAGGGGTAATCGCTATTAACAAGCATGCCACATACCGCCGTACAACAACCGACAGTCTTGATTATACTTACGATCTTTGATATTCTGCGTTATCCAATCGCACGTCTCCTCCGCTCCGGGTGCACAAGTTCCAGCGAAGATTTTTCAGAACATTCATAGCTTATTTCAGCATGTTTTTGCGCTTCAATAGCGTATGATAAGTCACCGCAAAGCGGTGTGCCTCATCGTCGATCCGCGCAATCAGTTTTGCGACATGCGAATCCGGCTTCAATAAAACCATTTTATAATCATTACCTTCTGGAATCATAATCCGCACAGCAGCATTACGCGAATGATCGCCGGATTTGTCGCGGCCAATTACGGCAATACCCTGCGCATGCAGCTGATCCTTAACGACGTTGACTTGACCGACACCGCCATCAAGAATTACCAACTCCGGGAACGGCCACTCAGGATGTTTGAGACGACGCGTAATTACTTCAGACATACTAGCGGTGTCGTCATTTTTCTGACTGCGAAGCTTAAACTTACGATATTCGGAGCGATCAGAAGCACCATTAGTAAATACAACCATCGAACCAACCACGTTCGTACCGGATTGATGCGAAATGTCATATCCTTCGATCCGACGCGGCGGATTCGGCAATTTTAGCATCATCTGCAAATCTACTAACGCTTGATCGGAAGAAATATCCAGAAATTCCTTGTCAGAAAAGACGATCTTTTTCTGCAACTCGCGTAAACCGAAGAATTGTTGGCGCAGCTCGGCGGCTTCTTCGAAACGTTCATCTTTGGCGGCGGCAAGCATTTGCTTTTCTAGCTCCCGTAATAATTTATGGCGGCCGCCTTCGAGATAAAGTTGCAATTTACGCAGGTTTTTCTTATATTCCTTCGGGGTAGTTTTGCCAACCTCAATACCGGGCGTGAGGCCTAGGTCGGTGTTCAAAGTTTTTCTACCATCATAAGGCCTGTCGTAATACGGGAAAACTTTACGCAAAATACGCAACGCCTTCTCGACGGCGCTTTTACCGTAAAACGGACCGATATACGTCGCCTTGTCGTCTTGCGGCGTGCGTGTAAAACTGACATACGGAACTTCCGATTTCATATCAATGCGCACATAAGAAACAGTTTTGTCATCGCGTAGCAGAATGTTCCACTTTGGCATGTAGCGTTTAATCATTTCTGATTCGAGAAAAAGCGCATCCATCTCTGTGTCCACCACGATCCAATCTGTATCGGCGATTTCGCGCACGAGCGCTTCGGTTTTAGGATCTTTGCGAGTATGATGAAAGTATTGGCGCACGCGATTCTTAAGCACAGCCGCCTTACCGACGTAAATCACCTCACCACTAGCACTTTTGTGAAAATAAACTCCCGGCGCATTAGGCAAAGTTTTGAGCTTTTGTAAAAGCTGCGCGCGCATCTCAGGCGTAACGCTAGGATCGAGATCGTATTGCAAGACTAAATGCTTGGATTTAGATGATGTCGAGGCTGACGGGAGCTGCTCTGATGGTCGATTTTCCGCCACGTCTTTAGCTACGTAAGGTTGTGCAGGCGTTTGCGCCTGCTGAAATGATGGCGAATCCGTGTTAATTGCTCCAGCTTGCTGTGGTATTATATCTGCGTGAGCTTGATTACTGGACCGCACGGACACGTTGGGCTGCTTTGATGAATTTTGCGTGGACATTTTACCTTCTTGGTTAACTATCTAATGACGAGGTTAAGACGATTATTTCATTAAAAGATATGCAACGAATGGACTAGCAAAAATAATAATATAATGCAGAATTAACCAAGGCTGATGTTTGACATAGTAATCCTGGGCGGTCATCGCCCACGGGTGCGGGATCAAAACGCGCGTCAAAGCATCGAGAATAATCGTCAGTCCACCCCAAATCAGCGACATGAAAACGACTTGCAGCATATCTTCGATCGTACCCAGCGTGCGCAGATACATGCCTGCAAACACTGGAAAAATCACAAGTGTATAAAACGGCTGAAACGGAATAGTTTTCTTATAAGCAGCGGTAAAGTTCGATTCCGAGTCAGCTGGAGTATTACCCATGCGGAGAAATTTCTTATTAATCGTAACATGTATAATGCCAATTAAATTAACTAACGCATAAGCAATAAAGTAGTAGACGATCGAAATCCAGTAATTATCCATAGAATTATTATACACTAAAACCGAGGTTTTATGGAGGGATACAAAACCATACAATAATGATTGAAGAGCGCTTTGGTCTCATCATGATCATTGCTCCATAACAAAACTTCAAACTGCTTACAACGGTTTATCGTCTAATCTGATGAACGAGCGGAATTTTTGCCTATCTGAATGAATGTGAAAGCGCCTGTATCCTAGCAAAGTGTTCCCGTACTAATGTTGATAGGGGAAATCCAGAAAAACAGTACTCAAAGAATCATTCATGGGCAATGTCATCAAAATCATCAAGCCCACATCCTCAGGACAGAGATCAAGCCCTCTACCCGACTGATAGTCCGTCTTTGACAAAACGTAATATGCTTCTTCGGGCGCATGGCACATATAAACCCATTTCATACTTAATTAGTGGAAATGTTTCCGTATTTCCGCGTTCATTCCACTAGGGGAGAACCGGGGAATGAAAACTAGACGCCGTTCAGACCGGTCTGATAGCGAGGCTTGACATCAAGTGGAAGTTGGTCATACTGTACCTCTTCCCAATAGACCACACCACGTAGCCACATCAAGTCTAGCCGCAGAAAGGCATCCTCGCGCAATTCCTTATATGCGGTAAATTTCACGTCTTGCATTTTGCCATGCTCATCATAGGCTGTCAGATTATATTCATACTCATTCTTGGCATTCTTAGCGACATTCGCATTGTCAATCTGCACCCAATACGGCGTTTTCTTACCAAACGCCAGTAATCATCGCTCCGGCAACAGCTAATACGCTGAGGAAGATAATAATTTTACTTTTGAACGAGTCCATAATATCTAGTCACTCCTTTCGAATCGTTGTTTCTACGACTATCGTAATGGAGAAAGATGATTTTGTCGTGTGTTCAATATTACATTTGGATTACTTTTTCGTCAGGATCGATAAAGTAGCGAGGGCACCAAGCACAATATAGACTGAAGTCGCTTCAATAACGCTCGTTCTCGCATAGTGAGTTTTTGTTTAACCAATCAACCCTACTTTTCTGTCGCTCTAGTAGCGTTTTTATGCAGCGAGAATTTAGCTATGACGACGAAAAACCACCCGTTGGGGTGGTTTGTTCGTATAAATTGGCACCTTGCTAGTTTCCCGCTTGAGGCAGTATAATCGCCGCTACTGGGCTTGACTTCTGTGTTCGGAATGAGAACAGGT
>CAZETG010000008.1:0-34692 GCA_964514875.1 uncultured Candidatus Saccharibacteria bacterium | reverse complement strand
GTGACAGGCCCTTATAGGGCAGAGCAAACCACCCCTTGAAGGGGTGGTTTTGATTACGTTCGCTCACATTCCTACCATTATCCCTACCGTACTAGACAGCGGAGGGGCATACCGAAGTGGCGTTGCCCGCCATACTTTGTATATGAAAAATTAGCATCAAATCCTAAGTTGTAAATCTTTATAAAATCATTATCTGCATTAGGCGACCAATTGAAATCGGCATTACCTGAGTATTCCATATAGCCATTCGGCCAAGCACTTCCGCTCCGCACGAAGCGCCTCAGACAATATACGAGCATTCCTGGCACGTAACGACAGAAGAATAATGGTTGCACTATTTTCCGAAATCAGTACAAGTAATTGACAATTAAGCTAATCTGTGCTACAATGGTAGCAATCCTTTAGATATAGGTGTCGTTTCGGGTGCCAGGAATAACATATTTTTTGGACATCTGAAATAATGGTGGGTAGAGTATGAAGGTGATGAACTCATGGGAGAGACTTATGAAACGGCGTCAAGCTTCGAAATCTAGCGGTAAATCTGTCAAGAAAACGTCCGCAAAATCAACGAAGCACACCAAGAAGCAGATTAAATCCAGCCCGTCCTTAAGCGGGCCGCAACTCGTTGCTCGTCCTTCGACCCTCTTGCCAGCTCCGCCTACTCCTGGCCAGCCCGATTTGCCACCTGCGCCCCCGCGTCGTCTCTTTCGCGCCCGCACTAAGCAGCCGGAATATGCTTGCACTTTTGAAGACATTATGTCTTACCTCAAAACTCAACAAGCGCAGATTACACTAGGGAATGATATTATTGTCAATCGGAATATCATTATTGACCATGATGTGGCAATTGATTTTAATGGCCATAGTATTATTGCTGATCAATCGGTGCGCGATTTGCGCGTTTTTGATATTCGTCGCGGTGAAGTGACTCTGACTGGAGAAGGAAAAATCTTCGCACTCGGCACGAACGATATCGCTGTGCGCATTTTCGGCGCTATTAGCTCGGGCATGCCCCATTATACGACCGTCACTATTGACGAGGGCATTCATCTTTACGCTCCCGAGGGCAGTGGAGTGCTCATTGCGCCAAACCTCGGTGTGGCCTACGGAGTGATTCTGAACTTCCGCGGTGAGATTATCGCCCGTAGCGGCATCTGTCTCAGCCAAGCGGTGCGTGGACTTTCTTCGAATATTCCAGAAATAAATATTCGAAGCGGCGCTCGTATCATTGCCGATGAACTTTGTGGTTCAGCAATTGAAGCGGCTGGACTTGGCGCTTGGTATATTAATGCTGCCAAACTTTTTGGCGTCACCGGCATCAATCTGAATCTTGGCAGTCTTGAACTGCTGCACACGCAAATTATCGCCTCGGCTGCAGCTATTGCGTTTGATACTGAGCCGGACGCAAATCTCAAAATATTAATTGATGGAGGCATTTACATTAGCGAAACTGGTCTGACGATCATTGGTGATCCAGCGGCGCTTGAAGAATTAACAATCAAAGGCGGTGATTTTTGCGGTGCTCTGGGAATTTTTGCCGAAGGTATTGCGGATGTTGCCAAGATTCAAGATGGCCGCTTTAGTACGAATGTTGTAGAAGTCTTGCGCGAACTTGAACCGGATACCGAATGGGACCTGAAAATTTCTCCTGATTATCTTGGTGAATTTCATCCTACGTCCAATCCTCAGCAAACTACGACTCTCGATAACCTGAAGCATGATACGTCGATTGCTGAAGCGACTATTATTCCTAATCCAGCCACCAATATTGTGACTAAGACCGACGGTCTTGCTGTTTCAGAGACACCGATTAATGAAGCTGAAATTGAGGTGCGACTTGCAGAAGCCTTCGAGCGTGCCGAAGTCGTCGCCACGTCTGAAGAAATATACACTACGGAGTACAATAATTCCACGCCTACTCAGCCACGGCAGACAGACGTTCCAGCTGAAACTGTCCAATTTGCTGCAGATTTTGAGGAGGATTTGAGCCAATCTCAAAACACCAAAAAATCCCAGCACTCGCGCCATGCCAAAATCGCAAAAACGGCAGCGCAACTCATGGAGCGGTCATCGCACGCTAGGGATACGATTACTTGTGAACCTGATACCGCCGAGTTACAACAGGCTGAAGCTGACATGGTAGCTGATTTACCAATTGAAGCTCTGGAGGCGTGGATGGAAACTACTTCGGATGTCACTGCGCAAGAACCTCTGTCGGACACGGTTGATATCACGGAAGTTACTACAGGGGTTTCAACGGAGACTACCACAGAAATTACGGCTCGGGATTCTGCTAATGATTTGACTGCCGGGACCTACAGCGATGAAGATGCTAACATTATTGCGCAAGCCTTCGTGGATTCTGAGCCGGTCGTCCAGTTACCTACGTTATCCTCAAGCGTGGAACCCTCTCCAGAAGCTCCTTCGCTTAATACTGTCGTATCGGATTGCTCCGATGAGGCTAATACATTTATGCTTTTACAGCCCTCTGATTTAGCAGTCAGACGTTCGTCGATATCGGCTAATCTGTCTGATCGAAGTGCCCTTAATCAAGATCTTCAGGCTACGAAGGTTTCTCTCGCGCCTCCTCCCGCTCCGGTGATGCCCGACTTACCATTCTTTACTATTACGTCGCAACCTACCCAAGATGTTCCAACACACCCTGCCGCGACGGCACCAGTGCAAGTGTCCGTCCCAACTATCCAAGCGCGATCCGATTTCGCACCGGCGCAGCCATCTAGACTAGAGCAAACTACTGACATGCTCACAGCACAATCCGGCGCTCGGCAGTCGCAACCAGATTCCATGCTGTCGGTATCACCGTCGGTAGTGACACCTATTTCTTCAACTCCCGCGCCGTCGCCGGCGCAGTCAGAATGTCAACTTCAATCTGCCCCGTCTCAAGATTATCACTCCGAACAGCCGTCAGATAATGACCCGGAAGAGGAAGAGTATCAATCGTTGCGCAATGCTTTGTCACAAGCGCTTCTTGACATGCGCAAACTTCGCGCTGATGATTACATTGATGGTTTTTCCGAATTTCAAGCTGCTATGCTCGCGACCGAAATGTTACTTTCTGATCCAGAAACTTGCATCGAGGATATTCGCGATGCCGCTAGTGATTTATTGAATGCACTAGATCAGCTGGAAGAAGCCGACGATTCATCACTGACGGATCTGGAACTGGATCAGCTGTTCTATCACGGCTCAGTTTTGAAGGAATTTACAAATCCTGAAGAATTTGATCCAGCTACGGAATCGTCTAATAATACATCTGCGCCAGCTCCGTATGATAATCCCGAGAATTCTAATTCTGCTGCTCAAGCTTACTCCACTAATATACAGCCAGCTTATGGTATGAATAATAATCAGCCTTATGTGCCGAATTACTACGAAAATCTCTACGCTAACTCGCAGAATTATGATGAAGACGCAGCAGCCTACGCACAGAATAATTATATACCCCCCAATTCTCAATTTGCTTATAGTGTCACCCAAACTCCAGCTGCTCAGCCAAATTATAATTATTGCGCCACCCAAACTTACCAATCTCAACCGCAATCAAATCTTCCGTTCTCGCCTCAACCTCAGGCTTGGACACAATCACAAATTCAATCTCAGATTCAATTCCCAGCCCAGCCGCAGTTCCAACCTTGGCCGCAGGCCCAAGCTCAGCCACAAGTCCAAGTTCAGCAATCTCAATTCCAGCTCTGGTTGCAACCTCAGCCTCAGTTTGCGCCTCAACCTTGGTCGCAAGCTTACACAATGCAACCGAATTACTACCCTGATTATTCTACTTATGCTCGATCCCCGTATCCAGAAAATAATCAAACTCAACTTATGCAGCACTCAGCCCCTTGTCTTGACAACCGCCCCACTTATTATAATTCCAACTATTTTCCTTCCGAGCAGATTCCTAATGCTACTCAATCTACTCCGATGATCAATTATCCCAACCAACATTATGCTCTGCCCAATCATGCATCCACTCCTTCAATTTCCGGATTCTTTAAAGGCATCTCGGCTGGTTTCCAAGCTGGCTTCACCGCTTTCCGCAAAACCCGCCACGATTATAAATCTTAATCCAATCATGGTTGCATGCACGTAGTGCATGCAACCTTTCTTTCCTCTTATGTTCGTACTTTTTCCTAAAGTATGCTACATGTTATATAAATTGCTTCATCCTTATGCTTGTGGTAAATACCTAAAGTGTGCTACATGCTATTACCATTATGCTTGTAGAACAACTCCTAAGCATGTTATCCTACGAGGGGGTCTTATTCTCAAAACTCCTTCGTTTCAATTCTTCTCTTACAATCTATTATGCCTATGCTTGTGGATTCTCGTTGGATTGTGCTATGCTCTAAGGCATGATTCAAAAAATTCGCATTCAATCGCTATTCAAGCCACTTCATCCGTCGTGGCATTTTTACGCCGTGATCTGGGGGATTATCATTGGCGTCGTCCTGAGTGTCGTCTTTAACATTGCTTATAGCTGGGAATGGTTTTGGCTGTTCATTGTAGCTTGCCTCTTATTTTTTATCTTTCATTTCAGCAGCTTCTTTACGCTCATTCTTGCAGTTTTGAGTGGTTTCATAATCGCAAATTGGCGCGCTAGTCCAGAACTTCTCGACCAAAAAGTTTGGCAGCAACTGGTCGGACAAACTCTTACGCTTACTGGTAAAATTGACAACGACCCCGATTTTAGTAGCCAGGGAACTACCTTGCAGCTTAGTGATCTCTGCATTTGGCCACCTGGTGATCTTGCTCATGATAAAACCGCGAATAATCAATTAGCTAAGCAGAATTGCTTGCGGGGGACGCTTTACGTTAAGCTTGCCAATCAACCTGAGCTTGCTCGCTCCGACTATCTGACGCTTCAGGGCAAACTTAGCGCTGGTTTTGGTACTTTTGTTGGCAATTTCTTTCGTCCGAATCTGATCAGCATTGACAAAATTGAGTTTGGCGATGTCTTCTATCAATTCAAAACTTCTTTTGCTAATGCAATTAACCAATTTATGCCTTCTCCGCAAAGTGATCTTGGCCTCGGCTATCTCATGGGTATGAAATCTGGTCTATCAGAAAGTTTTGCTGAGGCTTTACAAATTACGGGTATGACGCATGTTGTGGTTGCCTCTGGTGCTCATCTCGCTATTTTAAGCAATGCCATCAAAAAACTTTTTGGTCGCATATCTAAATTTGCTGGTACGCTTTTTGGCATTATGGCTATTCTCGCTTTTGCTTTGGTTGTCGGTTTTACCCCTTCGATGACGCGAGCAGCCCTAGTGGCGATTCTTAGTCTGCTCGTTGGCTATGTTGGTCGTAAGTTCACACCGTTGCGACTTCTCAGTTTTGTCGGTGCAATCACACTTTTGCTTAATCCGCTGAACTTTCTCAACCTTGGTTGGCAGCTTTCCTTTGCTTCATTTTTCGGAATTCTCATTTTCGCTCCAGCTCTGCAGAAAACACTTTACGGTGGCAAGAAACCGCCTTGGCTCGCTTCAATGCTCATTACGAGTTTTTCGACTAGCCTTATCTGTGCACCGATTCTAGTTTGCAATTTTGGTACAATTTCACTTTTGTCGTTTGTCGCAAATCTCATTATTCTCCCGACTTTACCATATGCAATGTTGCTAGTCATGCTGACCGGCGCGACCAGTTTGTTTCCATTTTTAGCGACGTTTTTCGCTCAACTCGCAACCATGCTCCTTAATCTACATATTTGGCTAATCAATTTTCTCAGCGAAAAAACAATTTTCGTCATCAACTTGTCAGAGGTAGGATTTAAGGCTTTTCTACTTTACATTCCAGTTCTTTTCTTTCTAGTCTTGCCACACTTACGACGATGTTGCAAGAAGCTTTCTTCCCGGCGTCATCAAAAAAATATCTCCGTCCAGCTCGAAAGTGTTAGTGATGGTTAATAATATACAAACCTAGCCTTTTACTAATTCGTATCAGGCAATCCTATGCTTTGTGTGCGGAGCGGATATACTCACAATGAAGGGCGGCTCCTATATTCTGGCATGCTTGCAATGCCATGGTCTTCTATTGCAGATTCAGAAACCGACACTCTATATCAATACGTGACAGTGTTAGGTATTTGGCAAAAAGAAAACTCATACGAAAAGCGTAATCGCTTCTTCGGTTTTCCCCTCCGTTGTCTAGTACGGTAGGGATAATGGTATGAATATAGTAAAAATACCATCTTTTTACTAAAAATTAGTCAATTAACAGCAAAAACTTAATACATTATCTCTGTAATACATAGCTCCAACTTGTACGCGGCGTACAAGTTCAAATTCATGTATGTGAATATCAACACGCACGACAATAATCGTCAGAACGGCACGTAATTATTTCTTAATTCATAGGCTTATGATATAATATATAATATGATTGTCAAATCTGAAGAAGAAATGTTGGAGTTAGGCAGGGAAGCGGCGCGTGCCTTGACTTTACCTGCAGTTTTTGAGCTGGTCGGTGATGTCGGTACCGGTAAAACTACTTTTACTCGTGGCCTCGCTGCCGGTCTTGGCGTCCAAGATCCGGTGACAAGCCCCAGCTTTACAGTCTCGAAGCGTTATGCATTTACACCATATTATCATGCACGGTCAACCGAACAAAATAATATGCAATCCGCTGAGTTAGTTCATTACGATTTTTATCGTCTCGACGATCCCGGCATCATGCGCGACGAGCTAGACGAAACTCTCGCCGAACCCAATTCGGTAGTAGTTGTTGAATGGGGCGGCGATGTATCTGATTTGCTTCCGGGGACAAAATATCGTCTAGAATTTATTCTAAACCCAGATGATTCACGCTCCGTCAAGCTTAATCAAAATGCTCAGACGCTGTTATTAAATTCTATCTCCCGAACAGATCAACAAAAACCAGTCATTACCATGCATGTTGATAGTGGGCATGATCACGCTATAAATTTACTTAGTCAAAACACCGTCTCAAAAATATCTCAGGAGAAACATCATGATTAAAATGTATCTCGATACATCCACGAAGGCCTGTATCCTCAAGCTTAATGATCAGACTTATGAATGGGAATCTGGCCATGAAATGGCAGAAAAAATCTTCGCTTTTATTCATGATAAGCTGCAAGAAAATCACGCCGATTGGTATGATATTACAGAAATTACTTATTTTTCCGGACCAGGCTCTTTTACTGGGTTACGCATTGGCGCCGCAATCGTAAATACGCTTGCAGACCAACTGAATATTCCACTTTTTGATCATCATGGCCAGCAGCACAAAATTATCTTGCCTGAATATGGCCGTCCAGCTAATATTTCCGCACCTAGAAAATAGCATCTACCTACGCCAAATTTTGATAATCTGATAAAATCTTATTTTAATTTCTCGTAGATAATGGTATACTAAAAGTAGAATCTTATTAATTTTTATATATTTTTGTTACCAAAGTCAGCATCAGGAAAATGTTGGCAAACAATTAGGAAGGATACGTTTATGAACGTAGTGATAGCTATCATTGGCCTCATCCTTGGAGCCGTCGCTGGCGCAGGCGTAGTTTTAGCTTACAATAAGAAAAATGAAAACGGCGGTAAGAATAAAGCCGATGATTTAGTTCGTAAAGCAAAGAACGAAGCGTCAGACATCGTTATTAAAGCTAAAAATGACGCTGCAGATATCGCCTCGCGCTCTCAGCAAGAAGAAAACGAGCGTCGCCGCGAGTGGAAGAATACTGAGAATCGCCTCAGTGAACGCGAGATGAACCTCGATAATAAACTCGATCAGCTCGAGAAGAAGACTGAACGCCTTGCGCGCCAAGAGAAAGAGCTTGATGATCTGAAGAGCGAAGTTAAAGACATACGTAACCGTCAGCAGGAAAAGCTCGAGAAAATCGCTGGCCTCACTAAGGAAGATGCTCGAGATAAGCTTATGAAGATGACTGAGCGCGACATTAAGCAGGATCTTGCTGGCCTTGTCGCGAAAGAGCAGAAGGAAATTAAGCATGACATCGACGAGACCGCCCAGGCGATTTTATTGACCGCGATGGAGCGCATGTCTTCTGAGGTTACCGCTGACCGTACCGTTACTGCTCTGAAACTTCCCGACGACGACATGAAGGGGCGCATCATCGGTAAAGAGGGACGTAATATCCAGGCCTTGCAGCGTGCGACTGGTGTTGATATCATGGTTGACGATACACCTGGAATGGTGGTCTTATCAAGTTTCGACCCGATTCGTCGCCAGGTTGCCCGTTACGCTTTGGAGCGCTTAATGAAAGACGGTCGTATTAATCCTAGCTCGATCGAGGAGGCTGTTGCGAAGGCTGAGCGCGAGATCGAAAAGGAAGTTGTCCGCGCCGGTGAAGACGCTGCGCGCGAAGTCGGCGTTGTCGGTATTCCGCGCGAATTATTACATCTGCTCGGCGAGTTGAAATTTCGTACTAGTTACGGTCAAAATGTCTTACTCCACTCCGTAGAAATGACCCATATCGCCGGTATGATCGCTGAAGAAATTGGCGCTAATAAGCGTGTCGCAAAGACGGCCACGCTTCTACATGACATTGGTAAGGCCGTTACACACAAAATCGAAGGGAAACATGCCGAGATTGGCGCTGAATTAGCCAAAAAATATGGTATGCCAGACGAGGTTGTTCATGCGATGGCTGCTCATCATGACGACATCGAACCGACAACTCCTGAGGCTATCATTGTCAAAATCGTTGATTCCTTATCTGCCGCTCGTCCTGGTGCGCGTAACATTTCCGCAGAGAATTTTGCTGAGCGCATGCGCGATCTAGAGAATATCGCCACTAGCTTTCCTGGCATCGACAAAGCTTATGCTATTTCTGCTGGTCGCGAAATTCGTGTCATTGTCGAACCGAAGCAAATCGACGACCTCTCTGCCCTCAAGCTTGCTCGCGACATCGCCAATAAAATCGAGGCTACCATGTCTTACCCAAGCGTGATTAAAGTTAATGTCATTCGGGAGACCCGCGCCGTAGAATATGCCAAGTAAAACAAACCACGATGCCGACAATAAGTTACAAGCTGCCAGCGACGACAAAAGCCTAGGCGAAGAAATTAAAGATTATGTTCATGACGAACTGAGATCGGAAGAGTTTTCCAAAAAACACCCCTTCCTAAAACGCCATATCACTTTCAAGACTTGGCGTAAAATCGGTCTCGTCTCGCTTACTATCTTGATCGTAATTATTTATTTTGCTTGGGATATGATTGCTCACGGCCCAGTTACTAGCCTACTCAGTAATCGCGATGAATTAATTCGCGTTGTCGAATCTTGGGGCCCGCTCGCTCCGCTCCTATATATTATCCTGCAGATTTTGCAAACCGTTGTCGCTCCTATCCCTGGGCAAATTGTCGGTAGTATTGGCGGCTTTCTGTTTGGTGGTTGGGGAATTCTCTGGACGTCGATCGGTACTTTGATTGGTTGCTATATCGTCTTTCGAATTGCGCGCCGCTTTGGTCGCCCGCTCCTTGAAAAAATCTTCAAAAAATCTGCCATCGACCAATTCGATTTTATTATTAATTCAAAAAGCGCTGCTTTGATTCTATTTCTGATTTTCTTATTACCTGGTTTTCCCGATGACGTCATTTGCTATATTGCTGGCCTCACCTGCCTCCCGATTCGCAATCTTATGATGATTGTAATCTTAGGTAGGTTACCAGTTATCGTAGTCACCAATATTATTGGTGACGGCATTGCGACTAATATTCCGCTCGTAGTTTTTGCCTGTGTGGTGAGCGTGGTTATTCTCGGTTTAGCTGTTTGGCAGCGTGAGCGCATTATGGCTTTTCTAAAACGGGATGATTTACCCGTCAAAAAGCCTAAAACTCCAAAACCTGCCAAGTCGACACCATCGCCAGACGCAAAGAAGCCCGACAAATCTTCCTCTACTCAGCCCGAATAATATCTAGAGTAAATAGTAACACATATATTTAACTCACAAATTTGAACTTGTACGCCGCGTACAAGTTGGAAAACAATTTTACAGAGGTAGATTAGCTTAGTTTTTGCTTAATTAGCCAAAAATATCGATAAAATAGGTTTCTTATCCCTACCATTATTCCTACCGTACTAGACAGCGGAGGGGATAGCCCCACCATGCTACGCCAGTTCGTAGTGCGGAGATAACTTGAGGGTCGAATCCAAGGTGATAGGAAGAGAAAGCGTTTTCGGTAGCTTTACGATTGGACCATAGTGCTCCGTAAAAACTACCGTTGACGTGGTATATCCCGCCCCACGCACCAATACCGACGCTCCGCACGAAAATTTTTCGAGGGCATGCAAGTGGTTTTGGCATAAGGTGCCAGAAACAATTTATTTACTCTATATTGAACATAATCAACGTCCATTTTCCTGACACCGTGATAAAATGAAAGAAAGGAGTTTTATGAAAATCTGTATTTGCTGCAGTCTGAAATTCGGCAACGAAGTGCGAGAAATTGAGCAACAGCTTCAGCGTCTCGGTCATGAAGTTTTGTTGCCGAACGGAATTATCAATCACCTCCCCGAGCAGCCTGACTACGATCCGGTTCAGGCTAAAATTGACACCGATTCTAATCACCAGCATGTTGATAAAATTCGCGTATCCGATGCGATTTTGGTTTGTAATTATGACAAAAACGGTATCCGGAACTATATCGGCGCCAATACGTTTGCGGAAATGTTTATCGCATATTATTTTAATAAGCCGATTTTCTGTCTACATGATTTACCGAATCAATCTTATATCAATGACGAATTGCAATCTTTCCGGCCAATTATTTTGCATAACGATTTAACCAAACTAAGACTATAAGGAGTAATTTTGTTTAGCGATATCGAAAAAGAATACAAAAAAGGCCTGCAGGAAAAACGCTTCTCCGTCTTTTACTGGCCGAAAGCCACAATTCTTGTTACTTTAGCGCTATGCCTAGACTTGATGCTAAATATCAATCGTTGGCTAGTTTATGGATGCTTGGTAGCTATACTTCTTGCTCTAGTTGTCTTTTTCTTTGCTGGTGAATTTTACCGAGCTCACAATGCAATAGAGGGCGTGCGAAAGGGCAAGGGCTTAGCCGCGAAAACGGTTGCTTATTTTGCGGCCGATGACACGGCTCGCATTAATCATCTCGTACTCGACTTAGCTCGTCACGACATTCGTACGAAACGCGACTTAGAGATTACGCTTAATTATTTCCAGGCTCGGCTGCCCGCCAATACGCGCCCGAACTTATTGGAATGGATTTTGACCGTGTTGATTACATTTTCTTCGATCGTCATTGTGACTTACGATGATTCGGTCGGCACAATTAGTTTACATCGGTTATATTCCGTGGTCGGTTCAGCCTTGGTCGTTGCATTGATTATTTTGACGCCTCTAATTCTCGCAAAGCTGATTTCTGCCGGCATTTCCAGTTCGCGCAACAAGATTGATACCGTCCTCGTCGAAGATCTCGCTTATATTTATGTGCATTTCGACACATATCAAAAAATTTTAGAACATGAGCCTGGTGACGCCGCTCAACGTAAAACGATTGCGCCGAAACCAGTTCAACATCAGCTCAAGTCATCAAAGTAACGTTAGCGCTTTCTGGGAAACATTTATCTAGGCCGCGGCTTTTCAATTCCGGCTACATTAGTCGGCGCGGTATTGATTAAGCTCGATCATTTTCTCAAACCCGATTGCCGCTGCAAACGCTTCATCATGCGTCGCTACTAAAAGTGCTCCTCGATAATTTTTTAGCGCTCCCTCGACATTTTCTTGCGCTCGAATGTCGAGATGGTTCGTAATTTCATCCAAAATCACCAGATCCGGCGGTTGCAAAATCAATTTCAGAATCGACAATTTTGTCATTTGCCCGCGTGAAAGATTTTTGATCGGCTGCTTCATGTCGCGCGGCGCAAAATCCATTGTCATCGCGGCCTGGTAAATTTCCGTTTTGTCTAGATTGTCATTTTGCTCTAGAAAACTTTTTTCCAGATCAAACCCAGTTACATCTTGCGAAATATATCCTAGCTTCAAATTCGGCGCTCGCCACACTTCACCGTTGTCCGTCATGACTTGTCCGAGAATTATCCGAAACAACGTACTTTTACCACTACCATTTCTGCCCGTTACGCGCACACGCTCGCCCGTCCGCAATTCAAAACCCAGATCCTGAAATAAATTTTTCTTACCATAACTTTTCGACAAATTAGTTGCTTCTAGCAATTTTTTGTCATACAAAAGTTCAGAATTGACTTCGGCCGTGTAAAACTTACGCCCCAGCGGCTTCTCTACATTATCTAATTGCTCGAGCTTACTTTGTGCTGCGCGAATCACTTGCCCAGCACTATTCTGCGCCGCCATTCTTTTGCTATTATACCGCAAGCGTGATTCGTCGCTCATCTTATTATAACTACGCCGATTGCTTTTGTGTCCACGGTCGCGCGCAATTTTCAGCTGTCGCTCCAATTTTTTCTTTTCGTGTTGAGTTTGCTCATAATTTTGCAGTTGTTGCTGATGTTTTTGCGCCTGATATTCGCGAAACTTTTGATAACTTCCCGGAAAATTCTCCACTTCGCCGTCATGTAAGTAAATAATTCTCTCCGCAGTTTGCGTCAAAAACTCTCGATCATGGCTTACAATTATTACCAAGCCACGATAATTGCGCAAATTCCTAAGTAACCAACTTTTACTTTCACTGTCTAGATTATTCGTCGGCTCGTCCAATAGCAAGATCTCCGGATTTTCCCGCAAAAGTTCTGCCAGTCGAATTTGCGTTTTCTCTCCACCTGACTTTTCTTGTAAATCATCTTGTGTTTGATGCAAAAACCCAATTGTTCCGTGATGCCGCACGCTTCCGTCGTCCGGCATCAACTCTCCCGCAATTAACCTCAGTAAAGTCGTCTTACCGACGCCATTATCGCCGATCACCGCCACGATTTCCGGCTTCGACAACGATAAATTCACATTCTGAAAAACCGGTTCACCTTGATATGTAAAACTCAAATTAGAAATTTTTAGCACAAAAACATCCTCGTAAAATTTATTAAACTTTTGAAGATATTTAGTGCCTCATTTCTTCTGACTTACTCCGTTCATTTTATCTTGGTCGGGGCTACCAGGAACTTCAGTCGCTACGCTCCTTCAGCGGCGGGGCGTCGGTTCGGAAAATCTTGAGCAAACTCCAGATTTTCACTCACACTCCTACCGCCTACTAACTAACGTTCGCTCCTGTTAGCAAACAATCCTAATAAAATAACCAAAGTTATTTTATTAGGAATGGTCGGGACTACCAGGATCGAACTGGCGACCTTACGTCCCCCAGACGTACGCGCTACCACTGCGCTAAGCCCCGTACTCTATAATCCTCCTCATTATACCACGAATTCAGCTTCGAGGTTTTGTTTCATGAATATTTACGGAACAAGACCTCAGCCCTGATAAAAATCTTGTCACAATTGTAATTCTATGGTATTATACAAATAGTTCAAATCGGTGGGCTTCAGAAATAAAAGGGAAATATGTCGAAAAAACAACTCAATAGCACTGCTGCGCGCAAACTTTTGGAATCAGTTGCGCAAAAGTCACTCAACCCGAGCGCTGATTGGCTTACGCATACGCTTTGCGTGGGTGATTGTGCTGGCAAGCTTGCTGCTGCCCTCGATCTTGATGTTGATTATGCAAAAACTCTCGGTTACCTGCATGATATCGGTCGTGGTCTCGGCGCGCCGCAGGATCATATCGTTAATGGTTATCATTTCCTGAAAGACGCTGGCTACGACGACGAATATTGCAATATTTGCCTGATTCATTCGTTCGTCAATAATAGTTGCCAGTTCACTTCCGGCGCTGATGTTACTAATCAATCCGTAGCAGACTTTGTCAAAAATCACCAATATACCGAATACGAGGAAATCGTCATTTTGAGCGACCTGATGTGCGAATTAACTGTCAAAACTCTCGAAGAACGCATCATGAGTGTTTTGATGCGCTACGGTACTTCACCGGATACGCAGCAGCACTTGATCGATATTTTTAATCTTAAACGGAAAATCGAAGATAAGCTCGGCCGTAGTATTTACAACGTTGTCCGAGAACCATAATTTTTATCTCTCACCTCTACGAGCTCCATAACATTAGACAGTCGCAAGCATAACCGTTTTATCATTAGCTTATTCTATTTTGTGCTATTATATAAGCATAAGTTTGAAAAGGAGAGTAAGCATGACGTTAGCAAGCACTAAAAAGAAACTCGAAAAAGACATCGCCAAGGTTGACAAAAATCTTAAGAAAGAGCTCAAAAAAGGTCAAAAAGAAGCCGACAAGCTGAAAAAAGACGCCTCTAAAAAAGTTTCCCAGCTCAAAGCCGAAGCCAAAAAGGAAACTGCCAAAGCCAAAAAAGCCCTTGGCCGCAAACGCTAGCAGAATTATACGTACCGCTGCGCGCTTTCAAAACGCTCTCCGGTTTGGCAATCTCAGTGACAGTCTCATTGGTTGCTTTGAAAAAAGTATTCATCACTATTGCTTTACTGTACAAAAAGTGTTTATATAGAATTATAAACAAAGGAGCTGCATGTCAGACGTAAAAAGGTTATACAAAATTGAAAGCGGTCGCAAAATCGACGGCGTTTGTGGTGGCATTGCGGAATATCTTAATCTTGATCCGACGCTAGTGCGACTGATTTGGATTTTATTTGCTGCTTGTGCGTTTAGTGGTGTAATTGCATATATCATTGCCGCTCTCGTGATGCCGCGCAAGTCCGACATCATGTAAATTCTAACTGAGGGCGTAAGAATCGCTTATGAAAACTATCTACATCGTCACTGGCGCCAATGGATTTCTGGGTAATAATCTCGTTCGCACTTTGGTGCAGGATCCTAATAATCAAGTTCGCGCGCTCGTCTCATTGCTCAAGCGCGCCGATGCTCTCACTGGCCTCAATTGCGAACTTTTCGAAGGCGACGTTACGAAGCCGGAGACCTTAGACGATCTTTTTGCGGTTCCGTCCGATGCGCTAGTTTATGTGATTCACTGCGCGGCGATTGTTTATATTAAATCCAAACCCAATCCCGCCGTTCATGAAGTCAATGTCCTCGGTACGAAGCATATCGCTGAGAAAACGCTTGCTATCGGCGCGAAATTAGTTTACGTCAATAGTGTGCATTCTATTCCGGAATTGCCGAATCATGAGAAAATGCACGAAATTTCCGATTTTGACCCAGCAAAAGTCGAGGGGATTTACGCCAAATCCAAAGCCGAAGCCGCGCAATACATTCTGGATACCGTAAAAGCTTGCGGCCTCGACGCTTGTATTGTGCAGCCGTCAGGTATTATCGGGCCTTATGATTTCAAAACCAGCCATTTGACTCAGCTGATTATTGATACTGCTACCGGGCGTCTGAAAGCTGGCGTGAAAGGCGGTTATGATTTTGTCGATGTGCGCGATGTGGTGGCAGGGATTTTGAGCGCCTGTCTTCACGGCAAAGCTGGCGAATGTTATATCCTCTCTGGCCATTACGTTTCGGTCGCCGATCTGCTCCAGATGATTGCTCGCGCCGCCGGCACCAAGCCGATCAAAACTTTTCTCCCGCTCTGGCTGGCCAAGCTCACCGCTCCGCTCTCCGAAATTTATTACAACCTCAAAAAGCAGCCGCCACTCTACACGCGATATTCGCTCTACACTCTCGAGTCTAACGCCAACTTCTCCCACGCCAAAGCCGATCACAAGCTTGGCTACTCCTCGCGCCCGCTCCAAACCACTATCGACGACACCGTCGCCTGGCTCAAGCAGGTAGGGAGGATTTAGACAGCCAGTATTTTTCTGAAATCCTCCGACCGGTATAATTGTACAACCATGGTAAAAATATGGTATAATATATACTATGATTCCACAAGATGAAAGAACAGATTTGACAGATCAGGAAATGCCAAAATTTCTCGATAATATTCACGACAAGGTTTCCGATGATCTAAAACAGACAATTAAGCGCGGCGATAAAATTTCCATCATCGCCGGCGTCTTTTCCATTTATGCTTATGAAGTTTTGAAAAAAGAGCTGAATAACATTGATGAATTTCGTTTTATCTTTACTGGTGACACATTTACGAAAGAAAAAGCTCCGAAAGAAGCGCGCGAGTTTTATATTCCGAGATTAAATCGTGAACGTTCTTTGTACGGTACAGATTTTGAAATCAGATTACGCAACGAACTTAATCAGCAAGCTATCGCCAAGGAATGCGCCGATTGGATTCGCAGGAAAGCACTTTTTCGATCTAATATTGCCGGCACTACTATGTCGCCATTCATGAATATTGAGAATGCAGAGAATTGTGCAGCTTATACTCCATTCAATAACTTCACGACTGCCGAGCTAGGCGAAGACCGAGGAAATAATGCCTATTCAGCTATTTTCAAGCTGCCCTCTCCAGAGGCCGAGCAACTTATCAAGACTTTTAATCAGACTTGGAATGACGATAACAGTTTGGTTGACGTTACTGATACGGTTTTAGAAAATATTACTGCCGCCTATAAAGAAAACTCCCCAGAATTTATTTATTTCATAGCATTATACAACGTTTTTAAGGAATTTCTCACCGACATTGACGAAACTATTCTTCCGAACGAAGCCTCTGGTTTTAAGCAATCTAAAATCTGGAGCATGCTTTATGATTTTCAGCGTGATGCCGTCAAAGGTTGCATTGCCAAATTAAATCGTTTCGGCGGCTGCATTCTGGCTGATTCAGTTGGTCTTGGTAAAACTTTCTCCGCCCTAGGCGTGATTCAATATTTTCGTTCGCGCAATCAATCAGTTCTAGTTTTGTGTCCTAAGCGCCTCAGCGAAAACTGGAATATTTACAAAAGTAATTACAAAAATAATCCGCTCGCCGAAGATAAAATTAATTATGATGTTTTATATCATACTGATTTAGACCGAGAAAAAGGTTATTCCAACGGTCAGGACCTTAGTTTAATTAATTGGGGCAATTATGATTTAGTCGTGATTGATGAGTCGCACAACTTCCGTAATGGTGAGCATAGTACACATCGCAAAGACGAAGATTACGAAAACCGTTATCAAAAATTAATGCGCAAAATCATCAAAGAAGGTGTTCATACAAAAGTTTTAATGTTATCTGCTACTCCAGTTAATATTGATTTTACCGATCTGAAAAATCAATTAATGATTGCGTGTGGCGGCGATGAATATGAGTTGAGCGAAAAACTCAAAACCGGCAACTCTGTGAGCAAAATTATTCGGGATGCGAACGCAGCTTTTGAAGCTTGGTCTGAGCTTGAGACCGAGCAGCGCACTACCGAAAAACTTCTGGATATGCTGTCATTTGATTTCTTTGATTTATTAGATAGCGTTACTATTGCGCGTTCCCGCAAACATATCGAAAAATATTACAACGAAACCAACCTTGGTAAATTTCCAGAAAGAAGAAAGCCAGAAAGTCATAGTCCTGATCTGACGGATTTGGAGGGCATTAGTTTTAATACTTTGTTTGAGTATATCGACAAGCTAAACCTAGACATTTATACGCCGCTCAAATTTGTCTACAAATCAAAATTATCAAAGTATATCGACATCAATTCAGCGCACGGTAAAACTTGGGAAAATCGCGAAGCTGGACGCAACGTCTTAATGATTACGAATCTCCTCAAGCGCGCCGAAAGTTCGATTTACGCTTTCCGGGAAACCGTCGAGAGGTTATATACTTCCATCAGCAAAACAATTAATAACATTGACCGTTTTGAACGCGGCGCTTTTAATGATTTTAACTTTGATGAAATTTTAGATCAAATTAATGATTTGGAAGATGATGATAATGATTCTGATTATTCCGTCGGCAAAGATCAAAAAATCTTGCTAGAAGACATCGATTGCATTTCCTGGCGACAAAAATTACAAGCTGACCAAACTGTGCTCGACGAATTGTTGAAGAAAATTCGTTTAATCACGCCTGAGCACGATCTCAAACTGCAAGAATTAAAATCAGTAATCTGCAATAAGATTCAAAATCCGCTCAATGCCGGCAACAAGAAAATTCTGATCTTCACCGCCTTTGCCGACACCGCGGACTATTTATATGGCGAAATCGCGCCCATTTTGCTCGAGAAATATCAGCTGCATTCCGGCGTCATCACTGGTAGCAGAAATCCGGAAAGTAATTGCGAGGGTGTTCCGAAGGATTTTAATAGCGTTCTCACTTGTTTCAGCCCAGTTTCCAAAAACCGCACCGCCTTCGGTCCGTTGTTGGAAGGCAAAGATATCGATATTCTCATTGCTACAGACTGTATTTCTGAAGGTCAAAACTTGCAGGATTGTGATTATCTGATTAATTATGATATTCACTGGAATCCGGTGCGGATTATTCAGCGCTTTGGTCGGATTGATCGTATCGGCTCCAAAAACGAGCAAATCCAGCTTGTCAATTTTTGGCCCAATGTCACGCTCGACGAATATATCAACCTCAAAGCGCGCGTAGAAAATCGCACCAAGCTCATCACGATCGCTGGCGCTGGCGGTAATATTCTAGAAAATTCTGATCCAGATTTGGAATATCGCAAAGCGCAGCTCGAGCGTTTGCAGGAAGAAGTCGTCGACCTCGAAGAAATGAACAGTGGCGTCTCGATCATGGATCTTGGCCTCAACGAATTTCATCTTGACCTACAAGAGCTGCACAAGAAATACGGCGACGCCGATCATGTGCCGTTTGGTATTAATGCTACAGTTGCTGCGATTGACCAAGAAGCTCCAGCCGGAGTCATTTACGTCTTGAAAAACGTCAATTCTGATGTCAATATCGATAAGCAAAACCGCCTGCATCCGTTCTATTTAGTTTATATCGAAAATAATGGCGAAGTTTTTATTAATCATCTCAACCCTAAAAATCTTCTCGACAAAATGCGCCTTCTCTGTAAAGATCAAGCCGAGCCGATTCGCGACTTAGTTCAAAGCTTCAATCTCGAAACCAATAACGGCAAGATGATGGATAAATATTCTCAGTTACTCTCTGAGGCGATTCGAAGTATGATTCTCGTCAAAGAAGAAAAAGATGTTGCAAGTTTGTTCCAGCCCGGCGGCACGACCGCACTCACGCATCAGATTTCCGGATTAGACGATTTCGAGCTAGTTGATTTCTTGGTCATAAAATGATACCTTTCCCCAAACACGCCAAAGTCGGCCGCATCATTGCAAAAGAGAACTTTTACGACAAGACCGATTACGCAACGAAGCTACTTTTTCAGAATGAAATCGCTCGGATTACTTGGGAATATAAACTTGCGCCCAGTACAATTAATGTTGCCGCGCACACTTGGCCAGAAATTGAAGTTTTTCGGATTGAACTGAAGAATTACGAAATGCCAGACAAAGTTCTCAAAGTCATTGATCTGTCTATTCCGTATCCCATTCTTTTCATCGTTACAAAAGGCAATTCTGAGAAAGCGATTATTAGCTACAAAGAACAGAGCCAGAAGAAAAACACTGCCAAAGTCGATACTTATTTCGCAACTAGTTGGAATGACTCCGCGCTCGAGAAGATCGCCATCGATGGTTTGGATACTGATACTATTTATGATAACTTCATCCGTCAAATTGCTGGTGACCGGCTAGTAAGCCAGACAAAAACCGCTGCCGTCACCGAAACAACGGGGCACGTAGAATTAGCCAACACCACAGCAAACACCGAATCTGCAGAATCCGCTATTATTATAGAAACTTCCGAAATGGCAGGGGATATTGGAGCTACAACGGTTGCCGAAGATTTCGCGCAAGCCAAAATTCCCAAACCTGCCTCACTCACTTCCGAAAATTTCGCGCAAGACAAAACTTCTAAAACCGCTTCGCTCGTCTCTGAAAAATCCAAACAAGACAGGATTTCCAAACCTGCTTCACTCAAAGACGATTTGGAGCGCATGAAAGAGCGCGAAAAAATCCAAAAACAGATCGACCTTCTCGACCGCCGCATCAAATCCGAGCCCTCCATCGGCAAGAAACAAATGTTGGCGGAGGAGAAGTATAGACTAATGCAACAACTGTAACGTCTCATTCCGCTTATGCTAAGACATAAAGTTGTTGACTTTGCAAAATCCTTGTGATAAAATAGAAGTAATGATTGATAATAGTTTAGGAGGTATCAAGTGAGCCCATATGAAAATTTAGGCGAAAATTCAAATGTTAGGGCTTACGAGATTGGTCCGGATTATATTACCGTTCAATTCAGCGGCGGGAGATGTTATACGTATAACTACGAAGTGACCGGCAAGGCGGCGGTTGAAAAGATGAAGGCGCTAGCGCTGGCCGGTCAAGGCCTTGGCGCTATGCTCGCCACAAAGCCGTATCACAAGGAGGCTAAGAAATGGTAAAAGAGAAAAAAGAAATACTAGACAATAGGGGGTCGGAATGGCATAAATGGGATCTTCATATCCATTCTCCCAAAAGCTGGCTTAACAACAATTATGATGGGTGCACTGATGAAGATTTTGTGAAAGCAGTTAAAGATAACGGCCTAGTTGCAGTCGGACTGACTAATTATTTTAGATTTGCGGATAGAGAAGTTGACGGCGAGGGCTCTATTAAAGAACGACTTGAAGAAGAAGGGATAGTAGTATTCCCAAATTTAGAAATTAGACTCAGTTTTCAGAATCAGAAAAATGAGCTTTGTGATTATCATATTCTGTTTGAACCAAATACTCCCTTGGTAAAGATGAATAATTTTCTAGCGCAACTTAGTGTGCACTGCGGAGATGGGGAAACGTGCAAAAGCAATGAACTTGTCGAAGAACAATTGAGGAGTAATAAATTATATGTGGATTTTGCGGATTTAGAAAAAATAGTAGCCGATAAAACGCTGGGGATAAGAGAACATGTTTTAATGGGATTTCTTTCTCGGGGTAAAGGCGAATCAAGAAGCTCTTCGGTAAGTGACCATATCTGTAACAACTCAGACTTTATCTTACATTCATCCGCTAGCGAAAGCAGGATTCAGGAAGACTATGAGTTTTGGACTCAAAACAAAAGCAAACCAATAAAGCCTATATTTCAAGGTTCGGATGCACATAGTCTACAGGATATCGGGGGAAAGTTTACATGGGTAAAAGCATTGCCGACCTTAGATGGACTTCGTCAGGTTATAGCTAATCCGGCTGAAAGGTTAAAATTTCAGGAAGGTAGCCCAAATCAGTTAAAGGGTGGCAGCATGATGATAGATAGAATAGAAACGGAGAATGGCCCTATACTACTTAGTCAAGATCTTACCTCAATCATAGGTATGCGTGGTAATGGTAAGTCGATTTTGCTCAAAGCAATCGCGTCAAAGATTGATCAAGACGGTTTCTGTACAAAACTTGGCGATAGGTCACAAAGCGACATAGAATGGCGAGACAAAACTTTTGGTAATAGTTTAAATGTTGTATGGGCGGATAGTACAGAAAACGGTGGGGCTGAAGAAAAACCAAAACATGTTTTTTATTTACCTCAAGGGTACTTGAGTAATATTGCCTATGAAGAAAATGCAAAAGAAGATGAGAGGCGGAGCTTTCTACTGGACCTCCTGAGAAAAAATGAAGGATTCTGCCACGCAGAAAAACAAGTGTGTAGTTTTATTGACCAAAATGATCAGGATATCCATGAGGCCGTTAATGTGCTCTTTGAAGATAGCAGAATAATTGAACAGGCAACAAAAGAGAACAAGACTTTAGGGAATATCGAACAGCTGGAATCGGAGACCAAAAATCTTGACAAAAAAATAAAAGCACTTAGCTCTAAAAATGCCATTAGCGAGAATGATCGAAATAGGTACTCTGAGTCTAAAGCTACCGTCTCCGCCTTATCATCTAAAATTTTGATCATTCGCCAAGATGATAAGATTTTAGGCACATTGAAAGAGCGTCAGGCGGCCATATTGTCAAATACTGAATTAGCTAGCCTGTCGGATAGTACGAGGCAGAAAATTGAGAAAGAAGCCAAAGAAAAAGGTAAGCAAGTTCTAAGTGAGATAGTTAGTACCGCACAACAAGGGTTAAGGAGAACTCTAGAAAAAGCGCAAACAGAACTAGCGAAACATCAGAAAATTATCGACGAGCTTGAGCCGAAATTTAAAGAGCAAAAGGAGATAACTAGCCTAATTGCATACAAATCTGATCTTGATTCGAATATTAAGAAGATGCAGATAAACAACCAGCTAATTAAGGAGAAGAAGGAATCTATTGAACAGGGCATTAGTAAAATATGCGAAAAGTATTTTCTATATAGTCACAAGCAAGCAGAGATCTTTGGAACCGTACAATTCCACGAGCTAGACTTCCTGTCAATAGAATTAAACATTGAAGAGACGCCTAAAGACCACTTTGTTGAAACATATATAAATTTAAAGTCGCAGGGCGGAGCGCAGGGTCTAACGAAGCGTTTCATTGAGGACGGTAAAATTAATGACAACAAAACCTTAAAGTCTGTAATTGAAGATATTATGAGTGGTGCACTAGTAATCAAAAAGAGCTTTGTCGACGATAAAAAACATGTCATCAATGAACTACTAAGGAATCCGTTTCAAATAGATTTTTTGCGTTCTATTAAAACAAAAGACGGCAAGACAAATTTTTTGGACATGACTGGTGGACAGAAGGCTATAGCTATGCTTGAGCTTATCTTTACTTTTGATACTAATCGATACCCGATTTTATTAGATCAGCCAGAAGACGACATAGATACTTCTGGGGTGTCTGGAAGCATTGTCGATTTTATAAAAAAGCAGAAGGAAAAGAGGCAGATAATAATTGTGTCGCATAGCGGCAGTCTAGTTGTCTGTTCTGACAGTGAAGAAATTATTGTTGCTAAAAATGACAGAGGAAAGTTTAAGTATCAAACCGGTGCTATCGAAAACAAAGAAATTAGAGAGGAAATCGTTAATATTCTTGAGGGCGGGAAAGAGGCTCTAGATTTACGTATGAAAAAATTGCAGCACATGGTACAATACTAATATAACTTGGAGGTACCCGTGGATAATATCGAGAAAATTGACCTAAATAATGTTGACTGGCAGAGTAGCAGAGATTTTTTCGACTCTCTGAAGGATCAGTTGGAAAAGCTAGATGACCATAACGAATCTTACGATTTCACCTGGGTGGGGAAATGCAGAAGTCTCATCGAGGCTGGCGCGCCAATTAATAAAACTTTGCGTCCAGACGTCGAAGCGTCCAAAGATTTTAACGACACTAAAAATATGCTTATTGTCGGCGACAATCTCGACGCGCTCAAAATCCTCCAAGAGTCTTACCTTGGTCAGGTCAAGATGATTTACATCGATCCGCCATATAATACTGGTCATGATTTTGTCTATCACGACGATTTTACTACCAAAAAGGCAGATTATACTGACAGCAACACTAACGAAGATGGTGAAAACCTCGTTGACGAAGATCCCATGCGACTTAACGCCACCAGTAGTGGTCGCTTCCATAGCGACTGGCTCAGTATGATTTATCCTCGGCTAAAACTTGCCCGCAATCTTCTTTCTGATGATGGCGTGATTTTTATTTCGATTGATGATAATGAAATGGTTAATGTTGAAAAAATATGTCAGGAAATATTCTATGATCATAATGTGGAAACCATGGTCTGGGATAAAATTACTGGAAACGACAATGCTGGGTCTGGTAAAATGAAGATTACGCATCGTTTCAGACGCGACCATGAATATGTAGTGGTTGCTTACAAAAACAAAGAGCATTGTTTTCTAAATAAGCCAAAACGCATAAGAAAAACAAAGAATACCTACGGAAATGCCGACGGTGATCCGCGGGGAAATTGGATTAGTAGTGAAATCTGTAAAAGTGAAGAGAAATCTAATCCGAATGGAAAAAATTATTTCACTATTACTACGCCAAATGGTTTTTCTTTTACTCGGCAGTGGCATTTTTCAGAGCAGGAGCTAAATGGATTAATCCAAGATGGACGTATTTACTTTGGTAATGGTAAGGTTGTTCCCAGACTAAAAAAATTTCTCAATGAACCGGCGCCAGTAACTCCATCGTCGATTATAAATAAGATGTCTTCACAGACGGATGCTAATAGGGAACTTGAGCAGCTAGGTATTTTATTTGAGAACCCGAAACCGGTCAAAATCATTAGCTGGTTGCTCGAACTCGGTTCTACCCAAGATTCCCTCATCCTCGACTTCTTCGCCGGTTCCGGTACGACTGGTCACGCTGTTATGGATCTGAATGCCGAAGACGGAGGTAATCGCCGATATATTCTCGTCCAGTGGCCTGAAGCTACCAACGAAAAGTCCGAAGCTCGCAAAGCCGGTTATGAAACCATCGACCAAATCACCGCCGAGCGTCTCCGTCGTGCTGGCGAAAAAGTTCAAAAAGAACATCCTGATGCGAAAATTGATACTGGCTTCCGCGTTTTCCGCATTGATAGTTCTAATGAGAAAGATAATATCCGCAAACCGCTTGATGAGTACACTCAAGAATCCATGCTTGATATGGTCGAGAATCTGAAACCCGATCGCACCCCGCTCGATTTGCTGTTTGGCGCGATTTACGTTTCAGCTTTGCCGTTTGACCGGAAATTAGAAGTCCGGCAAATTGGCGACAACACGGTTTACCTCTATGGTTATCTGGGTGAAGGTTCTGGGTTCGTAGCGTGCTTTGATGATGATATTGCCGAAGCGTCCATTCAGGAAATCGCCAAGCTTAAAGCTCTGACGGCAGTATTCAAAGATTCCTCCTTCGCTAATTCCTCAGCGAAAGTCAACCTGTCCGAGCATTTTCGCATTCTCTCCGGCGACACAAAAGTGAAGGTGATCTAATGCCAGATAACATAATCTTTTACGAAGGCGATGACAAAAATCTCAGAATCAAAACATTAGTTGAAGACGATAATCTATGGTTGACTCAAGCGCAGCTAGCCGATTTATATCACACCTCTAAACAAAATATTAGTCAACATCTCAAAAAGTGTTTCGCCGAGCAAGAACTGGACAAAAGTTCAGTTGTAAAGAATTTCTTTACAACTGCCGCTGACGGCAAAAAATACGACACTAGGTTTTATAATCTTGATGTCGTCATATGGCTGGGATATCGTATTGATTCCGAGACTGCCGTCAAGTTTCGTCAGTGGGCGACTGAGCGATTGCATGAGTACATCCAGAAAGGCTTCACTCTCGACGACGAACGTCTCAAGCAAAACGGTGGTCGCTATTTCAAAGAGCTTCTCCAAAGAATTCGCGATATCCGCAGCTCCGAACGTAATTTATGGCAACAGGTGACTGATATTTATGCCACATCGATAGATTATAATAAAGACGCCAAGCTGACAAAAGAATTTTTCGCCACCGTCCAGAATAAAATGCACTACGCGGTATATCAGCAAACCGCTGCCGAAGTCATTTATAATCGCGTCGATAGTGAAAAGCCCCTGATCGGTATGACCAACTTTCATGGTGATTATATTACCAAGGATGATACGCATATCGCGAAGAATTATCTTCAAGAAGACGAATTACAAAAGTTAAATCTATTAGTCGAGCAGTTTCTAGGCTATGCCGAGCTCCAAGCGCTCCGAGAAATCCCTATGAAAATGCAAGACTGGAAAGATGAATTAGATAACGAATTGAAACATCTTCATTTTAAAGTTCTAGACGATAAAGGCAAAATTTCCCATCAACAAGCAATCCATAAGGCCGATGCGGAGTATGATAAATATCGTAAAAAAGAATTAGCGAATTACGAAAGTGATTTTGATAGATCAGTGAAAGAATTAGAGAACAAAGTTAAGCAACTGACGCACGGAGGCACCAAATGAAACTCAGATTTAAGCATCAAAAATTTCAGGAAGACGCCGTCAAGGCTACTTGTGACGTCTTCACGGGGCAGATCAACAATAGTCGTCGTTTTGCCGTCGATCGTGGAAGCGATGATACTATGCTTGCTCGCTTGGCGGAAATCGGCTTTGGCAATAGCGATATTATCTTGAACGAAGCTGAATTAATCAAAAACTTGCATGAAATCCAGCGTCAACAAGGTTTGGAGCTTAATACCAAAATCGAACGCCTCGGCAACAAGCCAGTTTTTACGATTGAAATGGAAACGGGCACTGGTAAAACTTACACTTATATTAAAACCATGTACGAGCTTAATGCGCGTTACGGCTGGTGTAAGTTCATCGTGGTCGTGCCTAGCGTAGCGATTCGCGAAGGAGTTTACAAAACTTTTCAGACTACAGCCGATCATTTTGCCGAGGAATATGGCAAACGTATTCGCTTTTTTGTTTATAATTCTGCTCGGCTCAGCGAGTTAGATCAATTTGCTAGCGACCCTAATATTCACGTTATGATAATTAATACACAAGCGTTCAATTCGCGTGGTGCCGATAGCAAGCGTATTCGTATGCAGCTAGATTCATTTCGCTCTCGTAAACCTATTGATGTTATTGCGGCGACACGGCCAATTATTATCGTCGACGAGCCGCAAAGTGTTCTCGGCACAGACAAAAAATCCAATGTGACGCGCGATTCAATCAAGGATTTTAATCCGTTATTCTTTCTTAATTATTCTGCTACGCATCGAGAGAATTTTAACAAAGTCTATCGTCTCGACGCTATCGATGCTTACCAGCAGCAATTAGTGAAGAAAATTGCCGTGAAGGGTATTAGTGTGCGCGGCGGTACGGCGACTAGTGGCTATCTATATTTACAAAAAATTAACACCAGCCCGAATAGTCGACCTACGGCTACGGTGGTTTTTGAGTTTGACGCAAAATCCGGTACTGGCATTCGTCGCAAAACTAAAACCCTAGTCTTAGGCGACGATATTTATATTCACTCCGGCGAGCTAGAAGAATATCACGACGGCTACAAAATTACCGAAATTAACGCGCGCGGTGATGAGCTGGGTGGTTATGTTGATTTCGTGAATACCTTACGTATCCACGAAGGCGAAGTAATCGGCAAAACTAACGAAGAAGATATTCGCCGTATCCAGATTCGCGAAACTATTCTCACTCATCTAGAAACTGAGCATAAGTTATACCGCAAGGGCATTAAAGTTCTCACGCTCTTCTTCATTGATAAAGTTGATAAATATAAGACTTACGTAGACGGCGTCGAAGAAAAAGGTTTATACGCTAAAATTTTTGAACAAGAATTTGAAAATGCCGTCAAAATTTATCTCGAGCAACAACTGCCATTTGCAGAAGATGATGATTTTCGGAAATATCTGGAAAAGTTTACTGCCGCTGAAATCCATGCTGGTTATTTCTCAATTGATAAAAAAGGTCACATCATTGATAGTCAGAAAAAACGTGGTGAATCTGAGTCTGACGATGTTTCGGCTTATGATTTAATCATGAAAGACAAAGAGCGACTTTTGAGTTTTGAAGAACCGGTGCGTTTTATCTTTTCCCATTCCGCTCTGCGTGAAGGTTGGGATAATCCTAATGTTTTCCAGATTTGTACGTTACGCGAGTCTGATGCAGAGATTAAGAAGCGCCAAGAAATTGGTCGTGGCTTACGTTTGTGTGTCGATAAGGACGGTAATCGCATGGATGCCGAAGCTCTGGGCGCCAATCTCGTGCATGATACCAATGTTCTGACTGTTATTGCAAACGAAAGCTACGAAAAGTTTGCCAATAGTCTTCAGAGTGAGTTCAACGAGCTGATTGCTAATCGTCCTAAAGAAGTTACTGGTACACTTTTCTACAATAAAGTTGTCGTCGACCAAAGTGGCTCCAAGCAACTTTCTATTAATGACGGTATTGCATCAGATATTTACACTGAGCTTAAAAATGCTGGATTAATTGGCTCCGATCGGCAGCTTACCGCTGATTATCGTGCGCTCTCAGCAGATCAAAAAGTAGAATACGTCCGCAATGCCTTAAATGATAACCTGAAACCTTACGCCGAAGATATTCAGAAAATTCTTACCACAGTTTACGATCCAAAACAAGGCATTCCAATCGTCAATCGCCGGAAAAACGAGTCGCTCAACTTAAATCAAGAAAAATATGCCTCCAAAACTTTTCAAGAACTTTGGCGCAAGATTAATAGCAAAACTTATTATACGGTAGAATTTAACGAAGATGAGCTAATCGAACGCTGTATTCAGACTCTGGATCGTGACTTGCGAGTTACAAAAACAGAGATCGTTATTACCGAAGGTTATCTCAAATCTTTAGGTAAAGATAAGCTAGCAATGTATCGTGACAAAATCGGTTTACCGGTAGATACTACAGACTTAGCTTCCAGCAATGTGCAGTATGACCTGATTGGTGAGCTTTCTAAAGATCAAAAAGACGGTGGCACTAGCCTCACCCGCGCTACGCTTGGTAAGATTTTTCGTGGCATCAATGCAGAAACTTTTGCCAAGTTCCGCAATAATCCTGAAGAATTTATTCATAATGCCAAGGGCTTAATCAATAGCGTTAAAGCCTCCGTAGTAGTAGAACATATTGAATATAACGAGCTGAACGAGCAATGGGATGGCGGAGAAATCTTCATCAACAGCGACATTACCGGCACCTATGGTCAGAATCTCATCGACACGCCGAGGCATCATCTATATGACAAATTACGCTATGATTCTGAGATTGAGCAGAAATTTGCTGAAGAACTAGAAAAACAGGATGCAATAGAAGTATATGTGAAATTACCGAAGCAATTTTATATCGATACGCCAATGGGGCATTATAATCCCGACTGGGCCATCGCCTTTCGTGATGATGCTGGCGTAAAACACATTTATTTCGTCGCAGAAACTAAAGGCGTCAGCGGCGACCAGCTCGATGTCGGAGTCAAAGGTATCGAAAAAGCTAAAATTGAGTGCGCCAAAAAACACTTTGCTGCAATTAGCCACGGTGAGTATATTTATGATGTTTGCAATTCTTACGCAAAATTATTAGAGCTAGTGAATTCATAACGTTTGTATCTGTATCTGCGCACCCTACTCCTGTTAGACTATATTTGGCAGGGCTTCGTACAATCCGCAATAGATAGCAGGAATAAAGTCACTAAAAAGTTTATAAAACAATGCTTCATCTGAGCTAATGCTCTTAAGCTTTTTGATGAAAAACCATACGCATTTTTACAAAATTCACTCCACTTTTCCACAGCCACCTCTATTTGCGACTCGCTTTCCACGCTTTTCCTGAATTTCTCTCTTGACGCTTACGCTTGCAGATATGATACAATAAATAAGTTCAACTATAGGATTAGCTCGCTAAGATTATAGCGAGCTTCTCTAACATACTAAAAATAAACAGGAGAATACAAATAATGGGATTTTTACACCCATCTAAGCACAAGAAGGCTGGCTCGAAGCTCAGTCAAGGACCCAGAAATATGTTTCATAAAGCTTTCGTGAAGAATCAGAAGGGGATCCATAAAGCCCTACATCGAGCAATAGGCGAACGCAGAGTAAACCTCAAAGCCGTCGATATCTGTGAGTTGGCGCAAATCACACCGCCAACTTTTTATTTGCACTGCCGTGATACTAATGAGGCTCTTCATTCTTACGAAACCGAGCTGAAAACCGAGTTTTCCAATCTCCTCCCCGTAAGCTTCAATCGCGAAGCTTATTTCACGATGCTGCTTGCCTTTGTGCGCCAGCATAAAGATTACTTTGGTGCCACGTTCAGGAATCATGACCTTTATTTGCTCAGTCAAATCATCGATAGCTCTCGCTCGTCCTTGGTCAGTCAGCGCACGACTGATCGTACTTATGCAAATTACACTGGTGCCCTCAAGACCATTATCGTCATGTGGGGTAATTGCGACCACTTCAGCAAAGACATGATGCCCACTTATACTAAAATGCTTCTCTACACTCGCATTACGCGAATCGATATCAAGCCGCCTGCGAAACGCCATACGGATGATTAATACATAAGAAGCCTTTTATGAAAAACTAGTTATTCCGTGTAAACTTCGTCAAATTCAATCTTCCGCATTAAACCTTCACCTCAGCGCAGCGGCAAAAATTTTACCGAGATATTAAGAACTCACCAATCTTTTTTGCCGCTCATCTTTGTAAGTTTCATGGCATTGGCTGAACATTCTCACGCAGTGATACGATTCACTATACGCACTCACGTAAATAACCTCCGTTTCTAAGATAATCTCTGTTATTATGTTATAATATTGCCAGCGTAATCAGGAGAAGCTATGCTATAATCTAAGTAACACATTAGGAGGAGCTTATGAACGAATTTATTAACACTCATCCCGACCATCAGTCGGCGGAAAATCCTTGGGACACTTTAGCTCACGACACCCAGTTTCACGATGACGACGCTGTGTCTATGGTAAAATCAACTACAGCCGAGGGCGCTCAAGATCACGAAGCCACGAAAAAGATCGAAATCCAGAATCTCACTCCAGAGGACAATCTCGAGCAAGCTGCCGAAGCAATTTATTTGACCGATCAATATATTTGTCCAGATCTCTTTGGTGACGAAGAGCGGGCAGGTAAGCTCATCGGCGTGTTATATTCGGAAGATCCCAACGTCATGTTTTCCTATCAGAAAACTCTCGTTGCGAAAGACGAAGACAACAATATCGCCGGAATTCTAGTTTATCGCGATTCGAATTGTCAGCCGTGGGATACTGAAGCTGCCAAGGCGAGATTTTTGGCTACAGGCGTCGAAATGCCAGAGAATTTTGACCGTGTCAATACCGTCTACATGCCCAAAATCACCGGCGAGATGGCTCCCGGCACAGCCGAAATTGAATTTGTCGGCGTGCGTGATGATTATCGTTCGCAGGGAATTGGCAAGCAGCTGATTCGTACCCTTGCCAATAAGCCCGAATACACCGAGCTACATCTCGATGTTTTGGATAGCCATCCTTGGGCGCGTAAATCTTACGGCGAGCTCGGGTTTGAGCCCGATGGTGACAAATTTGGCAATTACCCTGACAGTTCCGAAGGCGTGCAGCACATGATCATGAAGAAAGAAACCGCTCAGCCTGGCGAAAACTAGACTAAGCGCGCACCGCAAAGCTCCAATTACCAGACAATAACTTGTTGTACATTTTTAAACATCTTTATTCCCCGGGGTTTCTCGGGGAATTGTCATTAGACTCAAGCCGTAGGCTTATGATATAATCTTACATAAAATAACCATAACAAAAGAAGCCGTATCAGTCGGTGAAAGTAAAGATAATAATGAATAGTCATGAAGCCGCAACTAACGGCGAAAACGCTGCGAAAAAGCCTTCGAAATTTGAGCAGATTTTAGGTAGAATGCCAAATTTCTTTGAGCATATGAAAAACTTGCGCGCTGAGCGTGGAAGTAATGACATTGAATTGGTGGAGCGTCATGCAGTAACGCATAATCAAGAATTCCAAAGAATCTACGATCTAGCGGCGACCGGATTGGAAGATTGGGAAATTTCGCAAAAGATTGAAGATTTGAATTGTATTTCCGAATCTCCATTTCTAGCATCAGGACAAAATAGCTATTTCAACGAGCAAATTGACAAGAATGGTATGACTGGCCTTAAACTTCGCCAAGAAGATATTGAAGATGCGAATTTTATTGCTGAGTGTTTTGGTAAAAAATTGCCTCTTTCTGATGATACGCTGGATACTCTATATACCGCTTTACCTGGTACTACTGAAATAAACTATGCTACGCAAGCTTTTCCGGCAGTGATTTTTGAAGATGTATTCCAAGGTTCAGCAACACATGAATTACCCTTTCCGCCAAAGGTCGGCGAAAAAGAAGAAGCGTATTGGTCGAGAGTGCTCAGTCAAAAAATATCCGAAACGAAAGATTTTCCTGCTGATAAAATTCTTGAAACGAAAATGCGCGGAGCAAGATTAATCCGTAATTTTTGTAGGGGGAAGAATCGTATTTACCTTATTCCAATAAAAAGTATTCAGAACAATAAAGCGAGTTTTGGTGATGTTGATGGATTAAGGGGTGGCTCTACTAAAACAAGCTATGAAGGAATATTGCAAGATCTACCTAGTTTTAAGCAACTTGCAGACGAAAATTATTGCCCCGACGCTAGAAGTATGTATCAAAATGCAAACTTCACATCAGAATATGGCATAGCAATTTATGGCGAGGTTAGGAGCGATGATATAGAATATATCGAAATAGAAAGAAGCTACGATATTATGCAGCGAAAGGCCTTACAAGCAGGGTTAAAAGTGGAAGATGATTTAATTCTTCCAGAATGATCGACAAATTGTTTACTGGTTTTATACGAGGCAAACTCGCTAAAGTTGCATTGATATAAACTCTGGTCGGGCATAGTTCGCTCGGCTTTAACAGCTTTCTTAGAGGAGGGGTAAATGATATATAATATGTAATATGAGTTGGTCTAACGTTAAGAATATCTTAAAGCAAGCTGAATGTAATGACACTACCCTAAAAGAATTTCAAAAGGCTATCGCTAAGATTTCCATACAGCTATGGAGTGATAATATATCTAAACCAGAAGTAAAACGCCTGCTAGGATTTTTTGATAGTTCAATTGCTAATTATGTATTATTTTATGACTATCTAAGAGATGATTTCTTACGTGGTAAAATCCATTATGGGGACAAAAGATATCCCGACATTTTTAACCTATCGTTTATTCTTTTACTACGTTTAATGATTCACGATATCATAAGTATGCGAAACTTTGTAGTGCAAAGATTTGACGCTCAGTTCCACTCCATATCTCGTAATTTTATAGAAAAATGTAAAATATTTTGTCTATGTTATTATGATGAGGATTTCTTTGAACATTATACTAAATATATAGATATCACCGATGAAGACTTATATAATAAATACACGAGAGAGGGAGAACTTAATAAAAGAATCCATAGTCTCGCAAAGGCACACAAAAAGAATGCACCGGTTTCATTTGCTATAACACTTGATTCAAAAATACTGAAGAAAAGAGTGGAGCATTTATGCAATCCTTTCGTCCATACAAATAACTACCCACAACTTTTTATGTACGCACTGGAAGATAAGGAGAAAATTAATCTTAGCGTATTACATAGCGGAAGCGGAGACGACTTGTATATGTATAAATATATGTGTGAAGCCGCACTACTCTTTTTCTCGGATATATTTTTATTGACCTATATAGATAACCAACTTTTACAGGACTGTCTCAGTCAATCACTCGAAATATACGGTTTATATGTTAAAGAGTTTTACCCTAAAATACCCCCTAATCCTTGATCTTCAAATAATAAGTTAGATCCTCACCTTTCCAGTTATCTAGTATCTAACTATCAAATTCTTCCCACAACTCTGCATATAGTTTGCCATATTTATCGCCAAGTTTAGAGCGAGGTTCACTATATCAATACCAACATTTATGGTTAAGCACCATGGATAGTTCTGCTCCATAGATTCTATCATTCTTCCATTCAGCCCTAGCTCGTTTGTATGTATCTCGTATAGCTTCCAATCCGAAACGGTCAGCTATATCGAAATCATCCCAAAAGGTAGTTTGGCATTCGTAGCCTAACAATCGCATTTCCTGTACTTTCGCATAAACTTATCAACCGACCCATATTCCGCTTCAACGTACCTTTTATAGTGATTGTAGTTTAATAAAATGTCTCTATATTCTCGGCTACTAATACCGCAAGCCTTTATTGCTTTATCAGCTTCCATTATCATATTGTATCTACCACTTCTACGGACTTTCTCGTATTTGTAGGATACGGATCTAACTCGTATTCGAAGCCATTTATTGTTCGACTATACATTGTCGTAAATTTTAGTATGACCTAAATCTTCGCTAAATTACTTTTTAAGTCTTTAAGTTCTTCGTTAATAAGCTCTTGATCGTTCGCCTCTTCTCCATAGATAATGCCATAGTACGGAATAATTGGCGCATAAAATTGCCTGATTCTTTGCTCAAAGCAGGCATCCTTGTGGGCTGAATATCTTGAAAGCACATTACGAAATAAGTCTTCATCAAAAATATAGAACCAGCTTAAGTCAATCGCCGGGTCAAAAATGCTCGTGTCGCCAAAATCAATCACACCGATGCCGTTACGTGACAATAGTATATGGTTCTCTGACAAGTCTCCGTGCACGACTGTTGGCTCGAAGCGTCGCCACTCAGGGTGATTAAAATAATTCGCAAACAAGTATTCGCTCTTCGTACGTTCCTGGGCATTTAAATATTTAAAGCACTTCTTTGTAATTTGCTGGTATAAATCACGATAATGTGATTGAGCATCAACTTTTCTCAAGCTACTACAGCTCGTGCTTTCGGCCCCATGCAAAATATTAAGAAATGTTGCTATGTTTTGAGCAAGCTGGTCTTTTTCGCTGTCGCTGAGCTTTTGATATAGTTCGAGCGACAGCGGTATCCCCTGGATCATCTTGTAATAGACAAAAGGGTAGTCTCGTTGAAGCTCGCTCGCAAGATAATGAGGAACCTGAATATCGTTGGGTAACTTATGCTGGATATTGTTTAAAACTTCAACTTCCTGTTTAATTTGCCTCAATGCATCTTCCCGCTTTGGGAAGCGGAAAATATATTTGTTATCGACGTAAACTGCGAAATTGTCCCAGCCCGAACTATCTCCTAACAAAAAACTCCCGTTAAATTCGGGGAATTTCTCCAAAACCACCGCCTTACCGGCAGAAAAACTATTCACAAATTTCATACATATAACATCAATGCAAAGAAAATGGTCGGGGCGACTGGACTCGAACCAGCGACCTCACGGTCCCAAACCGTGTGC